>NZ_WBSL01000001.1:865304-1235609 GCF_009377345.1 Deinococcus terrestris | reverse complement strand
CGAGGAGGACGCCGTGGGGGATGCGGGCGCCGAGGAGGTGGTAGCGCTCGGGGTGGCGCAGGAAGTCGACGACTTCCTGCAGGTCGGACTTGGCCTCGTCGCAGCCCGCGACATCGGCGAAGGTGAGTTTGATCTGGCCCTCGCTGATCACCGCCGCCTTCGACTTCCCGAAGTTCCCCGCCGCATTCCCACCGCCCGCCCCGCCGCGCAGCGAGCGCCACAGCACCAGCAGGATCAGCCCGGTCAGGATCAGCGGGAGCACCGACCCCACCCACGCGAAGGGCGAGCCGCCCGTCACCACCCGCAGGGGCACGTCCGCCTGCCGCAGCCGGGTCAGGGTGGAGGCCTGGGTCGCGGCGTCGGTGGGCACCACCAGGGAGACGGGCCGCGTCTGGTCCTCCAGATACACCGAGGCGTCCCCGGTGCCTGCCAGCGTCAGCAGCCGGATTCGCCCGGCCTCGGCGTCCTCGAACAGGCGGTTGAGCGTGTAGCGGGCTGGGGGCAGGGTCGGGGCGGGCCGCGTCTCTTGGGAGCCAGGGGCCGGAGCCGCCGTGCGGGTGGCCTGGGCAGGCGGCGCCAGGGGCACGAGCAGCAGCGGCAGCAACAGCCGGGGCACGGCGGGGTGCAGGCGGGGGCGGCGCATACACCATGCTACGGCCCGCCGGGGCACGACATGGGGCGCTCTCTGACCTTCCGGGCACCGGGTTCTCAGGAGCGCGTCAGCTTGGGCGACTAGGCTGCTCTCATGCACAGAATCGCCTTGTTCGGCGCCCTCGCTCTGGGCCTCAGCTCCTGCACCGTGACCGTCGGCAGCAACCTCGGTCTGGCGGGCAGTTCCAGCAACCTGATCGCGGACCTGCGGCCCGACCGGGGCGAAGGGGCCACCTACCGGGTGGGCGACGAGGTCCGGTTCCAGCTCACCACCCGCACGCCGGGCTACGTCACGCTGGTCGCCCTGCAACCCGGCGGCGTCGCCAGCACGCTGGTGCAGGGCGTCTACGTGCAGGCGGGCACCACGGTCTTTCCCCGCCCGCAGGACGGCGTGACCTACAACGTGGCGGCGCCGCGCGGCCTCCAGCGCGTCCGGGCGATCTTCACCCGCGTGCGGCCCACCACTGAACTCGTTTTCAGCGGGGTCTACAACGACGGTCGGTGGAATGCCGTCACGACCCAGTACGTGCAGCCCTACGGGGCAGCCGACCGCGATATTCAGGAGACGTACCTGTATATTCGCTGAGCTGCCAGTTCCCAGCGACCAGAGGCCAGCCGCCCCCACGCGGCTGGTTTTTGTTTACCCTGCCGGACATGAGCCTGACTCCTTCAAGCCTGACCTTCGAGGACGCCCGGCGCCGCGTGGACGCCTACATCTCCCAGTTCGAGGAAGGCTACTTTCCCCCGCTGCTCATGCTAGCCCGCCTGACCGAGGAAACCGGTGAGATTGCCCGCGTCATCGCGCATGGGAATGGGAAGAAGCCCAAGCCTGGCGAGGACCCTGGCGACCTGGAGATGGAACTCGCGGACCTGCTGTTCGTAATGCTGTGCCTGAGCAACGAGCGCGGCCTGAGCCTGGAGCGCGGCTTCGAGCGGATGATGGCGAAGGTCGAAACCCGCGACGCCGACCGCTGGACGAGGAAGGAGGCGGGCGAGTGACCGACCCGCGTTTCCCCCTCGGGCCGATGCCGCAGCCCCTCACCCTGACGCCGGAGGAACGGGCGGAGGCGGTGCGGGCCATTCGCACCCTGCCTGCCGAACTCCGGGCGGCCGTCGGGGGGCAACCGGACGCGGTGCTCGACACGCCCTACCGCGACGGCGGCTGGACGGTGCGGCAGGTCGTCCACCACCTCGCCGACAGCCACATGAACGCGGTGGTGCGCCTCAAGCTCGCGCTGACGGAGGACCGCCCGACCATCAAGCCCTACGAGGAAGGCGAGTGGGCGAGGCTGCCCGACATGCGGCTGCCGGTGGCCCCCAGCCTGTCCCTGCTGGACGGCCTGCATGTCCGCTGGACCGCCCTGCTCGAAGGCCTGAGCCCGGAGGACTGGCGGCGCGAGTGGACCCATCCCGCGCTGGGTCAGACCTACACGGTGGACACCCTGGCCGCCATGTACGCCTGGCACGGTCGGCACCACCTCGCCCACATCCGCCGGGTGGTGGGCTGATGCAGCACGGCGAGCGCACGCACGTTCCGGTCGAGTTGCACGCGGGCGGCGTGGTCATCCTGAATGAGCGCGGCGACATCCTGCTCGTGCGCGAACTCGGCGTGCCGGGGCAGATGGACAAGGCCGGGCTGTGGCACATCCCCTCGGGCAGCGTGGAGGATGGCGAGAACCCGCAGGACACCGCCGTGCGTGAGGCGTGGGAGGAAACCGGGCTGCGGGTCCGGCTGGTGAAGTACCTCAACACCTACCTGGGCCAGTTTTCCGACGGCGCGTTTGTCCTGCGCCATATCTGGCTGGCCGAGCCGCTGCCGGGCCAGACCGTCGCCCCCACCTTTATCGACGAGGTGGCTGAGGCCCGCTACGTCAGCCGGGAGGAGTTCACTGCCTTGTACGAGGGCGGGCAGATTCGGATGTACCAGACCAAGCTCTTTTACGAGGACGCCCTGCGTGAACGGGGGCGCCTGGACCTTCAAAGCGAGGAGGCGAACGCCTGAGCGCCCGCCCCCTCATCACCGAACGCGGACCGCGTTACTCGTACCCTAGTTCCCGCAGCGCCTCCTCGTCCTCGCGCCAGCCGGGGATCACGATGACCTCCAGCCCCAGAAAAACCTTGCGGTTCAGGAACACCTCGAGCTGCTTGCGGGCCGCCTGCCCGATCTCGCGCAGTTGCTTGCCGCCCGCGCCGATCACCATGCCCTTGTGAGCGTTTTTCTCCACGACGATCTCGCCCTCGATGCGCTGGAGGCCGTCCTCGCGCTCGGTCCAGCGGTTCACACGGGTGGCGACGGCGTAGGGCAGCTCATCGCGCAGCTTTTTCATCGCCTCCTCGCGGATGATCTCGGCGGCCCACTGCTCGCGGCTCTGGTCGGAGGCGGCGCCGCGCGGAAAGAAGAAGGGGTTTTCCGGCAGCGCGTCCAGAATCTGCTCGCGCAGGGTGCCCACCGCCTCGGGGCTGTTCTGGGCGCTGAGCATGACCTCGTGCGTCTCGCCCGTGCGCTCTTCAAGCAGCGCCCGGTAGAGTTTCATCGCCTCGTCGGGGTACTTGGCGGCGTCGGTCTTGTTGCCGATCAAGAAGAGCGGCTTGGGCAGGTCGCGCACCTGCCGGGCCACCAGCCCGTCTTCCTCGGTGGGGGGGTGGCGCAGGTCCACGACCCACAGGATCACGTCCACGTCACTGAGCGCGCTGTGGACCTCCTGATTCATGTACTTGCCCAGGGCGTCCTTGGGCTTGTGCAGCCCCGGCGTGTCCACGAAGACGATCTGGTGGGTGTCGGTCGAGTGGATGCCGCGCACGCCCCGGCGGGTGGTCTGGGGACGCGGGCTGGTGGGGGCCACCTTGGTGTTGAGAAAGGCGTTGAGCAGCGTGCTCTTGCCGACGTTGGGCTTGCCCACGATGGCGACGAACCCGGAATGGGTCGCGGCGCCGTCCGCGTCTGGGGAGGGGAATCCGGTCATGGGGTGATTCTCGCACGGGGGGCACCGGGAACGGTCCCGGCCCCCGCCGCGTACTGGGGGCATGAGCGCCCCGACCCGGATCCAGGCGACCTTCGCCGACATGTTCGCCCAGAGCGCGGCGGTCCTGACCCGGCCCAGTCCCCGGACGTTTGAACTCTTCGAGCGTCGGGGCGGGGTGCGGCAGGCTTTCCTGTACGTGGGCCTCGCCGCCCTCGCCTCGGCGCTGATCGCGGCCCTGTTCGCGCCCTTTCATGGGGACGTGACGGTGCTGGGGCAGTTCTTCAGCCGCCTGCTGCTGATTCCGCTGCAATTCGGCATCTTCACCGGGGCCGTCTACCTGCTGGGCCGCCGCCTCTTCGGGGGCACCGGGCGCTATGAGGAGGTCGCCTACACCTTCTCGCTGTTCTACGTGCCGCTGAGCCTGCTGGGCACGCTGCTGGGAATTATCCCCATCCTGGGCTGGCTGGTCAGCCTGCTGGTAACCGTCGCGCTCGTGGCCTTCGGTTACCTCGCGGTGCAGTCCAGCATGAACCTGCGCGACCCCGTGCATGCGGGCGTGACCCTGCTGCTGTCGGCCATTCTGAACGGCCTGCTGGTCAGCCTGCTGCTCGCGCCCCTCATGGGGGGCTGAGAGCAGGCGGCCGACCCCTTCACCGGGTCTGGAGCCTTCTCCTGGACCGGGCACCGCCCCTCTAGACTGCCCGCCATGACGCAAGCTCCCGGTTCCCCTGACGTGGCCCTCTCCGCCGACGACCGCGCCCGGCTCGATCAGGTGTTTATGCAGGTCGTGCTGGACGTGCAGGGGCAGGTGCAGCAGACCCAGCCCCAGCGGGACGGCACCCTGGCCGCCATGTTCCATAAGGAGCAGATGGGCGACGCCCTGCAAGGCTGCGCGATGCTGATTGCGGGCTGGAACGAGAACCGGGTGGACGGGGCCGGGGTGGAGCGCGCGGCCCGCGCCCTGCGCGGCCTGGACCTCCGGGAGCTGGCCGAGCGGGTCGAGCGGCTGCGCCAGATCGCGGACCCCGAGGCCTGACCCCCCGGCGGGCACCGTTGCTCCGGTCACACTCGGCAGGGGCCGCGCTCTGTCACACTGCGCTCACTCCAGGGGAGTACGCCGCCCGCGCCGAGACTCGGCCGGGTGCGCGGGGACCGACAGTTCGGGAGGCAACGCCGCCCCGGTCCCCCGCAGCGAGGGCCAGACCTGGGCAGGACCCCCATCCGGGGCCGCCTGCTCGGGTGCTGGCCCTCCTCCTTGGTGGAGCCTCCCGCCCCTGAGCACAGCCGGATGGCCCGGTCCGGAAGGACACGCTCGGAATGGACCTGTGGATGATGGAGTGGCTGGGCAAGCCCGTGTGGATGTGGGTGGTCTTCTTCGCGCTGGTGCTGGGCCTGCTCGTCTTTGACCTCGGCGTGCTGGCGCGGCGCCGGGGGCAGCGGGGCGAGGAACTGGGGGTCGCGGCCAGCCTGCGCCTGAGTGCGTTTTACATCGCCGTGGCGCTGCTGTACGGCGCGTGGGTGTGGTGGGCACTGGGCGCCGAGAGCGGCATGGCCTACCTGACGGGCTTCGCCGTGGAAAAGGCGCTGGCCCTCGACAACGTGTTCGTGATCAGCGTGATTTTCGCGGCGCTGGCGATTCCCCGCGCTCTGCAGCACCGGGTGCTGTTCTGGGGGATCCTGGGCGTGATCGTGCTGCGCGGCATCATGATCGCGCTGGGCGCGGCGCTGGTGTCGGAGTTCGACTGGGTGATGTGGGTCTTCGGGGGCTTCCTGCTGCTCACCGGGGTCAAGCTGCTGCGCGGAGGCGGCGGACACGACGAGGCCCCCGATCTGGAGCGGCACATCGTGGTGCGGGCGCTGCGGCGGGTCGTGCCCATCAGCCCGAAGCTCGACGGCCAGCGGTTCCTGACCCGGCTGCCCGACGCCGCCGGGCGGGTGCGGCTGCACGCCACGCCGCTGCTCCTGGCCCTGTTGCTCGTCGAGTTCGCCGATCTGGTGTTTGCGGTGGACTCCATTCCGGCGATCTTTGCAATTACGCAGGACCCGTTCATCGTGTACACCAGCAACATCTTCGCCATCCTGGGATTGCGGGCGCTGTACTTCGCACTGGGGGCGCTGGTCGACCGTTTCTGGGCCTTGAAGCCCGCACTCGCGCTGGTGCTCGTCTTTATCGGCGGCAAGATCTTCTGGGGGCAGGCGTTCGGCAAGGTGGACCCGGCGATCAGCCTCACGGTCACCCTGGCAATTCTGGGCGGCGGCGTTCTTGTCAGCCTGTGGCGCCCGCGTGGAGGCGGGACCGGGGACGCGGCGCAGGCGTAGGGGGGCGGCGACGGGCTGAGGGGGAAGGGATCGGGCCTGGCCCCCCTCGCCCCCGGCCCGCTCTGAAGTCAGCCCTGAACGGGTGTCTACGCGTCCGCCTATGCCCCCTTCATAATCGGTGGATGCTGCCCTCGGCTGTGCCCGGTACTCTGTCTCCTCCCGAGCAACTCGACCTCGCCTGGAACCTGCAGGGCTCGGACCCCGCGCGTGCCCGGGCCATCGCGCAGGCCTGGGAGGCTCACCCCGAGTTCGGGTTCCATGCCCAGGCCGTCTTGGGAGCCGTCGCCTTCGAGGAGCGTGAGTCCGCGCAGGCCCAGGCCCTCAGCCTGGAGGCCGCCGAAGGGCTGCGGGCAGCGGACGACCTAAAATGGCTCGCCCGCAGTCTGATGATGGCGGCGCTGGCATCCGACGTGCTGGGTCAGCGGGACCAGGCCCTGGCCCAGCACCACGCCGCCCTGGAGGTGGCCCGGACCATGGGCGACCTTCTGCTGCAGGGAAGTATCCTGATGAACATCGGGGTGCTGTGGTTTATCACCGACCCCCGCAAGGCTGAGGACTACTTCTGCACGGCCATTGAGGTGTTGGAGGAAGTCGGCCCCCGGGGGCAGGGCAACCTCTCCCGGGCCTATCTGAATCTCGGCATCCTGCGCTATCAGGCTGGTGAACAGGATGAGGGCACCACCTGGATGGAGCGGGGCCGGGACCTCGCCTCTGCGACCAAGCAGTTCAGCACCTGGGCGAGTGCGGTGTGTCATCTGGCCCAGGTGCACACCGAACGCGGCGACGTGGCCACGGCGCGGCGCGACCTGGAAAGCGCCCTGAACGAGATGCCTCAGCTGGGAGGACGCGCCCGACAGAATCTGCTGTATTCGCGGGTGATCGTGGAGCACCATGCCGGGGAATACCAGGCGGCGCTGGAGGCCTACGAGGAACTCCGGACCTTCGCCCTGAGTGAACTCGAGCAGCAGGCCGTGTTCCCCATCCGTGTGGACAGCCATGCGAAGCTCGGACAGTTCGAGCAGGCCTACGCGCTCAGCCAGGAGCTGGTGGCCTTCAACGAGCAGCTTTACAAGAAAGAGCGGGAAACCGAACTGCTCAAGCTGGAGGAACGCCACCAGGCCGAGACGGCCCGGCGCGAAGCGGAACTCCAGCGCCTCGAAGCCGAGGCCGCCCGGCGTGACGCCGAACTCAAACACCTCGAGAACGTCGAGCTGCAACGCGCCCTGGAATCCAATGCCACCCTGATTCAGTCCCTGCGCGAGAGCCAACTCGTGAGTGAGACCCTGCTGGGGGTGTCCCAGCTGATGCAGCTTGACCTTGACCCCCCGGATCTCGCCCGACACGCGGTCGCTCTGGTCATGGGCCTGGTGGACGCCGACTGGTGCACCCTCGCCCGCATCCACAGCGATGAGGTGGCCTTCGAAACGGTGTGGGCCAGGGACGAACAGAGCGACACGTTCGTGCGGCTTCAGTTGCCCGGCGTGCTGAGTGTGCGCGACCCCCTGCTGCACCGTTCGGCGCGGCAGGACGAGCCGACGTTCGTCAGCGGCTACCCGCAGGAGCGGGTGACCCACCCGGCCCTGGTCGCCGCGGGCTTGCAGGGCTTTGCCAGCTTGCCCGCAGGAACGGCGAACAACTTCACGTATGTCCTGCTGCTCGGCCGCATGAATCAGGATGTCCGCTGGAGCGAGCGGGATCGCCGGGTGCTGGGGGCGACGGGCCGCGCCCTGCGCGTGGCGGTCGAGGAACAGGAGCGTTCCCGCCGCACCCGTGAAGCGGCCCTGACCGACATCCTGACTGGCCTGGGCAACCGACGGGCTTTCGAAGCGCAGGTGCGCGAAGCTGCGGCGCGGGCCACCTTCAGCGTGGCGATGCTCGACCTGGACGGCCTGAAGAGGGTCAACGACACGCGTGGGCACGCCGCCGGGGACATGCTGCTGCAAGTGTTCGCGTCCACGCTGCGGGCCAGCGCAGCCGAGCACATGGGGGTGTTTCGCCTGGGGGGAGACGAGATCGCCCTGCTGGTCGAACACGGCGGCCACGCCTCGCCCGAGCTGGTGCAGGCCGACGTCCTGGAGGTGTTGGATGCCGGAGTCGCGGCGGCGCGGGCCGCCGGATTCCCGGAGGCGGGGTGTTCGTTCGGTGTGGCCCGCTGGCCGGACGAGGCCGCGACCGTGGCCGACGTCATCGCGCTGGCCGACACCCGGCTGTATGCCGACAAGGAGGCCCGCAAGGCCCGCCGCATCGGGCAGCTTTCCAGGCAGGACCCTGCGCCGCGCCGGGAGGTCGTCTCGTTCGGGACCGCCGCGCTGGACCTGCAGGCGCGTGAGCTTCGGGGGCCGCTGGGCCGCGTCAAGCTCAATGTCCGGGAATCGGAGATTTTGCAGGCGCTGGCCGCGCGCAGTCAGCAGGTCGTCCCCCGCGCACAGCTGATGGGGGCCGGGGGAACGGACTCCGGGGGCACCTTGGACGCCTATGTCTCGACCCTGCGCCGCAAGCTCGCGTCGGTGACGGAGCAGGCGGGCATCCGCACGGTGCGCGGCCAGGGTTTCAGCCTCCACTGGTACCTTCCCCGTTCTGAAGGCTGAAACGAGCGGAGCAGCGCGCCGGGCCTCAGCCTTCGGGAGCTGCGCTGGAAAGGCCAGGGGAGAGCGGGAACCCCGCCCCCCCAACCTTCGCCCCGTCGGGCGCCGGGCAGACCTACCCCGTCCAAGTCGGGCGCCGCGATTCCCTCGTCTCCCTCGTCTATCCCTCTTCCGCGAGGCCTTCCTCGGCCAGCGCCCGTTGGGCTTCGCGGTCGGCCTGCGCGACCTCGTCGGCGCGGCCCAGGGCGCCCCACTCGTCGGTGCCGCCGCCCCCCCCCCGCCCGTCGCCCAGAATGGGCGGCAGGCCCCGCAGGTAGGCGGCCTGCGCGATCAGGTACGCCGAGAGCGGCGTGGTGAGGAACTGGAACAGGAGCACCGCCGCCAGCCGGGTGAATGCCGCCGTGTCGCTCAGCGCGAAGGCCACCCCCAGGAAGATGCCCGCCGACCCCAGCGTGACGAGCTTGCTGCTCGCGTGCAGCCGCGAGTAGAGGTCGGGAAAGCGCACCACCCCGATGGCTGCCGTGAGCACGAAAAAGGCCCCGATCAGGATCGGCAGGTCGCGGGCAGGTTGAAAGTCATTCATGACGGGCCTGCTTCCCGGCTGAGGGCTGAGGGCTGACGGCTGACCGCTTCACTTCATCACCCGGCCCAGCAGCAGGTAACGGGTCAGGGCCACGGTGGAGAGAAACCCCAGCAGGCTCAGGACCAGCGCGGCGTCCAGCATCACGAGGTAACCGGTCCGCACGGCGATCAGCGCGAACAGGACCACCAGATTCACGCTCAGGAAGTCGAAGGCCATGATGCGGTCCCCCCACGAGGGGCCGCGCAGCACGCGGTAGGTCACGAGCAGCACCGAGAGCGTCACGATGCCCAGGGCCAGGTTGATGATCATGCGGGGCCTCCGGTGGGGGAGAGGGCAGAGGAGGTGTCCAGCGGCAGCAGGTAACGCTCCACCCGCACGATGGACGCGCGGGCCGCCTCGGCGTCGGCGGTGCCGATGGCGTGGGCGTAGAGGGTATGACGGTCACGGCTCAGGCCCATCGTGACGGTGCCGGGCATCAGGGTGATGGAGGCCGACAAGACGGTGAGGAGGCCCTCGCCCCGCAGCCGCAGCGGCACCTCCACGATCAGGGGATTGAGCCGGGGGTGGGGCCGCAGCGCCAGCAGCGCCACCTGCACGTTCGCCACCGTCAGTTCGCGCAGGAAAAAGCCCGCAAAGGCCAACCAGGCTGCCCCGCGCCGCAGGGAAGCCCGCAGGTCGGGTGCCCGGCGGGGGGCGGCGCGTGCCCCCACCGCCCGTGGAAAGAGCCGCACGATCAACACCCCCAGCCCCAGCCCTGCGGCGAGGCTGCGGACGCTCGGCTCGCCCAGCAGCAGCGCCCAGACCACCGCCAGCAGGCAGACCAGGGTGAGGCGGTTCACGGCTCCTCCGGCACGGTGGGCGGGGGCGGAATCACGATGGGCTCGTCGCCCAATACGCCGCGGATGTACTGCCCCGGCTCGCTCAACTCGGCGGCGGTCGCGTCGGCCCAGCCCAGCAGCGGCCCGGCGAAAAGGGTCAGCCCCGCCACGAGCGCGGTCGCGGCGTAGGCGACGGCCCGCAGCGCGAAGGGCACCCGGTACACCGGGAACATCACGAGGTGTTTGCCCCAGAAAAACCCGCGCCACACGCCCAACATCGCGTACAGCAGGATCAGGCTGGCGAGCAGGGCGCTGAACACGGCGGCCAGCGCCAACGGCGACCCCTGGGCCAATCCGGCCCGCACCAGCGCGTACTTGGCGACAAACCCCCCCGAGGGCGGCAGCCCCGCCACCGTCAGCGCACACAGCAGAAAACACGCGGCCAGCAGCGGCATGAAGTCCAGCATGCCCCGCACCGCCACCAGCCGCGACCCCGCTGCCCGTTCCGCGACCGCCGCGATCGCAAAGAGCGCCGCCGTCACGAGCACGCTCACCGCGAGGTAGGCCACGCTGGCCCGCAAGGCTTCGGGGGTGCCCAGCCCCAGTCCGAAGGCGAGGTAGCCCACCGAGCTGATCACCGTGAAAGAGAAGATGCGCCGCCACTCGCGCTGGCTGACCGCCCCGAAGGCCCCGAACAGCATCGTCACGGCGCCCAGCCCCAGCAGCAGCGTGTTGGGCAGGGTGGGGTCCTGGTTAAAGACGGTCGTGAACACCCGGATCAGGGCATAGATGCCCACCTTGGTAAGCACCGCCGCGAAAAAGGCCCCCACGGCGGGCGGCAGCGCCGGGTAAGTGCCCGGCAGCCAGAAGCCCAGCGGAAAGAGTGCCCCTTTGGCCGCGAAGACGATCAGTAGCAGCACGCCCACCGCCGTCACGGTGGTGTTTGGCCCCAGCTCGGCCGAGCGCTGCGCGAGGTGCGCGAAGTTCAGCGTGCCCAGCACCCCGTACGCCAGCCCGCAGGTCACCACCAGCAGCGCCGAGGCGACCAGATTCATCACGATGTAGCGGAAGCCTTCGCGCAGTTGCTCGCGGGTGGAGCCCAGCACCGCCAGCGCGTAGGAGGCGACCAGCATCACCTCGAAGGCCACGAACAGGTTGAAGAGGTCTCCCGTCAGGAAGGACAGTTGCACCCCCGCGAACAGGAAGAACAGCAGGCCGAAAAGGTGGTGTTTCTCGCGCACCGGGTCGGGGTCAGCGGCGGCCTGCCACACCGCGAGGACCCCACTGACCGCCGCGAGCAGGCTCATCCACGCCCCCAAGCGGTCGGCGGTCATCACGATGCCGAAGGGCGCGGGCCAGCCTCCCAGGCTGCTCACCAGCACCGCCCCGCCCGAGGTGGCCGCGACGAGCGACGCCGCGAACAGCAGCACCGCGAACGCTCCGGCGAGCGCGAGCCCCACCCGCACCGGGCGGCGCCAGGGATACAGCAGCAGCACGCCGAGGCCCAGCGGCGCCAGGATGGGCGCCAGCGGCAGCCACGCGAGGTCGGCCGGGGTCACGGGCGCCCCCCGGCGGGGGCAGGAGCGGGTTCGTCGTCCTGCATGTCCTCCACGTCTGGGCGGTCGGGGCTCTGGTGCTCGGGGTCGGCAAAGGAGCCGTCGTGCGCGTCCGGGTCACGGGCGAGGTTGTCCCCGAAGGCCTCCACGTCGTCGTGCCCGGCGACCTGATAGGCCCGCAGCGCCACCGTGAGCAGCAGCGCGGTGGTGGCAAAACCGATCACGATGGCGGTCAGGATCAGCGCCTGCGGCAGCGGGTCCATGTAGGGACCGGGCAGCGTCAGCAGCGGCGGTGAGACCTCGCGCAGCCCCGCCACGGTCAGGATGGCGAGGTTGGCCGCGTAGCTGATAAAGGTCAGCCCCAGCACCACCCGCACGATCACCCGCGAGAGCACCAGAAAGACGCCTGCCGCCACCAGCAGGCCGATAATCACGGCAAAAAGCGTTTCCATTCAGCGGATCTCCGGAAGGGGAAGGAGGCGGGGGCGGGGAAGGGCGGCCCGGCTCATTCGTCCCCCTCCACCGTTTCCTGCGGGGCCACCTCGGTCAGCGCGTAAGCGATGGTGAGGCTGGCCCCCACGACCGCCAGAAAAACGCCGAGGTCGAAGAGCAGCGCAGTCGCCCACTCGAACTCGCCCGTAACCGCCGTGGTGATGTAGCCGTAGTCGCTCTTGAGGAAGGGCTTGCCCAGCAGGTAGGGCACCAGTCCGGTCCCGAAGGCCAGTGCCAGCCCCCAGGGAATCAGCCGCGCCGGGTCGAGCCGCAGCGCGGAAAAGCCGTAGGCGATGCGGTGCAGTACCAGCGCACACGTGGTCATCAGCCCGGCAATAAAGCCGCCCCCCGGCGCATTGTGCCCGCGCCACAGCAGCAGAAACGCGAACAGCAGCACCAGCGCGAACACGGCCCGGCTGGTCGAGCGCAGGATGGGGTCATTGGTCAGCGGCGCGGGGGCCGGGGCCTCATGGCCGGAGGAAGAAGGGGCGGGCGGGCGGGTCATGGTCGCCTCCGGGCGGGCAGGTCTGCCGTGTCGTCGGGAGTGCGGCGGGGACGGCCCGGTTTGCCCAGCCGCACCAGACTCAGCACCGCGAGCGCGACCATCCCCACCACCGTGATCTCGCCCAGGGTGTCGAAGCCCCGAAAGTCCACCAGCAGCACGTTGACTACGTTCTTGCCGCCGCCGCCCTTGTAGCTGTACTCCAGGTAGTAGGGCGAGATGGGCGGGGCCAGGAAGCGCACGCTGGACAGCACCAGCAGCGTGATGCCCACCCCTGCCAATCCTGCAATCGCCACGTCGAAAACGTAGCGCCCCCGCGTGCGCGGCAGGTCGCGCACCCCCGGCAGGTACCGGAAGGCCAGCAGAAAGAGGATCACCGTGACCGCCTCCACCAGCAGTTGGGTCAGCGCGAGGTCAGGTGCCCGGAAGGCCAGAAACGCCGCCGCGCTGCCGAAGCCCGTCAGGCCGGTCACGATCACGGCGGTCAGGCGCCCGCGCGAGAGCAGCACTCCCACTGCCCCTGCGATCAGCAGCGCGGCGACCGGCAGCACGCCCAGCGGCAGCGTCCCGATGGGGTAGAAGACCTGCGGCGCCCGCCACACGGCGTACCCCGCCATCAGCGCGGCGGCGGCCAGCATGATCCGGAGCTGGTCCGGGAGGGGCAGCCCCTGCGTCCGCGCGATCAGCCACGAGGAAAAGACATTCACCGTCTGGGTCAGGCCGTAATACACCGTGTTCGCGTTCACGCGGGGGGTCAGCCGCCGTCCCAGCGCCCTCATTCCCCTCGCCTGCCACACCAGCACCGCCCCCAGCGCCCAGGTCAGCAGGGTCGCCAGCAGCGCGGGCGTGACCCCGTGCCACAGCGAGAGGTAACCGTCGTAGTCCCCGAAGTTCAGCGCCGACTGCGCGGTGCGCGTCAGGGCCTCCGCCGTACCGGGCAGCACCCCAAAGACCAGGGCGGTCAGCGCGAGTCCGGCGGCGGGCAGGGTCAGGCCGGGCGGGGCCTCGTGCGGCTCGGCCCCGGCGGGGGCACGCGGCGTCCCCAGAAAGACCCGCAGCAGCCGGAACGAGTACGCGAAGGTCAGCGCACTGCCCGCGACCGCCACCGCGAGAAAGAGCGGCCCCTGGTGCAGCATCGCCTCGTAAAACAGCTCCTTGGAGATAAAGCCCCCCAGCGGCGGCAGCCCCGCCATGCTCATGGCCGCCAGCAGCGCCGCCGCGAACGTGACCGGCAGCGCCCGCCGCAGGCCCCCCAGCAACGGAATCTCGCGGGTCCCGGTCTCGTGGTCGATGATGCCCACCACGAAAAAGAGCGCCGCCTTGAACGCCGCGTGGTTGAGCAGGTGCGCGGTCGCGGCGAATCTTCCCTCGGCGTCGGCCAGCCCGTACAGGCTCATCAGCAACCCGAGCTGCGACACCGTGGAATAGGCCAGCAGCGCCTTGAGGTCGGTCTGCCGCAGCGCCAGCCACGCTCCCCACACCAGCGTCGCCAGACCCACCGGCACGATGATGCCCGACCACAGCGCCGCCCCGCCGAAGATCAGCCCGAACTTGGCGACGAGGACCACGCCCGCTTTCACCATCGTCGCCGAGTGCAGGAAGGCCGATACCGGGGTGGGCGCCTCCATCGCGGTGGGCAGCCACAGGTGGAAGGGCAGTTGGGCACTCTTGGTAAAGGCTGCCAGCAGCGTGAGCAGCAGCGCTGGGGTAAAGTAGGCCGACTCACGCAGCGCCCCCACGTCCAGCCCCGAGAGCGACGTGCTGCCGCCCCCCAGCGCGATCAGGGCGACCGCCGCCAGCAGCGCGAGGCCGCCCAGCGCACTCACCAGAAAGGCCTTGACCGCCCCGTCCCGCGCCGCCGAGCGGGTATGCCACAGCCCGATCAACAGGAAGCTCGTGACGCTGGTCATCTCCCAGAAGCCGAACAGCGCGACGAGGTTGTCGGTCAGCACCAGCCCCAGCATCGAGCCGCCGAAGCAGAGCAGGTAGCTGTAAAAGCGCCCGAACCGCTCGCGCTCCGAGAGGTAGGCGACCGAGTACAGACTCGCCAGCGTGCCGATCACCCCGATCAGCGCGGCGAACAGCAGCGAGAACCCGTCCCCCCGGAAGGCGAGGTTGAGGTCCAGGGTGGGCACCCAGCGGGTGACTTCCAGGGCGGGGACCGCCCCCGGCATCCGCAGCAGCTCGGGAATCAGCAGCAGGGCGGGCAGAAAGGCCGCCGCCGCGACGTAGCCGGTGCGGCGGCCCAGCCTCGGCCCCAGCCACGCGGCGAGCGCGGCGATCAGAAAGGGAAAGAAGACCGCGAGCGTCATGGACCGCCTGCGGGGTGGGGACTCGGGCGTGTGGACATCGGCACCTCCGGGCACGCGTCCTGCCCCGCCGGGGGCCTCCGGGGGCAGGCTCGCCGCATGGACGAGAAAGGAGAGCCGTCCCCCTCCGGCTCCGCTGGTCCTCGGAACCGCGTGCCCCGGCCCGTAGCCACCGGGCGCCGCGTCCGACCGGAGGCCAGTCTAGCGGACAGGCGCAGGCGAACCGGGAGGGTGCACACGGGGAAGGGGCCGGGGCTGAGGACAGGCGGCGGCCCGCCCCCTTGCCCTGGTGCGTTCTCCGAAGATGGGGGCTCTTCTTCCACCCTCCTCCAAGTCCGTCCTCACACGGTGGCTCGCCCAGCAGCACAACGCCGCTGCGCCCCAGCTCCGGCCCCGCCCAATCCCCTAGACCGCTGACGTTCCCCTCTCACCGGGCCGCCCTAGACTGGCCCGCATGTCGCCTCGCGCCGCGTTTTTCTATTGGCCCCGGTTCCTCCGGGTCTGACGCCGCGCGGCCCACCCGCCACTGTCCCCGGAGGAGAAGCGCCCTCCGGGGATTTTCAGTTGAGCCCCGAAAGGACCCCATGCCCCAGTCCGAACCTCTGGCCCACCCCGCCCGCACCGAGAACCTCAATGTCACGGCCTTCACGCCGCTCGTCACCCCGCGCGACCTCAAGGCCGAGCTTCCCCTCACACCCGCCGCCGAAGCGACGGTCCTGGCCGGGCGGCAGGCCGCGCAGGACATCCTCGCGGGGCGGGACGGGCGCCTGCTCGCGGTGGTGGGGCCGTGCTCGGTCCACGATTTCGGGGAAGCGGTGGCCTACGCGGAGCGCCTCGCCGGGCTGCGGGCGCGGGTGGGGAACCGGCTGGAGGTCCAAATGCGCGTCTACGTGGACAAGCCCCGCACGACGGTGGGCTGGCGCGGCTTTCTGATCGACCCCGACATGACAGGCGCCAATGACATGAACGCCGGGCTGCGCCGCACCCGCGAGCTGATGCTGCGCGTCTCCGAACTCGGGCTGCCGGTCGCCACCGAGCTGCTCGACCCCTTCGCCCCGCAGTACCTCTTCGATGTGGTCGCGTGGGCCTGCCTGGGTGCCCGCACCGCCGAGTCCCAGACCCACCGGGTCATGGCGAGTGCGGTCAGCGCCCCGATGGGCTTCAAGAACGGCACGGGCGGTGGCCTCAAGCTCGCCGTGGACGCCATTCTCGCCGCACGGCATCCCCACGCCTTTTTCACCATCGACGACGACGGCCGCGCCTGCGTAGTCCACACGCGGGGCAACCCGCACGGACACGTGATCCTGCGCGGGGGCCGGGCGGGGCCGAACCACGCCGCCCCCTTCGTCGCGGAGGCCGCCGCGCTGATGGAGGGCGCGGGCCTGACGCCCGCTGTCATGGTGGACTGCTCGCACGCCAACAGCGGCTCGGACCATACCCGGCAGGGGGCAGTGTGGCGGGACGTACTCGCGCAGCGCCTAGCAGGGCAGACGGCGCTGAAGGGCCTGATGCTGGAATCCAACCTGCGCCCCGGCAAGCAGGCCATTCCCGCCGACCTGTCGCAGCTTCAGCCCGGCGTGAGCGTGACCGACGCCTGCGTGGGCTGGGACGAGACTGAGGCGCTCTTGCTGGAAGCGCACGCGGCGCTGGGGGGTTAGGGCTCATGGAGCGTGGGGCGGGGGAGGCCGAAAGCACTTTCTGCCCAGTTGGAGCCGTCAAGGTGGCTTGTCAGGCCAGCGTGCTTGAGGGCTTCAAACCCTCCTGATGACCGGTGCATGGGACGGTCGGCGGGCATCACCGCCAGCAGGTAGTCATGGGCATTGTCCGGCTGCCTGGTGAAGCCAGTTCTGCCGCCTGCTTCCTTCTCCCCAAGATCGACAATGTATGCGGCCAACACCGTCCATTGATTCAGTGGGACGGTTTGCTCATGCCAGAGGTCACGCTTCCAGAAGGTGGAATATCCACCGGCTAGGTTCTGGGGGGCAGGCAGCACGATTCCTGTGCAACTGCTGTTGCCGGTCATATCAGAGCCCAGGTCCTGGTGATGGGTGTGGAGAGCGGCATAAATCTGCATCTGGGGCTGACCGTTCCGCAGGGCACACGTCTGGGCCGCCCAGGGTTCAGCGCTGAGCAGGAGGCGGGCCTGGATGCGGCTATTGAGGGCAGGGTGCGGGGACGCTGAGCCGTTCCGGTATTGCAGGTTGCGGATGCTGAGGACACCAGCCCCAGCGCCTCGCCGTGGAATTACAGTGATGTAGAACCACGCCGTGCGTGCTGGAAGGCTCAGGTCACCAGCATGATAGGGGGAACGCGGCGCGGAATCGTCTTCCATCAGGCGTGTCAGGTCCGGTACCGTCAGCTCATTGTCCCACCGCCACGTCGCCTGTCCCCACATCGGCAGCGGCACGTTCTGCCACACCCACCAGCCTCCGCCCCCCAGCACCAGCGCGGCCAGGACCACCCAGGCGACCTGGTTGGTAAAAACGTGCCCCAGCAGTTGCCGGTTGGTGACGCCCACGTCGCCCATGCCCTTGACGGCGAGGTGTTCGGCCTCCTCGCGGCTGAAGCCCTCGGCCTCCAGCCGGGCGGCGCGGTCCATCAGGTGGGTGCGGAGTTCGGCGGCGGCCTCCAGGCGCTCCTGCCGGGGCAGACCCAGGGTGGCGCGGTGGACATAGCGGGAAAAGACGCGGCTCACGCCCGCACCCCCCGGCGCAGCAGCAGGGCATTCACCGCGACCTGAAGCCGCTCCCACTCGGCCCGCCGCCGCGCGAGTTCCTGGCCCCCGCTGTCCGTCAGGCGGTAGACCTTGCGCGGGCTGCCGCCCCCCGGCGTGGGCTGCCACTCGCCCTCGATCAGCCCGGCCTTGCTCAGCCGCAGCAGCGCGGGGTAAAGGCTGCCCTCCGAGAGTTCGAAGAGGCCCCCGCTGCGGGTGCCGATATGGTCCGCCAGTTCCAGCCCATAACGCGGCTGCTCGTGCAGGGCCGACAGGATGACCAGATCCACGGTGCCGGATTTCAGGGGCGTCATGGGAAACCTCCAGAGGCAAGTCTTGTGCCGCAAGGCTTGTGTCACCTAGCTTGATGGGTGTTGATCCCGGCGTCAACCCATTTCCTTCATGCCCACGGTCGCGCGGCGGGCGAGCCTTCAGACTGTCTCCATGCGGTGGGTCGTGATGGACGAAGGGAAGAACATAGGGGCACGCCATGCCTGAGCGGGCCAGAACTTTCGGCGGGGGCCGCAAGCCTTCTGAGCGGCCCAGCAAGGTCTGCGTGGCGTGCGGGTTGCCCTTCACCTGGCGCAAGAAGTGGGAGCGCGACTGGGAGCAGGTCAAATACTGCTCCGACCGCTGTCGGGCAGCGGCTAAACGGGGGACCTCGTGACCACTCCCGCCTACGGGCTGGTGTGCATGACGGTCGGCCCGGAGGTGCGCTTCCGGACCGTTACCCTGACCAACTACCAGAAGCTCCCCCCCGCCGAGCGCGAGGCCAAGTTGCTCGACCTCTACGCCGACAACATCGTGCGGGTGCGTCGGGCGGCCGACTTCTGTGCGGCGCGGGGCATCCGGCTCTACCGCCTGAGTTCCAGCCTTTTCCCAATGTTTGACTTGGAGGGCGACGATACCGGGCGGGCGGTCCTCGACCACCTCGCCCCGCAGATGCGGGAGGCGGGGTACGCCTTCGAGGACGCCGGTATTCGCGTGCTGATGCACCCCGAGCAGTTCATCGTGCTCAATTCCGACCGCCCCGAGGTCCGCGCTTCCAGCGCCCGTGCCCTGGCCGCCCACGCGGACACGCTCGACCGCTTCGGGTTTCCGCGCTCGACCTGGAACCTGCTGCTGCTGCACGGCGGCAAGGGAGGCCGCGCCGCCGAACTCGCCGCGATCATCCCCGACCTGCCCGAGGGCGCCCGGTTGCGCCTGGGGCTGGAAAACGACGAACGCGCCTACGGCCCGCAGGACCTGCTGCCGATCTGTGAGGCGACGGGCGTGCCCCTCGTCTTCGATGCCCACCACCACGTCGTCCGTGAGAAGCTGGAGAGCCAGGAGGACCCCAGCGTCCGCGAGTGGGTGCTCAAGGCCCGCGCGACGTGGCAGCCTCCCGAGTGGCAGGTCGTCCACCTCTCCAACGGCATCGACAGCCCGCAGGACCGCCGCCACAGCCACCTGATCACCGACTTCCCGAGTGCCTACCGCGACGTGCCCTGGATCGAGGTCGAGGCCAAGGGCAAGGAGGAGGCGCTCGCCGCGCTGATGGCGGCCCAGGCGGCGGGCGTGCAGTCAGACATGATCGCCACGGAGGAGTGACCCCGCCCCCGTCCTGCCGCGCTACCCTGGGGGCGTGAACGTCGTCGTCTTCGATCTGGAAACCACCGGGTTCTCGCCCGAGCGCGACGCCATCGTGGAGATCGGGGCCATGCGGGTGCGCGACGGACGCGTCGTGGAGGACGAGCGCTTCGAGACGCTGGTGCGCCCGGTCAACAGCCTGGGCGATCCCCTGCGGATTCCCTGGCGGGCGCAGCAGGTTCACGGCATCAGCGACGCGATGGTGCGCGGGGCGCCGGAGTTGCGCGACGTGTTGCCCGCCTTTCTGGACTTCGTGGGCGACTCGGCGGTGGTCGCGCACAATATCGGCTTCGACGGGGGCTTCCTGCGGGCGGCCACCGGGCGGCACGGCCTGCGCTGGGCACCCCGCGCCGAGCACTGCACCATGCAGCTCTCGCGCCGCGCCTTTCCCGGCGAGCGCTCGCACCGCCTCGACCTCCTCGCCGAGCGGCTGGGGCTAGAGTTCGCCCCTGGCGGGCGGCACCGCTCTCTCGGGGACGTGCGGGTGACCGCCGAGGCGTATGTGCGGCTGCTGGAGCGGCTGCGGGTGGGCGCCTAGCTAGATCTTATTTCCGCGCCCCGGTCACCTTCGGGACGAACACGATCGCGTTGGGCACCGGCCGACTCCAGACCGTATTGAGGTAGCCTCCCAGCCCCGCGTACCCGCCCGTCACGAAGGCCGTCGCGCTCGACCCGCTGTCCAGCCGCACCGCGTCCCGCACGCCTGCTCCCGCCAGAGCCGCCGCGAACGTTTCCGGCGTGCCGTGCTCCAGGTAGGCGACGGTGGGTTGGCCCTCCAGCACCCCGAAGGCGACCTGCCGGGTGGCCCGCCAGATGCTCGCGCCCGTGTCGAAGGCCTCGCGCTTCGGGTCGAGGACCACCCGCCCGCCCTGCACCAGCAGCGGCCCGGCGGCCAGCGCGTCCTGCGCCCGCTCCCAGGGGGCGTCGGTCGCCTGCCAGTTCACTGACACCGTGAGCCGGGTGCCCGGCGTGCGCGGCAGCGCGGGAAAGCGGGCCGGGTCGAAGGTCAGCGCCAGCACCCCACGCGGCGGCACGACCGGCCCCGAAGCGGCACGGCTGACTCGGCCCCCCTCGGCCCAGAGGGTCGTCAGGCCCTCGGCCCCCACCCGTGTCGCGCCGTCCCCCACGAAGGCCGTCAGCAGGGTGGGCCGCGCCTTCGCGCCCACCCCGTTCACCGTGAGGCTCCCGAAGTCGCCGCCTACCACGTAGCGGGGACGGGGATAGCCGAAGAGGGGTGTGCCCTGCGGGGTAAAGCCCACCGCCGCCCGCTTCTCCAGGCTGCCCGCCGTGAGCAGGCCGCCCACCGCCACGAGGTCCACCGGCAGGCTGCTTGCGGGATCGAAATAGCCGCCGTTCACGCCTGCCACGCCCCCCGCCGCCTTCACGAGCGCGGCCACGTCCCGCGCCGCGCCCACCGGGGCCGTCACCACGCGGGGCTGAAACCGGGCCGGGTCGAAGCTCAGCAGGTGCAGCCCGCCGCCGCGCGTGCGGTAGGTCACGCCCTCTGGCAGCGCCTCCGGGTTGATGGGAGGCGGCACGCGGGCGTCGAGGTGGGTGGTCGTGTCGATCACGACCCGGTAGGGGTCCTCCAGGGTAAAAATCTCGCTGGTACCCCCACCCGTTTGCAGGTGAACCTGCACCCCGTCCCCGGCGGGGTCCACCCGCAGCAGGTCGCCGCTCCGCAGGGCCGTTTGCGAGGCGCTGCCCGTTACGCGCGGCAGGACCACGCTCAGGCCGCCCGACTCGCGCACCACGCTGTGGGGGGCGGCTGCGCTGAGTTCCAAGACCACCCGCTGCACCTCTACCGTGCGGTACACCGAGCGCCCCACCCGCACCGTGTCGAGGTTCGCGAGTGGAGGCAGGGCAAGCGGGACGGGGGCAGGGTCGGCGGCAGGCAAGTCAGGGGAGGGCGGCAGCGTCTCCTCCGGCACAGTGGCGGGGGCAGCGAACCCGAGGAGGCTGGGCGTGTCCGCTGTCACCGGCACTCCCAACAGTCGCAGGGCAGCGAGGGGGACGTAGAGGCTGGGACCCATGGCCTGCGGCGCGGCCAGCCCCGTCCCCCCCGGCAGCGTGAAGCCCACCGCCCGCCAGCCTGTCCCCGGCGCGTGGCGTAACTCACGCTCGCCGTAGCGCAGGCGCACGTCCTGCGGATCGTTGCGCACCGCCACGCCCAACCGGGGCAGCGTCCAGACGGCCAGGGCCTCGCCCCCCCCCGGCAGGGTCCGCGTCTCCACCGCCGCCGCCTGCACCGCGCCGCCCACCGCCACCGGGCGGGCGGCGGCCCACGTTCCGGCCAGCCCCAGCAGTGCCAGCACCGCCGCTCCTCTTTTCCTGCGCCGCCTCGTCACGGGCGCGAGTGTAGCGCGGCCCGCCTGATCCATGCCCACGCGAAACCGCCCGCACGGGGCGGGCGGCTTCGGAACGGGCGGGTGAGCTTACTGCCCGGCGGGAATCAGCACGGTGTCGATGATGTACACGGTGCCGTTGGAGGTGGCGATCCCCTCGCCCTGGATGGTCGCGGCCCCGATCCGGGTCCCCGTGCTGCCGCTGGGGCGGGTCAGCGCGACCGGCGTGCCCGCCGCCGTGGTGAGGTTGGGGCTCTCGGCCAGTGCCGTCGCCGTCACGCGGCCGGGGACCACGTGGTACAGCAGGATCTGCCGCAGGCGGGCGGGGTCCGCACGCAGCGCCGTCAGGGTGGCGGCAGGCACGGCGTTAAAGGCGTCGTTCGTGGGCGCGAAGAGGGTGAACTCGCCGCCGCCCAGCGTCTCGGCCAGCCCCGCCGCCTGCACCAGCTCCGCGAGGATGCTGAAGCGGGGATCGGTCGTGACGAAGGCCGCGAGGCTCCCCGCCGCGGGGGTGACGGTCGCCGTGGCGGTGGTGGTCGTGGTGGCCGGGGCCGTCGCCGTGGTCGCCAGAGCCGCAGTAGCTGGGGCCGTCTCGGTGGTGGTGGCGGTCGTCTCGGCCGTGGCAGGCGCTTCCTCGACGGCCTCGGCTGCGGGGATGGTCAGGCCGGGGGGCAGCAGCACCTGATTGATCACGAAGATGGTGCCGTTGCTGGCGGTGGCGAAGGTCTCGGCGATCGGGGAGGCATTGACCGTCCGCGAGGTCCCGCTCTGGCCCAGGGACAGCGCACCGCCCTGCACCGAGGTCAGGCTGGTGCTGCTGGCAAGCTGCTCGGCCGTCAGGCGGCCCTGCACCACGTGGTACAGCAGCACCTGCCGCAGCACGTCGGGGTTGGCGGCGAGATTGGCCAGGGTCGCCTCGTCGAGGGCCGCGAAGGCCTCGTTGGTGGGCGCGAAGACGGTGAACTCGCCGGTGGTCAGCGTCTCGGTCAGCCCCGCGTCGCTGAGCAGGTCGAGCAGCGTCGTGAAGCGGTCGTCGGCCACGATCACGTCATACAGGGTGTTCGTGGCGACCGTGACCTCGGTGGCCGTCTCGGTGGTGGTTTCCGCCGCCGTCTCGGTCGACTCGGCTGCGGTCTCGGTGGTCGCCGTTTCCGTGGTCGTCGTCGCGGTGGTGGTGGTTTCCGTGGTGGTCGTCGTGGTGGTCGTGGTCGCCCCGGTCAGCGGCACGGCGGGGATGCTGCGGATGTCGAAGGCCGCGGGCGCCGTGACCGCCGGGGCGGTCGTCACGGGCGCGGCGGGAGCGGGCGTGCTCACGACCGGGGCAGCGGGAGCGGGGGTCGCCGCGGCGGGGGCGACGGGCGGCACCAGCACGGTGTCGATCACGTGAATCACGCCGTTGCAGGCGGCCACGTCGGCACGGGTCACGGCGGCGTTGTTGATCATGACGCGGCCGTTCATCACGCGCACGTTCACAGTGGCGCCCTGCGCGGTGCGGGCGCTCGTCAGGCTGCGGACCTGGGCCGAGGCGACCTTGCCGGGCACGACGTGGTACAGCAGCACGCTGCGCAGCATCTCCTCGTCGTTGAGGATCATGGCGAGCTGGTCGCTGGGCAGCTTGGCAAAGGCCGCGTTGGTGGGCGCGAAGACCGTGAACTGCCCGCTCGAGAGGGTCTCGGTCAGCCCGGCGGCCTCGACGGCCGTCAGCAGGGTGCTGAACTGCGGGTCGCTGGAGACGATCTGCGCGATGTTGCGGCAGGTCGCGGGGTTCTGGGCAGCGGGCGCACCGGCCCCACCGGCAAGCGCGGGGGTCGCGAGCATCAGGCTGAGCGTGAGCAGGCTGGTCTGCTTCTTCATGACATCACCTCGAAAAGAGAATTTGGAAAGGCTGGTCCGCTCCCCAATGTTCTACACGCTGCCTCGAAACGCAACTTCGGTAACCTTTCCCCCACATCTCCTAAAAGAAAAAACGGCCGGGATTGGCCGCTTTCTCATCGGAAGCTCACTTAGTTACAGAATCAGCGACCGAAGTACTCCGGCAGGTCGGCCTCCGTGATGAGCACGTCGCGCGGCTTGCTGCCCTGGTGCTTGGAGACGATCCCCATCGCTTCGAGCATGTCCATCAGCTTGCCTGCGCGGGCGTGGCCCACCGAGAGGCGGCGTTGGAGGCGGGACACGCTGCCCTGCCCCTCCTCGATGCAGATCAGGGCCGCCTGGCGCAGCAGCGGGTCGGAAAAGTCCATGTTGGCCTTATCCGGGCCGGGGCCGCTGGCTTCCGGAGCGCCCTCGAAGTCGGAGCCGTAAGCCTCCACGAAGGCGTCCTCGAAGACCTGCCGCCGCAGCTCGTCGGCGACGCGGGCCGACTCGACCTCCGAGATGTACGGCCCCTGCAACCGCACGGGCTTGATCAGGCCCGGCTGGTAGAACAGCATGTCGCCCATCCCGGTCAGGCGCTCGGCGCCCACCGAGTCGAGAATGGTGCGCGAGTCGTGGCTGCTGCTCACGGCAAAGGCGATGCGGGCGGGCACGTTCACCTTGATCAGGCTGGTCAGGATGTCCACGCTGGGCCGCTGGGTGGCGAGGACGAGGTGCATCCCGGTCGCGCGGGCCATCTGCGCGAGGCGCATGATCGCCGACTCGACCTCCTTGGGCGAGGTGATCATCAGGTCGGCCAGCTCGTCGATGATGATGACGAGGTGCGGCAGCTCCGTCTCGCCCACCTGCCGCATCTTGGCGTTGTACTGCTCGAGGTTCTTCGCCCCGACCTGACTCATCATCTTGTAACGCCGCTCCATGTGGGCGACCGCGCCGAGCAGCACGCCTGCCGCGTCCATCGGGTTGGTGACCACTGGCCGGACAAGGTGCGGAATTCCGTCGTAGGGCGTGAGTTCGACCATCTTGGGGTCCACCATCAGGAAGCGCAGTTCGGTGGGCAGGTAGCGATAGAGCAGGCTGGTGATCAGCGTGTTCACGCACACCGACTTGCCCGAGCCCGTCGAGCCCGCGATCAGGAGGTGCGGCATCTTGGCGAGGTCCCCGACCATCAGCTCGCCGTCGATGCTCTTGCCCAGGATAATGGGCAACTTCGCGCGGGTGCCCCGGAAGGTGGGTGCGGCCGCCGCCTGATGGAAGGTGACCGGCTCGCGCTCGAGGTTGGGTACTTCCAGGCCGATCACGCTCTTGCCGGGCACCGGGGCCTCGACGCGCACGCCGCCGACCGCCAGCGCCCGGGCGAGGTCATTGGAGAGCGAGGCGATGCGGCTGATCTTCTCGCCGGGCGCGGGTTCAATCTCGTAGCGGGTGACGGTCGGCCCCCGCGCGAAATCCACCACGCGGGCCTGGAGGCCGAAGTGCCGCAGCGTCTGGTCGATCACGGCGGCCCGCTGCTGGGCGGCGACCTGCAGGGCGGCCGGGTTCACCGTGCCCGCCGGGATCGGGTCGAGCAGGTCATAGCCCGGCAGCGCGATGTCGGTCGCCCCCTGGGTCGGGCGGCGGCGCTCGGGTTCGGCGCTCTCCCAGGGGGCAGCGGCTTTGGCCTCGGGCTGGGGGTGCAGAGCCGGGCGGGGAGGCGCGGCCCGCACCCCGTCGGTCCCGGTGCCCAGCAGCACGTCGGGTTCGGGCGGCACGGCGGCGAGGACCGTGGTCGTGGGGTCAGCCGCCGGGGGGGAGGGGAGGGGAGAGGCAGGCTCGTCCACCGTGTCCTCCTCGGCCTTGGGCTGGGTGAAGTCGAAGTCCAGGGTGGGGGCGACCGCCGCCGTCTCCTCGGCGTCCGGGCGGGTGGGGGCGGTCTGGCTGAGCGGCACCGCCCCCACCGCCATCGCCGCCGCGCGTTCCAGGGCGTCCTGCTGCGCCCGCTCCAGCCGCACGCGCCACCCCGCCTGGTCGGCCAGGGTGCCGCCGGGATCGCTGGCAAGCGCTTCTGCGAGGGCGGCGGCGAGTTCGGTGGGCGCCCGGTCGAAAGCCGCCGCGAGGTCGGGCCAGCCGGGGTAGTGCCGCTCGCGGGCCCGCCAGGTGGTGAAGTCCTCGGCGAGGTCGCGCCAGGCTTTGGCCCGCTCGCGGTGCGCGGCCTGCTCACGGGCCAGCACCCCCGCGTCGGGCTTGGCGAGGGCCTTCTCGGCCGCCTGCCGTTCGCGCTCCAGCTTTCCGGCGCGGGCGGCGAGGCGTTGCAGATCGGTCACGAGGCCCCGGCGCAGCCGCTCCAGCGCCCCACTTGCCAGGGTGCCCGGCAGTTCCACGCACAGTTCGTGGCGTCCGGCCCGGACCTCGTTCGCGGCGGCCTCGGCCTGGGCACCCGCGTCGGGGGCCTCGGCCGCCACCTCGGTCCGCAGGTCGCGGGCGGCGTTTCCCACGAAGGTCGTAGTGACCTCGCGCCAGGCCTTCAGGTCACCCTCCAGCCCCTTGAGCCCTGCCTCGTCCTGGCGGCGCAGGTCGCGGGTGGCCGCGCGAATCTCGTCCTGCTGGTCGCGCAGGGCCTGGGCACCCGGATAGAGGCGGCGTAGCGCTTCCAACTCACGGGTCTGCGCCGCCAGCGCCTGCCGCACGCCGCCCCGTGCCCGCGCCGCCTCGCGCCCGTCCTGCCGCGCCTCGATGGCCCCCTGCACCGCGGTCGCCCCGCCGCCCAGCAGCACGCTGACGCCCCGGAAAAAGCCCTTGAGGAGCGTGAAGGGCGCCAGCCGCAGCATGATCTCCACCCCCAGGGTCAGCACCACCAGCGGCAGCAGGGCGGCAGCGTAGCTCAGTGCCCCCGTGAGCGGGGCCATCACCACGGCGGCCCCCTCCCCAGCGGCGCCCGGCACGAAGACCTCGTGCAGGGCGAGGAGGGCGGCCACCACCACCGCGCCGCCCAGCACCCGCCGGGTCAGGCCGGAAAGGTCGCGGCCCAGGAACACCAGCACCCCGTAACACACCGGCACCAGCGGCAGCAGCGTGGCGCCCCAGCCCAGCCAGCCGGTGAGGGCCTCATTCGCCTGCGCCATGATGCCGCCGCCCGTGAAAAACTGCGGCAGCAGCAGGGTCACTGCCAGGAAGATGCCCAGTGCGAACAGCACCAGACCCAGCGCCTCCCCGTCAAACCGACTGGGGGGAGGAGCCGTTTTTGCACGAGCCTTCGCCATAGCCCGCAGTGTAGCCCACCCCCGGCGCCCGCCGCCCGCGCCCAGCGCCGCTTTTTGCTCCGCTCACCTGTGACGGGGGCGTGATGGGGCATGGGTCAGGCGCGGCATGGATAATGCCGGGGTGACCCTGATCCTGCCTCCCGCTCTCGCGGACGCGCTGTGGGCGCACGCCCGCCGCGAGGCCCCGCGCGAGTGTGTGGGGGCGCTCGGCGGGCACGCGCAGGGCGAGGCCACGCATGCCGCCGCCCTCTACCCCCTCCCCAACATCGCCCCCGACCCCGAGCGGACCTACCTCGCCGATCCCGGCCACCTGCTCAAGGCGCTGCGTGCGATGCAGCTCGGCGGGCAGACGCTCGTCGCCCTGTACCACAGCCACCCGCGCGGCCCGGCGTGGCCCAGCGACACCGATACCCGGCTGGCCGCCTACCCGGTGCCCTACGTGATCGCGGACCTGCCCGCCCAGCTCCTCACCGCCTACCGCTTGCCGGGGGGCGAGCGGGTGCCGCTGCGGGTAGGCGGCAATGCCTGAGCCGCACATTCACGCCCTTCACGGCTTTATCGGCAGCGGCAAGACGACGTTCGCGCGGCGGCTGGAGCGCGAGTTGCCGGGGATGCGCTTCACGAGCGACGAATGGATGGTCGCCCTGTACGGCCAGGACCCGCCCGAGGGGCTCTTCCCAGTCTACCACTCGCGGGTCATGGAGCTGATGGAAACGCAGTGGGTGCGGGCGCTGGAACTGGGCGTGCCCGTCATTCTGGATCACGGCTTCTGGACGCGGGCGAGTCGGGACGCGCTGCGGGCGAGGGCGGCCGGGTTGGGCGTGCCGCTGACCTTCCACGTCCTGACCGTGCCCGACGAGGAGGCGTTGCGGCGGGTGCGGTCGCGGAATGAGGGGGTGGGGGCGCTGCACATTGCGGATGAGACGTACTGGTTGTTTCGGGGGCGGTTCGAGGCGATGGGGGAGGATGAGGTGGGGGGAGTGGTGGGCAGGCTGTCTTGATTCGGCTTGCCCCCACCCCCAGCCCCTCCCCCCACAGGGGGCAACGTCTCTGCCGCGCGGGGCGGCCCGCGCGTTGCCGCTCACTCATTCAGCGCGTCTGGTCCTGGGTGGAGGGGAGCCACGCTGCGCTAGGCAGGGACACACGGGCGGCGCGGGTGGGCGCTGTCTTCTGCCGGAATGTTGGATTTCGGTGCGGCCTCGTCGCGGCCACCGTCTCGCTGCGCGAGCCGCCGTGGTGAAGGCGGTGCGGGAGCCGCTCGCCCGCTCCTGTGCGGCGTCCGCTGTGCCCGTTGTTCAGAAGGCTCCAGCCTCTGCTTCCCCTTCCCTTGCGGTGCCCGATGTGCGGGAGGTTGCTGCCGCTGGGTGTGCTGCTTTTCTCCCTCCCTTCTTGTGGGGGACTGGCACAGCTCCAAAGGAGAGGGCTGGGGGAGGGGGTGGAAAGTCACGCTCGCCGTTCCTGACACTGGCAGCCCTGATCCCAACTCCTCTACCCCAACCGTCCCACCCGCTCCAGCAGCAGCTCAAAAAAGGCCCTGTCGTCCACCTCTACCGCCACCTCCACATTCGCGGGCTTCTCCGTCACCCCGTAAAGGTCGCAGACGGTCCGGCCGAAGTTCAGCCCCTCGTGCGTTTCCACCTGCACATTCATGGCCTTCATCCGGCACAGTTCCGGGCGAATCACGGCGGCCACCGCCAGAGGGTCGTGGAGCGCCCCACCGCTCAGGCCGTAGCGTTCGCGGTAGATGCCTGCATAGAAGGTAAGCAGTTCGGCGCTGACCCGGCCCGCCCGGTTCCCCAGCCCGCGCAGCCGCTCTACCCGCTCGGGCGTGGCGACCGCCTGCATGGTCACGTTCAGGCCAAACATCCGCACCTGCGCCCCGGAGGTCAGCACGATCTGCGCCGCGTGGGGGTCAGCCAGCGCGTTGAACTCGGCGGAGGGCGTGCGGTTGCCCTCGCCGGTGCTGCCGCCCATCCAGACGACCTCGCGCAGCAGGCCCGGCAGGTCGGGGGCCAGCCGGAAGGCGAGCGCCACGTTCGTCAGCGGTCCCGTGGCGACCAGCGTGATCTCGCTGGGCCGTTCGCGCACCGTCCGCACGATGAAGTGGACCGCGTGCTCCGCCTCTGGCCCCCGTGACGGCTCCGGCAGGTCGGCGGCGGGCAGGCCCATCTCGCCGTGGACATTGGCCGCCGTCACCGGGTCGCGCAGCAACGGTCGGTCGGCCCCGGCGTACACCGGCACGTCGGCCCCCGCCAGCGCCAGCGTCACCCCGGCGTTGCGGGTGGTCCGGTCCAGCCCCACGTTGCCGTGAACGGTCGTGAGGGCGAGGATGTCCAGTTCCTCCGGGCTGGCGAACGCGAGCAGCCAAGCAATGGCGTCGTCGAGGCCGGGGTCGCCATCCAGAATCACGGGCAGGGGAGTGGGCATGGGGCGAGTCTAGGCTTAAAGAGAAGCGGCCCGCTCCCAACCGGGGACAGGCCGCTACGGGGCTGGGGTTACTTCCCGACAAACACCGCCGTCGTCAGCGCGGGCACGTTCAGCGTGCCATTCGCCGCTTTCGCGCCGCGCACGATGGGGTCGGTGGACTTGGCGAGGACCGGATGCAGGTCAAGCCGCAGGTTCCGCAGGCTGGCGTGGGTGAAGTTCACGGCCTGTCCGCTCCCGTTGAATACCACCACGATGTCCCGGTACGGCTGGCCCTGGCCGGGCTGCCCGCTGAGCTTCATGACGATCACGCCGGGCGTCTGGTTCGGCCCGGTATTCAGGAAGGTCAGCGCCTGAGACACCTGCGCCCCCGTCTCCAGCCGGAACAGTTTGGAGCTGGCGCGAATCTGGAGCGTCTCGCGGAAGTGGTCGGTGGCACGGGTGGCGTCGGCCGGGGTCACCCGTATGGTCGCGTCGGCCAGAAGGGGGCGGTACAGAGGCCAGTTGCCCTCGTTCTTCTCGGCGGGCGGGAGGCCCCGGCCAAAGCCGTTGTCGCGGCCCGTCCAGTCGATGGCGTTGAACCAGTCGCCGCTGTTGTACGAGTCGCCGTCGAAGCTCTTGGAGCGCAGCCGTTCCTCACCCGCGTGAAAGAAGGGGATGCCCTGCCCCAGCCCGACCACGCTCATGGCGAGGTTGTTCATCCGGACGCGCTGGGCGGTGGTCGCCGTGCGCGGCGCCTTGAGCAGCACGGCGTCCCAGAGGGTCTGGTTGTCGTGCGCCGAGGCGTAGTTGATCGTCTCGCGGGGGCTGGCGGCGTACCCGGCGGGCGCCCCGTTATAGGAGAGCTCCCTGCCCGTGACCGCCACGCCCACCGCATTCGTCAGGCGGTAGTCGCGCAGATTCCCGGTCAGCCCGATGCGCACGAGGTCGGAAAGCGCGAGCGCCCGCGCCCGGTCGGTGTTCTGCGGCAGGCCGTTGGGCAGGGTCGCCAGCCCGGTGGCGAAGCCCTGGTCCTGCAACCCGCCGAAGGGGTTCCCGCCCCGCACCGCGTCCCGGATGCGGTCGTTGAAGGTGCCGATGCCCTGCCCGTAGAGGTTGAGCTGGGTGGCGTTCACGCCCCGCCGGTTCTTCTCGACCTCCCCGAAGTCCCAGCCCTCGCCGTAGACGTAAATCTTCTTGCCGTCCACGCCGTCTTTCTGTACGGTCAGCCCGTCGAGCGCCCGGCGCACGTTCTGCATGTTGACCAGCATGTGGTGGCCCATCAGGTCGAAGCGGAAGCCGTCCACCTTGTACTGCCGCGCCCAGGTCAGCAGCGAGTCGATGGTCAGCTTTTCCATCATCCGGTGCTCGGAGGCGGTGTTCGCGCAGCAGGTACTCGTCTCCACCGCGCCGTCGAGGTTGAGGCGGTGGTAGTACCCCGGCACGATCCTGTCCAGCACGCTGCGCTCGGCCTGCCCCGCCGCGTTGGTGTGGTTGTACACCACGTCCTGCACGACGCGCAGCCCAGCCCCGTTCAGCGCCGCGACCATCTGGCGGTATTCTAGCGTGCGCTGCGCCGGGTTCACCGCGTAGCTCCCCTCCGGCACCGTGTAGTGGTAGGGGTCGTAACCCCAGTTGAAGCCGTCGGCGTCACGGGTGGCGCTCACGCGCTTCTGTTGCTCGTCGCTGTTGGCGGGCAACTTGGCGAGGTCGGCGGGATTCGGAGCCTTCCACTCCGCCTTGTTCTCGTTGATTGTGGCGATGTCGAAGGTGGGCAGGAGGTGGACGGCCCCCAGCCCTGCGTCCGCCAGCGACTTGAGGTGCTTCATGCCCGCGCTGCCGTTCTGGGTGAAGGCGAGGTACGTTCCGCGCTGCGCGGCAGGCACCGTCTGGTCCAGCACGCTGAAGTCGCGCACGTGCAGTTCATACAGGCTGAGGTCGGACACACTCGCCAGCTCGGGCTTCTTGAGGGTGTCCCAGCCTTTCGGCTTCATGGCCGCGTCGTTCAGGTCCGCGATAATGCCCCGCGTGGAGTTCAGGCTCAGCGCCACCGCGTAGGGGTCGGTCACGAGGTTGGTTTCCACCTTCCCCGTGCTGGGCGCGAAGACGCGGACCTCGTAGCGGTAGCCCAGGCCCTTCCAGCCCGGCTCGCCCGCCACACTCCAGACGCCCCGCGCGTCGCGGGTCAGGGCGACGGTGCGCTCGCCGCTGCCGTCCGCGCCCCAGAGGCGCAGCTTCACGTCCTGCGCCGTCGGAGCCCACAGGCGCAGGGTGGGGCGGCCAGCGGCCCAGGTCACGCCCAGGGGACCGTCATAGGCGTACAGGGCGTCCAGCGCACGGGCGGGTTGCACGCCGGTCGCGCCCAGCAGCGTGCCGTCGGGTAGGGCGCTGCTCACGGCAAGCTGGCCGCGCAGGGCGGTGCCGATTCGGGCGCGGTCCTCCTCGCGCACGCGCAGCAGGGCATACCCCGCGAGGTGAGGCACCTGTGCCTGCAGCGCCGGGGTCAGCCCGCCTTCAACGGGCAGCAGGGTCAGCGTGTCGCCGCCCTCCACGCCCGCCGGGGTGAGCTTCAGGGCGGCGGTGGGCGACGTGTGCAGGGTCAGGAAGGCGCCGGGCTGCACTAGCTCGGGCTTCACGGCCACCAGATCGGCTCCCACCATGATCGCCTGCTGCTTTTGCAGGTCGCCCACCTGCCGCACGCTGGTGTCGGGGCGGGTGGTGAACACCTCTGCCTTGCCGCTGACGACCCAGGCCTGATTCCCCGCCGTCTGCGCGAGGCTCTGGTCGGGGCCGGGGTCCTTCTCGTCGCCCTTATGTACGATGAAATTTAGTTTCTGCCAGCCGTCTTTCACGGGCACGTCCCAGTACACGCCGAAGGAGTTGGTGCCGGTCTGCGGGAGCGGTGTGGTCCACTCGGTCGGCGTCTTCGCACCCTCCCAGACGTGGAGGCCCCAGCCCGCGTAGTTGCCGTCGGGGCGGAAGTAGTTGATGCGGGCGGTTCCAGCGGGCACGGGCGCCTCCTGCGAGACGTAGGCCAGGTCCGCCTTGCCGCTCTGGATCAGCACCTCACGGCCCTTCGTAAGGTCGGCGAACTGGTCGGCGCCGGGGTCCTTGGTGTCGCCCTTGTGGACGATCAGGCCGACCTTCTGGGCGCCCGGCTTGAGGGGCAGGTCCCAGTACACGCCGCCCGCGTCCTGCCCGGTCGGGGGGAGGGGCTTGCTCCACTCCACCGCCGCCGTGGTGTCCTCCCAGGCGTGGAGGCCCCAGCCCGCGTACTGGCCGTCGGGCCGCACGTAGCGCACGCGCAGGACATTCGCGGGGATAGGCTGGGCGGTGGAGGTGGTCGCCTGGGCCAGCAGAGGGAGGGGCGCGGGCGCGGAAGCCGGGGTCTGCGCCAACGCTGGAGCGGCGGCCAGCGCGGCGGTTAGCAGGGCAAGCAATCTGGACATGGGTGGAGCGATTGTAGCCCCGTGAACCCCGCTTCACGCCCGGCACACGCACCCGCCCGCGCCCCGGCCTAGCGTGCCCCCATGACCGGACGCCGCAGCGACGAGCAGAACGACGCCCCCCAGGAGCAGCGCAGCACCGACTCGGAGAGCCCCACCGAGTCCACCTTTCCTACGCCGCAGCAGGCCAGCGTGGTGCAGGACAGCCCCGGCACCACCGACCTCGGTTACGAGGGCACGGGCGGCCTCGACGAGCAGGGGAACATGAAGATCGAGGACGGCGATCCTATCGGTTCGATGGGCGACACGCTGGACGAGGAGTAAGGGTTCGAGGGGTCGCTTACCCCTCCAACTGAGAGGCGCCCCGCAGCTCACATGCGGGGCGCCCTTCTCGCTGGCGACTGGAAGCTGGCCGCTCCCTTTTAGCGCACGTCCACCAGTTCCACGTCGAAGATCAGGGTGGCGTTCGGCGGAATCACGCCGGGAACGCCTGCCGCTCCGTAGGCAAGGTGGCCGGGGATGGTCAGCCGGGCCTTGTCCCCCACGCGCAGTCCCGCGATGCCTTGGTCCCAGCCGGGAATGACGTAGCCCACGCCCAGCGGGAACTCAATGGGCTCGCCACGGTCGCGGCTGGAGTCGAACTTCTGGCCGTTTTCCAGCGTGCCGGTGTAGTGGACCCGGACCATCTTGCCCGCCTGGGCGGGGGTGCCCTGGCCCTCGTGGTATTTCTCGACGATGAGTTCCTGAGCGGTCATGCGTCCCAGCCTAGCCCCCGCCCCAGTCCCCCTGCCAGATTCTGAAGCGCGGGTGAAGGCGGCGGCGCTCCGGTGCAAATGCTCTAGCATGCCCCGCGTGACGCCGCCTTCACCTTCCCCGCGAGTCTCCGGCGGCTGGCGCGAGGTCTGGCGGGTCTGGATTCTGGGGGCGCTGCTCCCGGTGTGGCTGGCGACCACCTTCGGGGCGACCCTGGCGCGGGTGGACGGCAACTCGATGGAGCCGACTCTGCATAACCGCGACCTGCTGCTGCTACTCAAATACCCGCGCTGGCTGAGAGCGTGGGGCCTGCCCACCGCCTACCCGCAGCGCGGCGACCTGCTGATTTTCAAGGCCCCCGCCGACAGCCCCTACAGCTACGACACCCGTCTGGGGCTGCGCTACCGCCCCTACAACGTCAAACGTTTGATCGCGCTCCCCGGCGAGACGGTCGAAATCCGCGACGGACAGGTCGTCGTGAATGGCCGCGTGCTCGCCGAGAGCTATGTCAACGACGGCGTGTTGAGCGACCAGCCGCCCGTGCGGGTGCCCCCCGGCAAGGTCTGGGTACTGGGAGACAACCGCCTGATCGGGGAAAGTCTGGACTCCCGCGCATATGGCCCGGTGGACCTGCGTGACGTGGCCGGACCCGCCAACCTGCGGCTGTGGCCTGCGCCGGGGCTGGTGGGTGGGCCAGAGGCTGGGGGCGACGGGTCCTGAGTTAAGGCTGCTCGGGGTCCGGCAGTCGCTCGCCTGCCCGCACCGGTACGGACAGCCAGTGCTCACGCGGCGGCAGGGGGCACGTCCACCCGTCCCCGTAGGCGCAGTAGGGGTGGTAAGCGAGGTTGAAATCGAGGCTCACCCGCAACCCCTCCGGCGTGCGGGCCAGCGGCGCGTCGAGGTAGCGCCCGGCGCCGTAGGTGTCCTGCCCACTGGTGCCGTCACGGAAAGGCACAAAGACCCGCGCGGGGGCCTCGTCGCCGGGGGGCGCGAAGAGGGTGAGGCGGTGGGAGCCGTCCGGGAGTGGCAGTGTTACTTCCCCGAAGCGGGCCATCGGGCGGGCTTCGCCCGTGTTCGTCGCCAGGGTGACCTCGCTCCCGTCGCCCGGCTCGACAGGCAGCACGAAAGCCCATTCCGGGTCGGGGGCGAAGTAGCTCAGGCCATGAAAGTCGGCCAGCGCCTCCGCCGGGATCGGCCCCTTGCCCGACGCGAAGTGGGCGTCCTTGCGGCGGCGGAAGTCGAGCAGGGCCTCTGCCCAGGCCGCGTCTCCCGTCACCAGTCCACCCGCACGCGCTCGCCCGCGTACTCCACCACGTCGCCCCGCCGCAGCTTCTTGCGCCGCCGCGTCTCGATCTCCCCGTTGACCCGCACCTCGCCGCCCTGCACCCGGAACTTGGCCTCGCCGCCGGTCTCGACCATGCCGCGCAGCTTCAGGAAGTCCTGAAGGTCGATGGTGTCGCGCTCTTCGCCTGTCATGGGGGCAGGGTAGCAGGGGAGAGAGCGTCAGCCATCAGCAGGAAAAACTGAAGGCTGACGGCGGAGAACTGAGGGCTAGAACTTGTACTGCGCCGAGAACAGCCGCACGTCCGCGTCGTCCACCTTGCGGTCGCCGTTGAGGTCGCCGGAGAGACTCCCCGTCTTGCCGTAGTTGTTCATCAGCAGGGCGAGGTCGGTCAGGTCGATGGTGCCGTCGCCGTTGAGGTCCGCTCCGCTGAGGCGCACACGGGCGGCAGCGGACGTCCACTCGCGCAGTCCCAGTTCGCGCGCCAGCTCCGTTCGCAGCACCTCCGCCAGCGGGAGGGGTCCCTGCGGGTTGAACTCGATGCGGCGCTCGCCCCCCACGGTCAGGGTGCGGGCGGCTACGTCGGGGTTGAAGGGCACCGTGCCCCCCAGCACCAGCACCGGGCCACCGCTGGTGTCCAGCGTGACGGGGTTTTCCGGCGTGCTGATCGCCGCCAGCGCTGCCTCCACCGCGCGGGTCAGGTCCGCGCCCTGGGGCCGCAGCTTCACGCTCGCCGCGCTCGCTGTGCCCGCCAGCAGCGCGAGGGCCAGCAGGGAAACGCGCCGCATCACTGGCCCCCCCGCGCCGCCCGCAGCGCGTCCCGGAAGGCGGCCGGGTCGGTGGGAAAGGCGTTCGAGTCAGCGGGTGTGGTTGGGGTCGTTGCGGCTGGGGTTGTTGTCGCGGGGGTACTGGGGGTGGCTGGAGGAGTTGTTGGAGGCGTCGCGGCAGTGGAAGTTGTCCCCGCCGCTCCCGTGGTCGTGGTCCCGGTCGTTCCGGTAGCCGACGGAGCCGTGGGCGTCGTTGTCCCAGATGTGGTCGGCGTCGTCGCGGTCGGAGGAGTTCCTGCTGTCCCGGTGGTTGCCGGGGTTGCGGGTGTGGTCGCCGTTCCCGTCGCCGCAGCGGGCGTTGTGGCCGTCACTGTGCCGGTCCCCGTGGAAGCGGTGTCGGCCGCTGTGGCCCCCGGCCGCGTGACCTGCCCATTGACGATGGGGTAGAAGCCCTGCGAGAAGCCCACCAGCGGACTGTCGAGCCGCCCACCGTAGAGCAGGAAGAAGCCCTCCTGTCCGGCGCGGAGTTCCGGCACGCCTTCCAAGCCCGCGAGCAGGTACAGCGCGGGCTTGCCCTCCCGCTGCGGCAGGGTCGCGGGGTCGCCCACCACGGCTTCGCCCACGGTGAGGGGATAGACCACCCAGGTCACGTCGCCCTCAGTGACGCGGGTGGAGGTGCCCAGCGTGGCCCGCACGATAATCGCCGCTTTCCGTGCCTGCTGGGTCAGGGTGAGGGTCGGTGCCGTCGTCGCTTGCGCCGCGAGCGGTACCGTCCCCAGTGTCAGCGCGGCCAGCAGCGTCAACGCCCGCTTCACTGCCCGCCCCCGCTGCCGGGTGTGGCCGGGGGAGTGGGGTTAGGGGTGGAGGGTGCGGCAGGCGTTGTGGGGTTCGGCGTGGTTGTTGCCGGCTTCGCTGCGGGCGCGGGGGGTGGGGTCGTGGACGACGCTGGAGCCGTCGTGCTCGTGCCGCTCGTCGCTGGGGCAGTGGCTGGGGCCGGAGCCGCCGTCGGCGCGGGGGCAGGCGGCGCAGGCAGCTTCTGCTCGGCCAGCAGCTTCCCGGTCCCGTCCCGCGCCTCGAACGCGAAGCGGGTGGTGTCCAGCTTGACGACCTTTTCCGGCTTCAGTGCCACCAGAGCGACGCGGGTGCCGTTGGCGGGCACGCTCTTGAAGCCCAGGTCTACCGTCAGGGTGCGGCCTGTGACCTTCCAGAACAGCACCCCGGCGGCGTCGGCAGGCTGCACGCGGGTGACCGTCACGCCCTCGGGCAGTTCCCAGGTCACGCGGGCGGCGCGGACGGTGCGCGGGGCGGTGATGTTCAGCGGGATGCGCGTCTCGCCGCGTAACTCGCCCGTGGGAAGCTGGGGCCTGACCGCCAGCGCGGGCAGCTCGTTCACGTTGAGGGTGTACTCGCGCACCTTGGAGCTGAGGTTGGCGTCGGCGGTTTCCAGCGTGAAGGTGTAGGCCCCCGTCTTGGTGGGGGTGCCCGTGAGCCGCTGGCCGCTGAGGGTCACGCCGGGAGGCAGCGTGCCCGAGGCGAGGCGCACCGTGTACGGCCCCGCGCCGCCCGCGACGGTCAGGGGGGCCTCATAGCGCTCGCCCGCGTAGGCCACCGGCAGGCTGTTCGTCGTGAAGTTCAGGGCGTCGCGCAGGCCCGTCGCGCCCGACCCGGTCGGCAGCGTGTCGCCGCACGCCCCCAGCACCAGGGTGCCGAGCAGCAGCACGCACGCGGAGGAGAGTTGTCGCATGGCGGAAGTGTAGCGGCCCCGCATGAGGAGGGTCGGGGTGGAGGGTCAGTTTTCGCGGCCCCGGCTGGCCTGCGCCTCTCCCGTCTTCAGCCCCTCGGTCCCCCGCTCCACGGCCCCAAAAAACAGCGCTCCGGTGAGCGGGTCCACCCGTCCGGTGCCGTGCTCCAGGCTGGAGCGCAGGCGCCAGAACCCCAGCGTCAGCGCGGCCGGAACGCCAATCAGCCCCAGCAGGATCAGGAGGTCGGTCATGGCTCAGCGTACCCCGCGCGGATGCGGCGTGCTCCTCCCGGCCCCGGCGCTAGACTTCTCCCCATGACCGTCACAACCCGTCCGCCCCTGCCCGCCCCCGGCGACCGCCTGGGCCGCTACACCGTCGAGCGCGTGGAGGCCCTGCCGGAGATGCAGGGCACGCTGGTGCTGCTGCGCCATGAGCTGGGCGCCCGGCACGCCCACGTCGCCCGCGAGGACGACAACCTCGCCTTCGGGGTGACCTTCCCGACGGTGCCCAAGGACTCGACGGGGGTGGCGCACATCCTCGAACACGTCGTCCTGATGGGCAGCCAGAACTACCCGGTGGCCGACCCCTTCTTCGCCATGCTGCCCCGGTCGCTGAACACCTTCATGAACGCGATGACCGCGAGCGACTGGACGACCTATCCCTTCTCCACCCGCAACGAGCAGGACTACTTCAACCTGCTGGGCGTGTACCTCGACGCGACCTTCTTCCCGCTGATGCGCTACGAGAGCTTCCGGCAGGACGGGCACCGCTTCGAGTTCGAGACGCCGGACGACCCCACAAGCACGCTGAAGCTTCAGGGCGTCGTCTACAACGAGATGAAGGGCGCGATGGCCTCGGCGGGCTCGGTGATGTACCGCTCGCTGGGCGCGGCGCTCTACCCCGACCTCACCTACGCGAACAACTCCGGCGGCGCCCCCGAAAACATCCCCAACCTCACCTACGAGGACCTGCGGGCCTTTCATGCGGCGCACTACCACCCCAGCAACGCCTTTTTCTACACCTACGGCACCCTGGACCTGGCCCGCGTGCTGGAGGAGATCGAGGCGCACGTCATGTCCAAGTTCAGCCCCCAGACGCTGGACGTGAGCATCCCCGACCAGCCGAACTTCGACGCCCCGCGCCGCATGGAGGTCACCTACCCCGGCACCGACGTGGAGCGCGGCGGGCAGGTCCTCGTCGCCTGGAAGCTGGGCCTTTTGACCGACCCCGACGCCAACCTGCGCTGGAACGTGCTGGGGGACGTGCTGCTGGGCAACCCCGCCGCGCCACTAACCCGCCCTCTGATCGAGTCGGGACTGGGGAGTGCGCTGGCCGACATGACGGGCCACCTTGACGCCTTCCGCGAGAGAGCCTTTGCGGCGGGCCTCAAGGGCCTGAGCGCGGGCAAGGCCGACGAGGTTGAGGCGCTGGTGCTCGGCACCCTGCGCCAGCTCGCCGGAGAAGGCATCGACCCCGCCCTGATCGAGAGCAGCCTGCACCAGTTCGAGATCAGCCAGCGCGAGGTGTCCAACAGCGGCTTCCCGTACGCCCTGCAAGTCATGTTCCGTCTGCTGGGGCCGTGGCTCTACGGCGGCGACCCGGTGACCGGCCTGCGGCTGGAGGCCGAACTGGAGCGCCTGCGGGCCGACCTCGCCGCTGGGCGGGTCTTCGAGCCGATGATTGAGCGCGAACTGCTGGACAACCCCCACCGCGTCACCCTGGTCCTGCGCCCCGACCCCGAGCTGATGGCCCGCACCGAGCAGAGCGAGCGCGAACTCGTGGAGCGCCTGAGTGCCGACTTCACCGGGGAAGACCACGCCCGTATCGTCGCGGAGAGCCTGCGCCTCAAGGAGTTGCAGGAACAGCCCAGCGACCCCAGCGTGCTCCCCACCCTCACCCTGAACGATGTGCCCGCGACCGTGCTGCGGGTGCCCTACGACACCGAGACGGTGCGCCGGGCGCTGGTGGGCCGGGTGCCGCAGCCCACGGGCGGGCTGGTATATCTGGACGTGCAGGTGCGGCTGCCCGAGGTGCCGGAAGACCTCCTGGGCTCCCTGCCCCTCTACGCCTATGCGGTCACCCGCAGCGGAGCCGCCGGACAGGATTACCTCGCGCTGGCCCGCCGCATCGAGGCCGTGACGGGCGGCGTGAGCGCCAGCGTGGGCGTGGGCGGGCAGCCGGGCGACTTGGAGGCGCTGCGGCTCTCGCTGACCTTCGGCGGCAAGGCCCTCTCGCGCAACGGGGGAGCACTAGTGGAGGTGCTGCGGGACCTGATCGCCGCGCCGGAGTTCACCCGCGAGCGGCTGGACCAACTGCTCAAGCAGCGGCTGGCGGGCCTGAAGGCCAGCGTGGTCAACGCGGGGAGCGCCTACGCCGAGCGCCTCGCCGGGGCGCAGGTCAGCCCCGCCGCCCGCATTGAGGAGGAGTTCAGCGGCCTGACCGCGCTCGCTGCCCTCACCCGCATCGTGGAGGGCGGTGAGGCCGAGGTGGACGCGCTGCTCTCACGCTTCGGCCGCATCCGCGACCTGATTCTCCAGAGCGAGGGGCTGCTGTGCCTGACCGCCACCCCGGAGGACGCCGCGCTCGACCTCGTCCCCGTCACGGACCTGTTCGGGGAGGGGGAGGCCGTCGGTCGGCCCCGGCCCGGCACCCTCGCGGGCGGCCCGCAGGCGCGGCTGACCGACTCGCCCGTCGCCTTCAACGCGGTGGCGTGGCAGACGGTCCCCTACACCCACCCCGACAGCCCCGCGCTGCTGGTGCTCTCGCGCCTGCTGCGGAGCGAGTACCTGCTGCCCGAACTGCGCGAGAAGGGCGGCGCCTACGGCGGCAGCGCGGCCTTCGACGCCCGCGCCGGGGTCTTCACCATGAGCAGCTACCGCGACCCCCACGTCGCCCGCACCTATGAGGTGTTCCGCGACGTGCCCACCTTCCTCGCGGGCGACCTCGGGGAGCGCGAACTCACCGAAGCCATCCTGGGGGCCAGCAAGACCCTCGATCCCCTCACCAGCCCCGACACCGCCGGGCGCCTGCGCTTCTTCGGCGATCAGGCGGGCTACACCCCCGAGGTGCAGGAGGCGTACAAGGCCCGCCTGCTGGCCGTCACCCTGGACGACCTGCGCCGCGTGACCGCCGAGTGGCTGACCCCCGAGCGGGCCGGGTACGCCCTCGTCGCGGGCAAGGACCCCAACGCGGAGACGGAAGCGCTGGGACTGCGGTTTGAGGTGGAGAGCGTCTGAGCTGTACTTGCCGGGAAGAGGGAGACGTGCGGAACGTCTCCCTCTCTCGTTTGGGGATTACCCTCGGTGGTACGGCTCCCCCGCCGTGATCGTGGAGGCCCGGTAGAGCGCTTCCACCAGCACGACCATGGCGAGGTCGTGGGGCAGCGTCAGCTCGCCCAGGCTCCACAGCCGCCGTGCCCCGGCCCGCAGCGCGTCGGTGTGGCCGTCCGGCCCGCCCACCGCGAAGGCGAGTTCACCCGTACCGCCCACGGCCTCGGCTTCCAGAAAGGCGGCCAGCCCCTCGCTGCTGAACTGCCGCCCACGCGGGTCCAGCAGCACCAGCGGCGCCTTGCCCGCCGCCCGCGCGACCGCCTCGCTCTCGGCGGCCTGGGTCTTGCCCGTCACCCGCGTCACCCGCAGCTTGTGGTAGCGCCCCAGCCGCCCCGCGTACTCGTCCCAGCCCGCCTTCGCGTAGGCGAGCCTCGGTTCCCCGACGGTGATGAGGTGCAAGCGCATGGGGGAGAGGATAGGGCTTAAAAGACTTCTCTCAGGAAAGGCGGCAGATGAGTCTGTTCCACCAAGGAGACAAAAGTTTTAGACTTGTCAATATTGTTTGACACAGGGGGCATGCGGGGGTTAGGTTGAAGGCGTCCCAGACGCGACGTCGCTCGCGCCAGGGGAGGAGGCCCTATCCAGAACCGTATCCGGGAACTTCGTACGGCCCGGGGCTGGTCCCAGGCTGATCTGGCCCAACGTCTCTCCGTTTCACGCCAGACGGTCAACAACTTCGAGACTGGTCGCAATGATCCGGGCCTCCTGCTCGCGTTCCGACTGTCGTGGCTCTTTGAGCTTCCCCTGGAGGACATGTTTATGGTCACACCCGAGGAACGTGTCGGTCTTGTCGGCGGCACCTGGGAATACCAGGACCGCCTCGCCACGGCTTTCGACGAGCGGTCCGTCCTGGACCAGATGGGGGAGGAGGGCTGGGAACTCGTCGGATTCGGACCACTGGTGCTGCATTTCCGCCGCCCGGAGGAGCCTGCCCTGCGTGTCCGCTGGCAGCATCTGCGGCAGCAGGTCCTGTTCACCCAGAAGTCCAGGCAGGACGCCGAGCGCGAGGGCTGGGTGTATGTCGGCACCTGGATGGGCGTTTATCACTACTTCAAGCGGCCGGTTGGCTCGCCTTGCACGCTCCCGGCCCCAGCCTGAATCCCATTCGCAGGTCCGGCTCCACGCCACCTGTCCCGGGACAAACGGCTACACTCCCCCCGTGAACTACGCGGCCACCCTGGCGGTGCTCGTCATCCTCTCCTTTTCCTTTCCGCTGATGGTGCGGCTGGGGACCCAGGTGGGGGTGCCGGAAGCGTACAGCGCGGCCACCCTGGGGGCGCTCGTCACGCTGGCGCTGGCGACGTACCTCGTGCGCTGGCAGGTGGGGCGGCACCGGGTCACGCTGGAGCGTCTGGCGTCGGCGCGGGCACAGGTGCTGGCCGACCCGGAAAATCCCCGCGCCTACTTCGTGGGGGGCGAGCACCTGGGCGTGATCCTGCTGCGCCTGGGCCGCCGCCGCGAGGCCGCCGAGGTCATCGACCGCTACGCCCGGCTGGGGGGCGCCCGCGAGGGGGAGATCGTGGCGCTGCGCGAGGCCCTCTCCAATGCCGAGCGCCGCCAGCGCCGCGCCCAGGGCCGCGAAGCCTGAGGGCTGGCCCTGCACCCCCACGCCACCCCGGACAGGGCGACAGTGTGGGGTGGGTGCTCTAGAGTGGAGGTCATGAGGGCGTACAAGGGCATCGTGGAGGGCGGCGTCGTCGTGCTGGTCGGGGCGCGGCTGCCCGAGGGCACGGTCGTGACGGTCACGGTCGGAGAGGCCGAGTTGCTGCGTGCCCGCATCACCAGCGCCCTGACCCGCCGCCGGGTGCGCGTGCGGATCAAGCCGCTGCCGGGCCTCGCCGCCGAGTCCGCCCTGCCGGGCAGCGTGCCCCAGGGCGGGGGCGAGGATTGACTCCGCCAGAGGAGACGGGGACCGCGGCCTCCGGCTCCCCCCACGTCTGGCTGGTGCCCACCCCGGTGGGCAACCTCGGGGACCTCACCTTCCGGGCGGTGGAGGTGCTGCGCGGCGCGGGCGCCGTGGCCTGCGAGGACACCCGCCGCACCGGAGCGCTGCTGACCCACCTGGGGATCAGCCGCCCCCTCGTGCGCCTCGACGCTCACACCATGCACCGCGCTCCCGCCGTGTTGGAGGCGCACCCCCGCCTCGCCTACGTCAGCGACGCGGGCACGCCGGGCATCAGTGACCCCGGCTCCGAACTCGTCCGGGCGGCAGTGGAGGCCGGGATTCCGGTCGAGGTCCTGCCCGGCCCGACCGCCTTCGTGCCCGCGCTCGTCCTCTCGGGCCTGCCCACCGCCCGCTTCACCTACGAGGGGTTCCTGCCCCGGTCGGGCCGCGAGCGGAGGGAGAGGCTGGCCGCCATCGCCGCCCGCCCCGAGACGACCGTGCTGTACGAGAGTCCGCACCGTCTGGGCGATACCCTCGCCGACCTCGCCGCCGCCTGCGGCCCGGAGCGGGAGGCCAGCGTGACCCGCGAACTCTCCAAGCGCTTCGAGGAAACGGCGCGGGGCACCCTCGCCCACCTCAGCGCCCACTTCGGGGAAGGGGTGCGGGGCGAGATCGTGGTGGTGGTCGCCGGACGGCCCCAGGGCACTCTCCTCCCCGGCGAGACGCCTCCCGACCCCGAGGCCCAGGCCCGCACCTGGGCTGCCGAGGGCCGACCCGCCCGCGAGATCCGGGAATTGCTGATCGAGGCGGGTTTGCGTAAGAATGACGCTTATGCGCTGGCCCTGCGGGTCACGTCGTCTTGAATCCCTCCCCACCTCTGAGGTCTGTCATGTCTGAATTGCCGCCTGCCGATCTGCCCCAGCCTCCCGACCTCCCGCACGCCGAGCCGCATCCCAACCCGGCCGGAATCAAGCGGCTGGCCGTCCTGACGAGTGGCGGCGACGCTCCCGGCATGAACGCGGCCATCCGCGCCGTGGTCCGTACCGCGACCCACCACGGCGTCGAGGTCGTGGGCGTGCGCCGGGGCTTTTCCGGCCTGCACCGGGGTGACCTGCGGATGATCGGTCCGAGGGACGTGGCGAATACCATCCAGCGCGGCGGCACCGTGCTGCTCACCGCCCGCAGCAAGACCTGGCGCACCCCCGAGGGCCGCGCGAGCGGGGCGGCCCACCTGCGCGAGTGGGGGGTGGACGGCCTGGTCGTGATCGGCGGGGACGGCTCCTTTCACGGCGGGTACTATTTGCAGCAGGAGCACGGCGTGCCTATCATCGGCATCCCCGGCACCATCGACAACGACCTGTACGGCACCGACCACACCATCGGCTACTTCACGGCCGTGGAGACGGCGCTGGGCGCGGTGGACCGGCTGCGCGACACCGGGGCCTCGCACGAGCGCATTTTCGTGATCGAGGTGATGGGCCGCCACGCCGGGCACATTGCGCTGGAAGTGGCGGTCGCGGGCGGCGCCGAGGAGGTCTTCATCCCGGAGGACCCCAAGCCCGTCGACGGCGTGGTCCAGATCGTCAAGGACAGCGTGGCCAAGGGCAAGGCCAGCTCCATCATCATCGTCGCGGAGGGGTATCCGGGCGGGGCGCAGGGGGTAGCGAGCGCGATCGAGGCTGGGACCGGCCTGGAGACGCGCGTGAGCATCCTGGGCCATATCCAGCGCGGCGGCTCGCCCGTGAGCAGCGACCGGGTGCTCGCCAGCCGCCTGGGGGAAGCCGCCGTCTACGCCCTGATGGACGGAACGGCGGGCGTGATGGTGGGCCGGGTCAACGGCGAGGTCATCCACACGCCCCTGCACGAGACCTGGGAACGGCGCAAGGACGTGAGCCGCGACCTGTACCGCTGCGCCAAGACGCTGAGCATCTGACCCGGCGTAGAGACGAAGGGGGCCACGGCATCTGCGCGTGGCCCCCTTTTCAGGTGGAGCTCAGTCCCGTCCGACGTTCCGCAGGAAGGCGGGGATGTCGTAGTCCTTGGGGTCATAGGAGCCCCCGCCCTGCCCGCGCACCGGGCGCACGAAGGTTTCCAGGCTGGAGCTGCGGCTGCCCCCCGGCTTGCCCATGCCCATCCCGGCCGAGAGCGTGCCGGGGAAGGTGCCCTCGCCAAAGCCGGTGGCGATCACGGTGACGCGCACCTCGTCGCCCGCCGCCTCGTCGGGGGTGATACCGAAGAGGATGTCGGGGTCCTCGAAGCCGGTCGCCTCGCGGATCTTCTCGACGATCTCGTTGGCGTCGGTCATCGAGAGGTCGTAGCCGCCCGTCACGTTAATCAGGATGCGGCGGGCGCCCTCGATGCCGCGCTCGAGCAGCGGCGAGTGGATCGCGCTCATGGCGGCTTCCTCGGCGACCTTCTCGCCGCGCCCCGCCCCGATGCCCATCAGGACCGTGCCCGAGTTGGAGAGCATGTTGCGCACGTCCGCGAAGTCGAGGTTGATCATGCCCTCGACGTTGATCACGTCGCTGATCCCCTTGACCCCGTAGTACAGCACCCGGTCGGCGATCAGGAACGCCTCGCGGAAGCTCACCTTCTTGTCCACCGCCGTGAGCAGCTTCTCGTTGTTCACGACGATCATGCCGTCCACGCGCTCGGTGAGTTTGGCGATGCCTTCCTCCGCGACGCGCTGGCGCTTCGGCCCCTCGAACTTGAAGGGTCGGGTCACGATGGCGACCGTCAGGATGCCCATCTCGCGGGCGATCTCGGCCACCACAGGAGCCGAGCCGGTGCCGGTGCCGCCGCCCATTCCGGCGGTGATAAACAGCATGTCGGTGCCGTCGAGGTACTCCTTGATGCGCTCGCGGTCCTCAAGGGCCGCCTTTTCCCCGACCTCGGGGTCGGCTCCGGCACCCAAGCCGCGCGTCAGGCGGTCGCCGAGCTGAATACGGACCTCGGCGTGGCTCTTGGCGAGCACCTGCGCGTCGGTGTTGCCCGCTACGAACTCCACACCCTCTAGTCCCGATTCGATCATGCGGTTGACGGCGTTGTTCCCCGCCCCGCCCAAGCCAATCACGCGAATTCTGGCCGCTTGCATCATGTCTCCTTCGGAAGGAGGCGCTGCCTCCCTCGCTGTGCTTCCGGTAGCTTACCGTACCTTCATGGTCGGCACGGCAAAGGTGAGCTCTGCGCCGTTAGGCCACTCACATCCAGTCTTTGAAAAAGCCGCGCACCTTGGTCAGCAGGTTGCCGCTTTCCTTGTCCTTCTTAGGAGCAGGCTGGCTGGGCGCGGGAGTCGCCACCGTCACGGCGCCCGCTTCCTTCTTGGCCTCGGAGCTGGCCTTGGCGGCAGGCTGCGGCTGGGGTGCGGGGGGCGGGGTGGCGGGCTCCTCCGGGCGGAAGACCGACACCGGCACCTTACCGTCTTGGCCGATGCCGTACAGCACCAGCCCGACGCCCCCGGCGTGCGCGGGGCCACTCACGATGTCGGTCAGGCCGCCGATGCCGCGCGGTCTACCCACCCGCACGGGCAGGCGGAAGCGGTCGCGGGCGAGTTCGGGAATCCCGCGCAGCGAGCTGGCCCCACCCGTCAGCACGACGCCCTGCGCGACGAGTTCCACCGGGCCGAGCGCCTGGTCGATCTCGTCGCGGACCATCCCGAAAATTTCGGTGAGGCGCGGCTTGATGATGCGCGACAGCTCAAAGGCGCTGATGGCGTGCGTCGAGCCGTTCGCGGTGGTGATCTCCAGCGTGAGGTCGGGGTCGGCGAGTTCGGGCACGGCGGCCCCGTAGCGGCGCTTGACGTTCTCGGCTTCCTCATGGGGCAGTTTAAGAATCTGCGCGAGGTCGGCCGTCACGTGGTCCCCACCGATGGGAATGCACGCCGAGTGCGCGAGGTTGCCGCGCTTGAAGACGCCCACATCGGTGGTGCCGCCGCCCATATCGATCACGACGACCGTCTGCGACTGCTCGGCGGCCTCCAGCGTGGCGAGGCCCGAGGCCAGCGCCTGTAGCACGAAGCCCTCAACCTTCAGCCCGGCTTCCTGCACGCAGCGGCGCAGGTTCAGCAGCGGCCCGGCGGTCCCGGCGACGATGTGCACGTCGACTTCCAGCCGCACCCCGTGCATGCCCACGGCGCTCTTGATGCCCTCCTGGCCGTCCACCACGTACTCCTGCGGCAGCGTGTGGATGATCTCCAGGTTGGGATCGAGGGGCACGGCGCGGGCGTTTTCGATGGCGCGGTCCACGTCGGCCTGTGAGATTTCCTGGTGACGGCGGATCGCTGCGAGGCCGTGGCTGGTAATCGCCTTGACGTGGTTGCCGGCCACCGATACGAAGACCGAGGCCACCCGCACCCCGCTAACGCGCTCGGCGGCCTGCACCGACTGACGAATCGCCCCGGTGGCCCGCTCCAGATTCACGACGGCGCCGCGCTTCATGCCCTCGCTGGGCACGGTGCCTTCGCCGATAATGTCGACCGAACCGTCATCGCCCACTTCGCCGATGACGGTCGTGATTTTGGTGGTGCCGATGTCCAGCCCCACGATGATCGGGTTGTCCTTCATTACTGGACGCTCACCCCCCAGGGGTAGATGTGGATCTCTTGATCGGGAAATTGCACGATGGCCCCAGCATACTTCAGCAGCGTGGCAAGGTCCCCGCTCCAGGCCGTCGTGGTTGGCGTCGCCGCCGTGAACCCGCTGGGGGTATAGGCGACCGACTGCACATTGTAACGCCGCAGGGCACGCGTCAGGGCCAAAGCTTCGGCCCGGCGGTCGGGTCCCCACCCGCTGATCAGGGGCAGTCCGGCCACGTTGCGGGCACCGGGCAACACGGTGCCGTCCTCGGCCAGCGTCACGATCTCACCGCCCGGCCTCTTCCAGCGGGCGAAGGGCTCCCGCTCACGCACCCGCACGACCACCGTGTCTGGAAAACGCCGGGTCACGGTCGCCGCCTCAATCCAGGGACTGCGGGCCAGCCCCCCGGCCCGCCAGCGCCCGTAGTACAGCCACCCGAACTCCGGTGTCAGGCCCGCCAGCCGCCGCACCTGCGCCTCCGAGAGCCGCTCGTGGCCCTGCACCGTCACGGTGCGGATGGGCAGGAGGAACCAGCTTGCCGCGAGCACGCCCAGGACCGCTGCACTCCCCAGCGTCCACCACAGGGGGCGCAGGTTGAGCGGACGGCGGGGCGGAGGCGGCGGGGGAACGTCCTCCACGGCGGGCTCAGAGGCAGGTGGCTCGGTGGTGACAGGGTCAGGCGCAGGCTTGGGCGCGGGCACCCGGCGGTTTGTTGGCCGGGGGTCGGGATCGGTCATGGGGGGATTCTAGCTGTCAGCCGTCAGCGATCAGCCGTCAGCAAAAAGCCCCAACCTGAGCTGGAGCCTCGTGTGTTCTGGCGACTGGAAACTGGCCGCTTACCCTGGCAACGTCTCCGGCCACAGCTCGTATTCCAGGTCCAGCGGCACGCCCACGCGGTCGCAGATGAGCGCCAGCAGGGCGTGGACATCGGCGGCGGTCGCTCCTCCCAGATTCACGATGAAGTTGGCATGCTCGGGGGCGATCATGGCCGCGCCGACGCGGGTGCCCTTCAACCCCGCCTCGTCAATCAGTTGGCCCGCACCCTTCCCCCCGCCGGGGTTCTTGAAGGCGCAGCCGGGCGTCTTCATCTTGGGCTGCCCCTTGCGGGCGTGGTCCGCGAAGTCCATCTTCGCCAGCACCTCCTCCGGGGTAGAGGGGCGCAGCCGCAGCCGCACGCGGGTCACGATGTGGTTCCGGGGAATGCCGCTGTCGCGGTAGCCCCAGGCGAGGTCGTCCGGCGTGACCTGCCGCGTCCCCTGTGGCGTCACGATCTCCAGGGTGTGCAGGCCGTCGAACATCTCCCCGTAGCGGGTGCCCGCGTTCATCCACACTGCGCCGCCCACCTGCGCGGGAATGCCCACCGTGCCCTCGAGGTTGCTCAGGCCGAGTTTCTGGAGCTTGCGAATCAGGCCGGGGAGGGGCACCCCGCCGCCCACCCAGCCCGTGACGATCTGCTCGGGCGTGCTGAGCACCGGGTCGGGCGTGAGGTCCGCCTGCGCGAGCGGCCCGGTCAGACGGATGACCCGCTCGGGCACCCCCTCGTCCGCGACCACGAGGTTGCTGCCGCCCCCCAGGATGCGGTACGGCTGCTCCATCGCCTCCGCGAGCTGGGCGTGGTCGGCGACGAACCAGACCTCGGACTCGCCGCCCACCCCCAGGGTGGTGTAACGGGCGAGGGGCTGGCGCTCCACCCGCGCCCCGGTGCGGCTTGGGCTCAGGACGGTCATGCTCGTTCCCCCGCCGCCAGCTCACGCGAGAGCTTCCACACGTCGCCCGCTCCCATCGTCACGATCAGGTCGCCCACGCCCGCTGTCTCGCGCAGGTAGCGCACGACCTCGGCGCGGTCGGGGAGGTAGCGCACGCCCGCGTGCCCGCCCTCGCGCATCCGGTCGCTGACCAGGGTGGCGTGGATGCCGGGAATAGGCGGCTCGGAGGCCGCTGCGATGTCCAGAATCAGCACCTCGTCGGCGGGCATCAGCGCGTCGGCCAGCCGGGGCCAGGACTGCTGGGTCCGCAGGTAGCGGTGGGGCTGAAACACCACCCGCACCCGCCGCCCGGTCTGCCGCGCGGCCTGCACCGCCGCCGCCACCTTGGTGGGGTTGTGCGCGTAGTCGTCCACCACGAGTGCCCCGTTCAGTTCCCCCACCCGCTGCCAGCGCCGCCCCGGTCCCCGGAAGGCGGCGAGCGCGTCGGCAGCGGGACGGAAGTCTCCGCCGTACAGGTCGGTCACGGCCAGCGCCGCGAGCGCGTTCAGCACGTTGTGGGTGCCCGGCAGCCCCACGCGGGCCTCGCCCAGCACTTCCCCCCGGCGCGTCACGGTGAAGGAGGTGCCCTCGGCGTCGGGGCGCAGGTCCAGGGCGCGGTAGTCGGCCCCTTCCGCCTGGCCGTAGCTCAGACGCTCGGCCGCCCCACCGCACAGGTCTTCCAGCCCCGGCCAGTCGGCGCAGTACAGGACCCGACCCGATTGCCCCACGAAGCGGGCAAAGGCAGCGTGCTGTTCCTCCACCGTTTCCCAGTAGGTCGCCTGGTTGCCGCCCACGTGGTCGTCCTCGGCGTTGGTGAACACCGCCGTCTCGCAGCTCAGGGCCGCGAAGCCCCGGTCGGACTCGTCCACCTCCGCGACGAAGGGACCCGCCCCCAGCCGCGCGTTGGAGCCGAACTCGGGCACGATGCCGCCGACGAAGGCAGAGGGATCGAGCCTCGCGCCCGCCATCGCCACCGCGATCATGGAGGTGGTGGTGGTCTTGCCGTGGGTGCCGATCACACCGACCGAGGGCGAGGCAGTCAGCAACTCCCCCAGCAGCGCCATGCGGGGCCGCACCTCCACCCCGGCGGCGCGGGCGGCGACGAGTTCGGGGTGGTCCTTAGGCACCGCCTCCGAAGCGACGAGCACATCTACCCCCGCCACATGCGCGGCGTCGTGGGCGTGTGCCACCGCGATGCCGTCGCGCACCAGCCCCTCGGTGAGCTCGGACGCCTGCTCGTCGCAGCCGCTGACCCGCACCCCCCGCGCCGCGAGCAGCCGCGCAAAGGCGCTCACGCCGATGCCGCCGATGCCCATCAGGTGATAGTGGGGAGAGGAGTCGGGAGCCGGGGGGGTCGGGGTGGGAGGGAGGTCAGTCATGATGAAAGGGGGGGAGGCACGCGGCCAGCGTCAGCGGACGTGCCGCAGCACGAGGTCCGCGAGCCGCGCGGCGGCCCCGGCGGGTGAGCGCCCCAGGGCTGCCTCCCGCATCGCCGCCCGCGTGCCGGGCTGGGCACACTCTAGCACCGCCCCGCCCAGCGCCCCGGCGAGGTCCGATTGTTCCACCAGCCGCCCCGCCCCCGCCTCTTGCACGCTCTGCGCGTTGTGGAACTGGTGGTTCTCCGCCGACTCGGGCAGCGGCACCATGATCAGCGGCACCCCGTGAAAGGCGGCCTCGGCCAGCGTGCCCGTGCCCGCCCGCGTGATGCCGAAGTCGGCCGCCGACCATGCCGCGACCGCGTTCACATACGGAACGGGGTGGTACCACCCCAGGTCGGCCACGCGGGGGGCCACCTCGTCGATCCAGCGCGGGCCGGTGGAGTGCAGCACCTGCACGGGTTGGCCGTCCGAGGTGCGGCCCTCCGCCCCGAACACGCTCCGCAGTACGTCGGGCACCCCGTTGTTCAGCGCCAGCGACCCCTGCGACCCGCCCATGACCAGCACGGTGAGCGCTCCTTCGCGCAGCCCCAGCCGCGCCAGCGCCTCGGTGCGGGGCAACCGTTCCTCGCGGACGGGCATGCCGACCTGGGTGGCCTTGTCGGGATTCAGGCCCACGACCTTCGGGTAAGCGGTACCCACCGCCCGCGCCCGGCCCACGGCGAGGCGCTGGGTCAGGCCCAGTCGGGCGTTCTGCTCGTGCAGGACGGTAGGCAGGCCCAGGCTCTGGGCGGCGAGCACTCCGGGCAGACTGGCAAAACCGCCGTAGCCGACAACCGCCTCCGGCCGCGTCTCCCGCAGGAAGGCCCGCGCCTCGGCCACGCCCCGCGCCGCCCGCAGCAACTCGCGGGGGTCGGGGCGGCCCTGCCCGCTGCGGGCGAGTTTCCCCGCGTCCACCCCGTGAAAATCCAGGCCGGAGTCCGCCGCAAAGCGTTCCTCCATGCCACCGCGTTGCCCCAGCAGCAGCGCCTGATGTCCCCGGCCCATCAGTTCCCGCGCGGTGGCGACCGCCGGGTAGATGTGCCCCCCGGTGCCGCCCGTCGCCATCACGATCAGACTCATCCGGGGGAGTGTAGCGGGTGGCCCGGAGGGTGTGGAGCAACAGGGGAGAAGGGGGGGAGGCCCCTGCGAGCGCCCCCACCCCCTTTTGCACCGCCGCAGCCTTCAGTCGAACAGGTCGCCCAGCGTCTTGCCCACGCTCCCGCCGCCTTCCCCGAACATCCCGGCCTCGAACTCCTCGTAGGGCTGCACCACCACGAAGCCGTCGCCCTGAAAGACCATCTGGTAGGTCTCGCCGCCGCCGCGCCCGATCATGGAGCGCAGGCTGGAGTCCATGCGGAGCTGGGGCTGGAGGTTGCCGCTCCAGGCAATCGTCGCGTTGGGGTCGGTGAAGATCGGCTCGTTCGGCGTAACGCGCAGTGTGAGCGGCTTGCCGTGGCTGAGGATGGCGACCAGCCCATGCCCTTGTACCCGAACGCTGAACAGGCCGCCCGCCGCCATGCCCGCCACCCGGCGCTGCATGGTGATGTCGTACTGCACGGAGTCCTCGAAGGCGAGCAGGTCGTTGCCGTTCACGTTCAGGCTCTCGCCGGAGAGCCGCAGAATCTGAATCTCCTTGCCCTGATCCGCGAGGTAGGCCACGCCCCGGCCCTCGATCTTGGCGAGCGGACTCATCTCCTGGCTCACTGCCCGCTTGAGGGCCTTCATCAGCCCGCCTTCCAGGGTGCCCTCGCGCTTGAAGGAGAGGTTGCCCTTGTAGGCGATCATCGCGCCGAGTTTGCTCCAGATGCGGCCGTTGACCTTGACCTCCAGCATCTTGCTGGACTCCAGCTCAAAGACCTCGCCGGGATTGTCGCGCTCGGCGGTCTGGGCCAGGAAGTCGCGGAGACTGTAACTGCCATCAGCATTCGTCATACGTCTAGGGTACGGGGCAGGAGTCGCAAGAGTTCCGGGGTCAATCCAGCACCCGGCGGATGCGCCGCAAGGCTTCGGCCAGCGTGTCCAGGCCCGCCGCGTAGCTCAGGCGCACCCGCCCCGGTGCCCCGAAGTCGGTGCCCGGCACGACCGCCAGCCCGCCGCGCTCCAGCAGCAGGTGGCTGGCCTCCAGGTCGTCGGGGTGCAGCCGGGTCGTATCGGGCAGGACGTAGAAGGCGCCCTGCGGGGTGGGGGTGGGCAGACCCAGCGCGTTCAGCCCCGCCACGAGGAAGTCCCGCCGCTCGCGGTAGGCGGTCCGCGCCCCCGCCACGAAATGGGCCGTTGCCCCGTGATCGGTCAGTGCGGCGAGGGCGGCGTGCTGCGACACGGTGCAGGCCCCCGTCGTGCTCTGGGATTGCAGGGCGTTCATGGCGGCGATCCACTCGCGCGGCCCGCCCGCGTAGCCGATGCGCCAGCCGGTCATCGCGTAGGCCTTGCTCGCCCCGTTCACCGTCAGCGTGCGCTCGGGGGCGAAGCGGGCGGGGCTGACATGTTCGGCGTCGTAGGTCAGGTGCTCGTAGATCTCGTCCGAGAGCAGGCAGAGGTCGTGCCGCCGGGCAAGGTCGGCCACCGCCTCCAGCACCCCCGCCGGGAAGACGGCCCCGGTCGGGTTGCCGGGGCTGTTCAGCACGATCAGGCGCGTTCTCGGCGTGACCCGCGCCGCCACCTCCTCCGGGTCGAGGACGAAGCCTGCCTCCGCCCGCGTGGGGACGGGGACAGGCACCGCGCCCGTCAGCGCCACCATCTCCGGATAGCTTACCCAGTACGGCGCGGGGATGAGCACCTCGTCGCCGGGGTTGAGCAGCGCGAGCAGGGCGTTGAAGATCGCCTGTTTGCCTCCACTCGTGACCGTCACGTCGCCCGGCGCGTACTCCAGCCCGTTCTCGCGGGCGAACTTGGCGCTCACGGCCTCGCGCAACTCGGGCAGGCCATTCACGGGCGTGTAGCGGGTGTATCCGGCCTCAATCGCAGCTATGCCAGCGGCCTTGATGTGCGGCGGCGTCTCGAAATCTGGCTCGCCCACGCTGAGGCTCAGCACGTCGGCCCCCGCCCGGCGCAACTCCAGCGCCCGCGAGGTGACCGCAACCGTGGCCGAGGGCTTGAGGCTCAGGGCACGCGCAGAAAGGGCGATCCGGGCAGACGGGGCGGCCTCCATGCCGCAGGCTACGGGACGTGAATCGCGGCGGCGCGGGGGTGAACTAGGGCGTGGTGGAAAGAAACTCGACCCCGGCCCCTCCCTCTCCCAGCCGCCGCCGAGTTCAGCCGCCGCGGACAGGGGGATGGAGAAGCTGTAGATGTTCACGCAACATCCGCATCCCTCGTCGTGCAGGGTGTCCAGAGAGATGCCCCAGCGCGGTGCCCACTCCCCGAAGACGGTCTGCTGACGTGGGTTATCCGCTTCAAGGATGATCCGCACCATCACATCCATTCCGCTCACCGGACCTCCTCCCGGAGTCGGCGACTCCCCTCGCCGCGGGCTGCGTCGTGCGTTTGAGGAAAAAGGGACGGCCCCCGCCGCCCCTCTGACCGCTCCGGCTCGGTCTACTGAAGCAGCCCGATGCTCCGCGCCCGGCTGACCGCCTCGGTGCGGTCCCCGGCTTCGAGTTTCACGTACAGCCGGGCGAGGTGGTCCTTGACCGTGTCGGGGCTGACGCCGAGGTTCTTGGCGATCTCCTTGTTGGAAAAGCCCTGGGCGAGCAGGGGCAGCACCTCCGACTCGCGGGGGGTCAGGCGCGGGACCTCGACCTGCGGCAGGCGGTCCACGTCAGGGTGGGCCACGATGTCGCGCAGTTGCCGGGCGAGGGATTCGGGGTCGGTTTCCTTGCTCACGTAGCCGCGTGCCCCGGCCGCCCGCGCCGCCTGCACGATGGCGGGCTCGGCAAAGGTGGTGATCAGGACGCTGACGACGCCGGGGTGGGTCTGGCGCAGCCGCTCGCAGACCTCGATGCCGGTCAGGCCGGGCATCTTCACGTCGAGGAGGGCGGCGTCGGGTTCCAGGGTCCGGCAGGCGCTCAGGGCCTGGAGGCCGTCGGCGGCTTCCGCAACCACGTCGAAGCCCTGGTGCAGCAGCGCGTACTTCAGGCCCATGCGGAAGAGGGGGTGGTCGTCGGCAATCACGATTCTCAAGGGGTCACCTCCGGTAACAGCAGGCAGAACGTGGTGGGCAGGGGCGAGGCGGCGTCGCGGCGGTACTCCAGGGCGCCGCCGTGCGCTTCCGCGACCCGGCGGGCGATGAAAAGGCCCAGGCCCGTCATCCCGGCGGCGTACTGCTGCCCGGCGATGGTGGCGGGTTGCGCGTTGAAGGGTTGGGCGAGTTCGGACAGCGGGGCACACAGGCCGGGGCCGTCGTCGCGGACCTCCAGCCCCTGCGGGGTCACGCGCAGCTCCACACGGGTGCGGGCGTAGCGCAGCGCGTTGGCGGCGAGGTTGGTCACGGCCCGTTCCAGTACGGCGGCGTCGGCGGGGGCGTGGCCGGTTCCGGTTGCGGTGAGGTTCAAGCCCCGCACGTCGGCCTGGGGCGAGAGCCGCCGGGCCACCTCCTCGAGCAGGGCGCCGAGGTCGGTGGGGGAGGGCGAGAGCTGCACCTCCTCGCGCTCGAAGCGGTGGGCGTCGGCCATCTGGGCGACCAGGGCGAGCAGCCGGGCATTTTCCCGCTCGACCTCGCCCGCGACCTCACGGCGCTGCTCGGCACTCAGGGCGCCCTGGCCCAGCAGCCGCGAGAGGTGCCCGGTGGCGATCAGCGGGGTCCTCAGGTCGTGGACCAGCGTCGCCATAAAGGCCCCCCGCCGCTCCTGCTCGGTCGAGAGCCGTTCCAGCAGCCCGGTAAAGGCCCCGCGCAGCGCCCGGATCTCCGCCGGGTCGTCCGCGTGCGGCTGCGCGAAGCTGCCCGCGCCGACCTCACCCTCCAGCCGCCGCAGCGGGCGCAGCAGCACGCCGCTGAGCAGGTAGCCCACCCCGCCGCACAGCGCCGCGACCAGGGTCAGCCACAGCGCCAGCGCCGAGGTGGGGTTCGCTCCGGCCGCGCCCACGCTGAGCACGAGGTTGGGCAGGAACGCGAGCAGGAAAATCACCAGGGTGAACTGTGCCCGCAGCGTGCCCGCCTGCCCCCGGACTGCCCGGCGGAGATTGGCCCTTCCAGAAGCCTGAAAGGCCCCCGGCCGAGCGACCTGCGCGTCTCCTGTGCTCACGGAGGGGAGTGTAAAAACCCCGCTCTGACAGAATCCCCACACCTGTGACGTGCCCGTGATGGCCCGCCCGATGTGGGGACAGAGGCAAGGCTTTAGCGGCGGCGCGTCAGCACCAGCGCCAGTGCCCCCAGCGCGAGGCCCGCCAGCACCCGCTGCCTCAGGGGATCGGGGCCGACCGGGGGCACGCCCACAGGCACCGGGCGGGTCACGTACCAGCCCCGGCGGGGGCGCCCCAGCTCGTCGAAGTTGCGGGCCAGCCGCGCGAGGTCGGCTTGCATCTCCGGTCCCGACATGGGGTGTCCGTGCCCGGTGACCACCAGCCAGGGATGCAGCGCCGAGAGCCGCCGCACCGAGTCCCGCGCCTCGTCCCAGTTGGGGGTGTAGTAGGCGGGTGGGCGGTGAATCAGGGTGGGGCGCAGCGCGAAGGCGCCTGCCGCCGACTCCTGCTTGGTGGTCACGAAAGCGTCCCCGGCGATCAGCGTGCGGTCTTCTTCCCGCCACAGCGAGACGTGCCCGGAGGTGTGTCCCGGCGTGTGCAGACAGCGCCAGCCGGGCAGGTGCGGCACGCTGCCGTCTTCCGGAAGCGGGCGCACATGGGGCCGGAAGTCGAAAGGACCGGGCACGAACGCGGGCGAGAGCAGGCTGGTCGTGCCGCCCACCGTGGGGTCGGGAAAGGGGTAGGGCGCCACGCCGGTAACGTGCGGCAGCTCCAGCGGGTGCGCGTAGATGGGCACGTCCCACACCTTCAAGAGGTCGTGCAGCGCCCCGATGTGGTCGAGGTGCCCGTGCGTGAGCACGGTGGCGACCGGCGGACGGCCCGCGTGGTACTCGTCGGCGGCCTTGCGAATCAGTCCGGCGGTGCCCGGCATCCCGGCGTCCAGCAACACCCAGTCCTCACCCGGCAGGCCCATCAGGAAGACGTTCACCATCGGCAGCCGCACCCGCACCACGTCTGGGCGCAGGACCTGCGTCCCCCCGAAAGTCGAGACGGGCGGCGCGGGCGGGCGAATGCGGTTCAGGTCAGGCGAAGGCTCGTGCGCTTGGGTCATGGTCAGGCGTCCTTTCGGGGTGAGATGAGAATGCTGCGGTTCTTCTCACACGGTAGGCAGCCTGCATGAGCGCACCCCTTGAGTGGAGGCGGTGAGGCCTTCAGGGAAGACGGACGAGGCAGCAGGGCGGCCCACCGCACCGGAAGGAGCAGCGGGCCACCCAGGGCCGGTCTTTACTGCTTTATTCGTCCGTGCTCAGCACCGCGAGGAAGGCTTCCTGCGGCACCTCCACGGTCCCGATCTGCTTCATGCGGGCGCGGCCCTTCTTCTGCTTTTCCAGCAGCTTCTTCTTGCGGGTGATGTCGCCGCCGTAGCACTTGGCAAGGACGTCCTTGCGGTAGGCCTTCACGGTCGCGCGGGCGATGATCTTGCCGCCGATGGTCGCCTGCACGGGCACCGGGAACATCTGCCGGGGGATGACCTCGGCCATCTTGTCCACGATCTTGCGGCCCAGCGAGTAAGCCTTGTCCTCGTGGACGATCACGGCCAGCGCGTCCACGACCTCGTTGTTGACCTGGATGTCCACCTTGCGCAAGTCGCCCTCGCGGTAGCCGATCTGCTCGTAGTCCATTGAGGCGTACCCGCGCGAGATGGATTTGAGGCGGTCGTGGAAGTCGTAGAGGATCTCTGCGAAGGGCACCTCGTAGATCAGTTCGACCCGCTTGCCGACGTAATTCATGGTGACCATCGAGCCCCGCCGTTCCTGAAGAAGCTGCATCACCGGGCCGACATACTCCTCGGGCTGCATGATGCTGAGCTTGATGTAAGGCTCCTCCACCATGTCGATGCGGTCGCGGGTGGGGAACTCAGCGGGGTTCTGCGTCTCGAACACGTCGCCGTTGGTCAGGGTGACCCGGTACACCACGGCGGGCGCGGTGGCGATCAGGTCGAGGTCGAACTCGCGCTCCAGCCGCTCCTGCACGATCTCGGCGTGCAGCAGGCCCAGGAAGCCGCAGCGGAACCCGAAGCCCAGCGCCTCCGACGTTTCCGGCTCGAAGGTGAAGGCCGCGTCGTTGAGCTTGAGCTTTTCCAGCGCGTCGCGCAGCTTGCGGTACTCCTCGGTGGAGGTGGGATACAGCCCCGAGAACACGACGGGTTGCGCGGGTTTGAAGCCGGGGAAGGGTTCGGGCGTGGGGCGGTCCTTCTGCGTGATGGTGTCGCCCACCTGCGCGTCGTGGATGTCCTTGATGCCCGCCGCGACCCAGCCCACCGTGCCCGCCGGAAGCGAGTCACCCACGACCAAGCCCGGCGTGAAGGTCCCCACCTTGTCCACCTCGAAGGTCTTGCCGGTGCCGAACAGCATGATGGGCTGCTTGGGCGTCAGCGTGCCCTCCAGCACCCGCACGAACAGGATCACGCCCTGGTAGGCGTCATAGAACGAGTCGAAGATCAGCGCCTTGAGGGGGGCCTGCGGGTCGCCGGGGGGCGGCGGGATGCGCTCGACGATGGCTTCCAGAATCTCGGGAATCCCCAGCCCCGCCTTGCCCGACGCGAAGACGGCGTCCTCGGCGGGAATGCCGATGACCTCTTCCAACTCCTGCGCGGCGCCTTCCGGGTCGGCGGCGGGGAGGTCGATCTTGTTCACGACCGGGATGATTTCGAGGTTGTTGTCGATGGCGAGGTAGGCGTTGACGATGGTCTGCGCCTCCACCCCCTGAGAAGCGTCCACCAGCAGCAGCACGCCCTCGCAGGCGGCCAGCGAGCGCGACACCTCGTAATTGAAGTCCACGTGTCCCGGCGTGTCGATCAGGTTGAAGACGTACTCTTCGCCGTTCTCACGGCGGTAGTTGAGGCGGATGGGCGTCGACTTGATGGTGATGCCGCGCTCGCGCTCCAGCTCCAGCGTATCGAGGGTCTGGTCGCGCTTGTCGCGCTCGCCCATCGCGCCGAGCCGCTCCAGGATGCGGTCGGCCAGCGTGGACTTGCCGTGGTCCACGTGGGCGATGATGGAAAAGTTGCGGATATTGGCAGTCGGCCCTTCGGTCACGCAGGCAGTGTACGGCACCGCCCCCGCCCGCTTCTGTCTGCTGAGACATGAGGACCGCACTTTCGCGCCTGTCCTCACCTCCCAGCCGCTACCCTGACCCCATGCCCCGCCGCGCCCTCCCCACCCGCCCGGCCCGCCCGCTGTGGCAATGGGCGCTGCCGCTGCTCGCCGTGCTGGGCGTGGCGGGCGGTGGCGCCTACCTGGGCACCCGCCCCCAGAACCCCCCGGTGCAGGCGGCGGCGCAGGCCCGCACAGTGGCTGGGGACTGGACCGAGTTGCAGGCGTTCGGCCCCCGTCCGGTGGGCGAGCCAGGCCACGCGCAGGCGCTGGACTGGACGCAGGAGCAACTGGAAGGTCTGGGGTACCGCGTCACCCGCCAGCCCGTCACGCTGGAGCGGCCCTTCGACCTCGGCGGCACGCTGACGGTGGGGGACCTGCGGGTGCCCGTTCGCGCCCTCTACGGCGCCGGGGGCGGCGAGCAGTCGGGGCGGCTGGTGCCCCTTTCCGGCGGCCTCTCGCGCGAAGAAATGGAGGCGCGGGGCCTGCGCGGCCAGATCGCGCTGCTGCGCTGCCAGGACTGGGAGGACGGGGACCTCTCGCGCGGCGAGATCGTGGGCCGGGCGATCCAGGCGGGGGCGCTGGGGCTGGTCTGGGTGCAGGACTGCGACCTGGCGCGGCTGGAGCGCGTCGCCGCCACCCCGCTGCCGCTGGTGTGGGTGGGCGCGGAGGACGGCGAGCGGGTCTGGGCACAGGCAGGCGAGAACGCTGACCTCGTGTCGAACGTGGAGCGGCGCGAGGTCACGGGCGCCAACCTGATCGCGGCGCGGGTGGAGGCAAAACCCGAGATCGTGCTCGGGGCGCACCTCGACAGCGTGAACGCCTCGCCGGGCGCCAACGACAACGCGAGCGGCGTGCTGGCGGTGCTGGAGGCGGCGCGGCGGGTAGCGGGCACCCCGCTGGCCGGGCAGACGTGGTTCGTCCTGTTCGACGGGGAGGAAGACGGGCTGTACGGCAGCCGTACCTTCGTGAACGCGCACCGCTTCCTGCTGCGGCAGACCCGCACGATGATCAACCTCGACATGGTGGGCGTGGGCGCCGAACCGCTGGGCGTGGCCGCGCACGCCGAGCTGCGGCCCATCGCGCAGAGGGTGCGCCCCGGCATCCGCCTGTTCGAGGACAGCCCGCCCGAGCGCGAGTCTTTCGGGCGCTCCTCCGGCGTGACGGGAAGTAGCGACCACGTGCCGTTTATTGGCTGGGGCGTGCGAACGGCCTTTATCCACCGGGGCGTGGACGAGAATTACCACGCGGCGAGTGACCGGACCCTCTCACCCGCGCGGGTGACGGACGCGGCGGCCTTCGCGCTGGCCCTGGCCCGCAAGACGCTGGACATGCCCTGGACCCCACGGGAGCCGTGCGAGGGGTTCAGCAGCGACGGCTGCTAGCCTCCGCTCTTCGGCGGATGCCGGGCGGGGGCGCCTGCGCTTAGGCTGCCTGGCATGACCCCCTCCTTCCGCACGCCCCGCGCTCTGGGCTTCCGCACCGACCTCGCCCTGCGGGTGCAGGCCGGGGCACAGGTCGAGGACCGGGACGAGTACACGGTCATTCGTACGCCGGACAACCTGACCTTCTGGTGGGGCAACTTCCTGCTGCTGCACGCGCCGCCCGCGCCCGGCAGCCTGGAGCTGTGGCTGGCCCGCTTCCGGGAGGCGCACCCTGGCGCCAGTCACGTGACTTTCGGGCTGGACATCACCGATGGGGAGGCCGGGGCCGCCGGGGAGTTCGAGGCCGCCGGGTTTCGCCTGACCCGCGACACGGTGCTCACCACCCCGGCCACGACCGCGCCGGACCGCCCCCTGCTCGCGGGCGTGGCCCTGCGCCCCCTGGAGACGGACGCCGACTGGGACGCCGCGCTGGAGCTGCGCGTTGCCGTGAACGCCGCCGACCCGGACCCGCTGGAGGCGGAGGGCTACCGCCTCTTTTCCGCCGGGCGCCTCGCGGGCCTGCGCCGGGCGCAGGAGGCCGGGCACGGCGCCTGCCTGGGCGCATTCGCGGACGGCCGGATGGCAGCAGGCCTGGGCGTGTACGACGCGGGTGGAGGGGTCATCCGGTACCAGAATGTGGAAACCCACCCGGCGCAGCGGTCGCGCGGCCTGGCAGGTCACCTCGTGCACTTCGCGGGCGAGTGGGCGCGGCACCATCTCCGGGCGCAGACCCTGGTGATCGTCGCTGACCCTGAGTACCACGCCCAGCGGCTCTACGAACGCGTGGGCTTTCGCCCCAGCGAGCTTCAGACCGGACTGGAACGGCCCCCAGCGGGGGGTTAGGCGGGCCTACTCCTCGCGCAGGGCGTTTGCGTTGTAGCGGTTCGCCAGGATGAAGAAGGTGGGCGCCCACAGCCCCACGAAGATGCCGAAGCGCTCGCCGTGGGCACGTTCCTCGGGCGTGGTACCCGCGCCGCCGCGCGTGGCCCAGATCGCGATGGACCCCAGGATAGAGGCGGCGCCCGCCAGCGTCAGGAGTTGGGCAAGGTTGCGGCTCGACATGGTGGCCCTCCCTCGGGGGACTTCGGCCCGCGCCCCCGCTGCGGTTCCGGCGTGACTCCCGCCCCCGGCCCGCTGCCGGGTGACCGTGCCCCGCCCGTGTCTGCCCGTCACTGTGACCTGCCCGGCCGCCTGACTCTGCATGCTGGGCGACAACTCGGCTTGCCCCGGCCCCCCGCCCATGCTGAGATGAAGCCATGAGCCCTGCTCCCGATGGCCTCACCGAGTCCCGCTGGGACGCCCTGCGCGGGTTGCTGGGCCACGGCCTCCTGATCGGGCTGGGAGTCGCCCTCGCCGCCGCCCTGGTCGGCCACTTCCTGATCCAGCCCGGCTGGGAGGGGGTGCGGCTGGGTCTGAACGGGGCGGGCACGCTGCTGTGCGTGCTGGCGGGGTCGTTTGCGATGGGGGCCTCCGACTCCCAGGAGGCGACCTCCTTCCACCGGGGCCGCCTGGGTCAGGCCACCGAGCGCATCCACTGGCCGCTCGCCGCCCTGACCGTCAGCCTGCTCGCCGCCGGGTTGTGTTTCGGGCTGGCCTGGCTCGTCAGTCGTTGAAGAGGCCCGCCTGAAGCAGCCGGGCAATGGGCGCGTATCCCCGCCGATGCACCGGGCTGACCCCCAGCCGTTCCAGCGCCGCGCGGTGGGCGGGGGCGCCGTAGCCCTTGTGGGCCGCGAAGCCGTAGCCGGGATGCTCGCGGTCGAGTTCGGTCATCACCCGGTCGCGCTCGGTCTTGGCAAGCAGGCTGGCGGCGGCGACCGAGTAGCTCAGGGCGTCGGCCTTCGGGGGGGCCAGCAGCGGGAGGGGCGTGCGCAGGCGCAGGTAGTCGGTCACCAGGGCCTGCGGCGCGGGGTTCAGCCGCGCGAGTGCCCGCGCCGCCGCCGCGTGGGTGGCCCCCAGGATGTTCAGCCGCTCGATCTCGTCGGGCCAGGCGTGCTCGACCGCCCAGGCCACGGCCACCCGCCGGACCTCTGCCGCGAACGCCTCCCGCTGGGTTGCCGAGAGCTGCTTGGAGTCCCGGAAGGGATACTCCTGCGCCGAGCCGGGCAGGATCACCGCCGCCACCGTGACCGGCCCGGCCCACGCGCCCCGGCCCGCCTCGTCCACCCCGGCCACCCGGAAGTAGCCGCGCCGCCAGTGCTCGCGCTCGAAAGACCAGTCGGGGGTGACGGAGGGCATGGGGAAAAAGCTATCAGGGGTCAGCTCTCGGCTTTCGGCAGGACGCCCCGGTTTCCGGGAGCGGACGGCTGATAGCTTCTAGCCGTGACCCGCAAGCCCAAGTCCAAAGTCCGCCTCTCCCGCCCGGCCCGCCCCCCTGCCGAACTCCCCCCGCAGGCCGAGGCCGGGAGCTATTTCGACGTGCGCCCGGCTACCCTGCCGCCCCGGCTCGATGGCCTCCGCGCCCTGACCAAACCTGGCGTGCGCGGCTTTCCGGGGGTGGACGACGCGCAGGCGCTGCTCGCGCAGACGATGCGCAAGGACCGGGTGCGCGGCGACGTGCTGGACCTCACGGCGATGGGCGGGCTGCTGGGGTCGCTGCCCGGCGTGACCCTGCGGGCGGTGGAGGGGTCGGCCCCGGCGCTCGCGGCGCTGCGGGAAGCCGGGGTGGATTCCCACCCCGCCGTCCCCGGTGACGACCTGCGGGAGCGCTGGCCCGAGCGCCCCCGCACCGTGGCCCTGGTGCTGGCCGGGGACCGGGGCAACGCCTACGCGCTCGCGCAGGTGGCCTGGGCGCACGCCTGCACGCCCCTCGGCGGCACCCTCTACCTCGCCGGGGACCGCGACAAGGGTTACGACCGCTACGTGCGGGCGGCCGGAAATGCGTTTGGCACGGGTGAAACCATCGCCCGCGACGGCGGCATGCGGGTGGCCCGGATGGTGCGCCGCCCCGGCCCCACGCCCGCCTATCCCGACCTTGAGGGCTACGAGCTGGACGGCCTGCGCGTCGTCGGCCTGCCAGGCGTCTTCAGCGCCGCGAAGCCCGACAAGGCCACGGCCCTGCTGCTGAACGCGCTGGACGACATGGGCTTGACAGGGCGGCGTGTGCTGGACCTGGGCTGCGGGACTGGCCTGATTGGGGCGTGGGCGGCGCGGCGCGGCGCGGCCGTGACCCTGGCCGACGGCGACCTCCAGAGCGTGCGGAGTGCCGAAGCGACCCTGGCCGCCAACGGACTGCCGGGCGAGGTGCTGCACAGCGACGTGGACGCAGGGCTGGGCGAGCGCACCTTCGATCTGGTTCTCACCAACCCGCCCTTTCACGTCGGGCGCGGGGTGGTGCTGGACGTGGCCCGCGAGTTCATCGCGGCGGCGGGGCGGCGCCTCACTCCCGGCGGGACCCTCTTCCTCGTTGCCAATGAGCCCCTGCCCTACGAGGCGGCGATGGGCACCCTCGGCCCGGTGCGCGAGCTGCGGCGCGAGGGGGGCTTCAAGGTGCTGGCGGTAACGCAGGCGGGCTGAGGGTGAGGGGCTAACGCCCCAGCGTGGCCCGCACCGTTCCGGCCTGGGGGTCAAGCACCACCGTTGGCCAGGGGTTGACCGTGCGGCTGGTCTTGGTCTGCACCGTCAGCGGCAGGGCCGAGTCAACGCGCAGGGGCGTGACCTTCCCGGCCCGGAGTAGGAGCTGGGGGGCCCCGCCCTGCGGGGTGACCGTCACGTCAATCCCCGCGATCTCTCCTTGCAGGTTTTCCGGCAACTCGGCCGGGGAGTCGGCGCTCACCACGCCGGGTTCAGGCAATCTCACCCGCAGGTCGGCGTAGTAGGCCAGCAGGAAGGCGTCCTCGGTAAAGCGGGCCAGTGCGTCGCCCAGCGTCGCGGCCCGCACGGTGACCTCGGTCCCCGAGTGCGTCAGCGTCACGTCCGGGCAGGTCACGTCGTAGGGACCGGGCAGAGAGGTTTCCTCCTCGCTCGGCCCCCACAGCAGCAGCCCCTGGTCGCCCACCCGGGGATTCCCCGCGCACAGCCCCCGCACCTGTTCGGCACTCAGGACGATGGGGTCCCCCACGGGGACGGCGGCGGGGGCGCAGGCGGCGAGCAGCAGGCAGGCCCAGGGGAAAAGCCATTGGCGGTGGGTCATGGCAGGCTCCTTGGCGGGGGGAAGACCAGAGGGCAACCGGAGGCCGCGCCGCTGTGGGACGTGGGCGCGGGCCTCCGGCGGTGCGGGTCTACCGCCGGCTCAGCGCGAGGGCCAGGGCCGGGAAGTTCAGGTCCGTGCCTCCCGACAACTTCAGGGTGTACTCTCCCCACTGCGCGATATCCAGCTCCGTCTCCAGCAGGTTGGCCGGGCCGGGCGGCACGTTGGAGGCCGTCACCACGAAGGTGTGCTTGCCAGGCGCGAGGTCATGCCCGAACATCGTGGGGAAGGCCGGGAACATGTTGTCGAACAGCAGCCTGCCGTTGACATACACGTCGACCAGGCCGCTCTGCGCGTGGTCGTTCAGGAAATAGACGCGGGCGGCCTGGGCCGGGGCAACGGCCGGGGCGAGGAGGGCAGCGAGCAGCAGGGCCTTGGAGAGGGGGGTGCGCATGGCGGGGGTCCTTTCTGATCGGCGGACATGGGGCGCCGGGCAGGAGGGGACGGACGGGGGCAGCGCGGCCAGGAGAGATTGAGAAACTGGGGGAGTGCACCTCCTGGGGGAACGAGAGGGTGAAAGGACGTGGGCCAAACGTGGGGAGGCGTTATTCGTTGAAGACGTTGTCGGGTGTATTGCCGCTGACGGTGCCGCCCGTCTGGATATAGGCAGCGTCTTTGCGGTTGAACACGCCGCCGCCGTTGCGGGTGGCCGCATTCCCGGTCACGCGGCCGGAGGTCACAGTCAGCCTGCCGCCGTTGAAAAAGCCCCCGCCCACGTTGCTGGGATCGGTCAGCTGGTTGCCGCTGACGTCCGCGCCAGTCAGGAGGAACTCGGCGGTGGGGGAGGTCTGGTAAGGGCCGTCAATCACGACTCCGGCGCCCCAGCGGGCCTTGTTGCCGCTGATGGTGCCGCCGCTGGCGGTCATCTTCGCCCCGGCGTACAGACGCACCCCTCCGCCGCCCTCGTGCCCCTCCTGACTGACCGTGGAGTTGCCGCTGATGGTCCCGCCCGTCATGGTCACCGCGCCGCCAATGACGATGCCGCCGCCCGTCACGGTGGCCTGATTGCCGCTGATGGTGCCGCCCGAGAGATTCAGGATGGCGGAGTGGCCAATGTCCAGCCCCCCTCCGCGCTGAGCAGAGTTCCCGCTGAGGGTTCCGCCCCTGACCTCCAGGGTGGTGCCGCCTGCCTCGGCGCTGCCGACTCCGATTCCGCCGCCGTACTGCGCGGTGTTGCCACGAACCACAGCCCCGCCCTCGATGGTCAGCGAGGTCTTCTGGCCCGCTCCCGAGTAGAGTTGGAGGCCACCGCCGCCGCTCTGTGCCGCGTTGTTCTCGATCACGCCACCGGAAATGCGGCCGGTCCCGTAGAAGTTGACAGCGCCGCCAGTGGCTCCGGCCGCGTTTCCGGTGAAGCTGCCGCCAGTCATCGTCAGCGTGCTGCTGCCGGAACTGCGCAGTGCTCCGCCATAGAGCGCGGCGTTTCCCCTGAATGTCCCGGCGCTGAGCGTCAGATTCCCGGTGCTGTAGATGGCCCCACCGCTGCTGTTGACGGCCCCGGTCGCGCGGTTGCCCTCAAAGGTGCCTCCACTGATCGTGACAGCAGACCTGGAAACGAACAGGGCGCCGCCCGCGTTGGTGGCACTGTTGCCCCGGAACGTCCCGCCCCCGATGACTGTCCCCGCCGACAGCAGCATCGCTCCGCCCGCACAACCCCGGCTGCCGTCTGCCACTTCCGCGAAGGTGCAGGAGTTGTTCTCAAAGAGGCCCCCCTGCACCGTCAGGGTGCCGTCCGTATGCCGCAGGACCCCGCCCGTGTAGAAGGCCACGTTGCCCTGAAAGGTTCCGCTCTCGATGGTCAGCGTGCCCCGGTTGGCGATGGCCCCGCCCGAACCAGTGCTCTCGCTGGCGATGTCCGGATTGGGAATAAACGCCTCGTTCGCGGTCATGGTGACGTTCCGGAGGGTCAGGGTGGCGCCCGGCGCGTTGTAGATCCCGCCGCCATTCATGGCCCGGCCGCCGGTGACCGTGGTCCCGTCCAGCGTCAGCGTGCCTCCGTTCAGCAGGTTGCCGCCCCAGGTGGCCCGGGAGAGGGCCTGACTGGTCGTGACCGGAATCTCGACGGGTTGCCCAACCCCACCCCGCAGCGTTCCGCCCCGCATCGTCACCTCGGTGCCGGGAGCCACCTCCAGCACCCGGCCCCTTCCGGCCGCGTCCAGGGTCACCTCCCCGGCCAGAATCGTCACGTCCTTGTCGATGGTCACGGGGCTGGAAAGGGTCACCGTTCCGCCCGCCGTGAAGCGCAGGGTATCGCCGTCCCCGGCGGCGGCCAGCACCTCGCGCAGGCTGCCGGGGCCGCTGTCAGCGAGGCTGGTGACCGGGGTTCCGGCCGGGCGGGTCGGCCCTCCGCACGCCGCGAGCAGCAGCGTCAGCAGGAGGGCGGCGGACAGGGGAGTGGGACGGGTGTGCGTCTTCATCGTGATCCCTCCGGACTGCGGAGTAGAGGTGAATTGAGCGTCCATCCAGGAGCGCGGGCGGCTTCGATCTCAGGCCTGGTCTCAGTCCTGCACCCAGGTCAGCACCAGCTCGCGGGTGCCCACGTCGGCGTCGGCAATGGCTGCCGGGTACTCGCCACGCACGCGGCTGCGCCAGGCGACGCTGGCTTTGGGGGCCACCAGGTATACGAACGGCTGATGCTGCGCCTCGAGGTCCTGAAGCTGCCGCCCGAGGGCGAGGCGCCGCGTGCGGTCGGGTTCGGCGTTGCCCTCCTGGAACAGGCGATCCGCCTCGCGTTCCCAGTCGGTCAGGCAGCCGCCCGAGCGGTTGTAGGCGTGCAGGTTGCCATTGCACGGAACGACGTTGACCCCGAAGGGCCAGATGTTGCTCCCCCCGCTCAGCCCCAGCAGGATGGCGTCGAAGGGCCGGTCGTCGCCGGTTGAGGCCAGGCGGCTGGCAATCACGTTGAAGTCAATCGCCTGGGCATTGACCTTCACGCCCGCCTGCCGCGCTCCCTCCGCAAAGATCCGGGCGTAGTTCTCGCGGGCTGTATTCCCCGCATTGGTGATCAGATCGAACTCCAGCACCCGCCCGGCGCTGTTGATCAGGTAGCCGTCGGCATTGGCGCGGTCGTACCCCAGTCCCGCGAGCAGGCGGCGGGCCTCGGCGACATTGAAGTTAAACCGGGGCGCCGTGGGCGAGATCCACTCGGCGAAGACCGGGTAGACGTTGGTGTACACCGCCTCGCCCGCGCCCCCCAGCACCTCGCGGACCATCCGCTCGCGGTCGGTGAGGTGGCTCATCGCCTGCCGGAAGGCACTGGAGCGGAACAGGCGCTGCTTTTCGGGGTCGGACGCCCGGTTCCAGTTCCAGACGATCCAACTGCTGGAAGCCTGCCCGCTGTAATTCTCGCGCAGCACGACGTTCGCCGCGCCGCGCAGGGCCGCGAGCTGCGTGGGGGCAGGGGAGAAGAGGTCGATTCGGCCCGCCAGGAACGCGCTGAGTTGCGCGTCCGTGCTGGAGACGGGTACGAGTTCCACCCGGTCCAGGTACGGCAGCGGCTGCCCGGCACTGTCCACGGCCCACTCGCCGTAGAAGGGGTTGCGCTCCAGCACGGCGGCCCCATCCGTGGCCAGCGAGGCCAGCTTGAAGGGACCGGACACCACGATGCTGGCTGGATTCGCCGCCACGGGCCACAGGGCACGGATGGCCGCCGCGCCTCCCGACGTGTAGGCCGCGCCGAAGATATGGTCGGGCCAGGGGGTGAACGCCGTGGTCAAGGCGGTGGTGGCCTGCCGCTCCTGAAAGACGATGCGCACGGTGCGGTCCCCCGTCTGGCTGACCGTGACCCCCCGCAGGGTGTCGTAGGAGTTCGAGCCGACCGCCTGATCCTGGTGAATCCGGGCCGTCGTCACGAAATCCTTGGGCGTGATGGGCTGGCCGTCGCTCCACTTCAGGTCGGGCCGCAGCGTGAACTCCCAGGTCAGGCCGTCGGCCGAGACGGTATAGGCCTGCGCCATGTAGGGGACGAACTCTTCGGTCACGGGGTCCTGCTTGAGCAGCCCGGCGTCCGACAGTTGGGACACCGCGCTGTTCGCCTGAGCATTCCGGAACGGATTGAGCGTCAGCGAAGGCCCCGGCGCGCTGTTCCGCAGGGTGCCGCCCCGCTTGACCTCGGCGGGAGAGGAGACCGTCCAGGCCGCCGGAAACACGAAGTCCGTCGTATTCGGCTGGGGCCTCTGGCCGCCCCCGCAGGCGCTGAGCAGACCGAGCGAGAGGGCAAGGAACAGGGGAGCGGTGCGCGAATCCTTCCTCATGGGTGATCCCTCCTCCCCCCGGGAGGCGGGCGGAGGGATGCCACCCGCGCCGGAGGTGGAGAGATCGTGAACCCAGAGGCGTCAACGGAGCGTCAATGCGGCGTCAGCGGGGCAGGGCTGGCCCCGCTTTACCGCCCTGCTTCCAGCACCGTTCGCACCCGTTCGGGCAACGTGGCGCGGTCGGCGCGGGTCAGCGGTCGGCGCGGGGCACGGTGCGTCAGGGCCACGAACAGTTCAGCCTGCTCGGCCAGGAAGTCGCGGTATCCGGCTTCCCCGCCGCCGCGCACGCATTCCAGCGCCAGCAGCTCCAGTGCCTCCCGCAGCGAGGCCAGGGCCAGGAACCGGGCCGCGTCCGCGCCGCTGTTGCCCAGCAGGGACGGGAGCGCGGCCAGCCGCTCGGGGTGACGGGTCAGGGTGCGGGCCGCCCGGCGCACGTTGGGGTCCTCCAGGGTCAGCTCGCACGCCCGGCAGGGTTGCTCGCGGCTGGCCTCCCCACACACCGGGCAGGGACGCCAGCCCTGTTCCTCACGCCACTTCCGCGCCCGCGTGATCGCCTCGGCCGCCTTCAGCGCCACGCCTTTCAGGTCCCCCTGCACGTCCTGCACGAGCGCCCGCGCCCGCTCGCGGTCGGGGGCGGGGAGGGGCGCTTGCCTGGGCACGTCCGGTGGCCGGGGCACACTCCCGACGCTGAAGCGGATTTCCGTGACCCGCTCCTCGCCCAGCACCTCGTTCAGCCGCCGCAGGAAGTGGTGGCGCTGCAACGTGAGGTGGTGCGCGGTCGTCGAGTCGCGCACCTCCACGAAGAGGGTGCCCCCCTGCTGCGACCGGGGCCGCGTGAGCCGGGCAATCTCCGGCCCCACCGCCTGCGGCCAGGCCAGGATCGCCCGCGCCTTTTGCACCCCCTTGGCGATGCGGGCGGTGCCCAGCGTGGCGCCCATCAGGTCGGAGAGGCCGCGTGGACCACCCAGGCGGCGGGGACCACGGGAAGAACTCACGCCGTCACCTCCAGCGTCCCCGCTCCCACCGCTTGCCCTTCGGCCGTGAAGCGCCCCGAGTGAGCCCGCAGGGTCAGCGCCGACCCCGGCACCCGCTCGGTCCCGGTCACGATGGCCTGCGGCACGCTGGCAGCGAGGTCCAGCAAAAAGGAGCGGCGGCCGGGGTCGAGTTCGGCCGAGAAATCGTCAATCAGCAGCACCGGTTTTTCCCCGAAGCGCTCGGCCAGCAACTCCAACTCGGCGCGGCGCAGGGCGAGCGCGACCGTGCGCCCCTCGCCCCGGCTGGCGTACTCGCTCGCCGGAAAGTCGCCCAGCCGCAGCACGAGGTCGTCACGGTGCGGCCCGGTCACGGTGGCTCCCCGCGCGAGTTCCTCGGCCCGGCGCCCGGTGAGGTCGGCCCCGTAGGTTTCGGGCGCGGTGGACTCCTGAAGAGTCAGGGACAGCGCCTTGCGGCTGCCCAGCGCGGCGTTCGCCTCCGAGGCGAGTTCGGCCAGCCGGGTCAGCGCCCGGCGGCGAAAGAGCATGATGTCGGTCCCCAGCTTGACGAGCGCCTCGTCCCAGACGTGCATCGCCCAGTCCTCGCCCGCCCGCAGGGCCGCGTTGCGCTGCGACACCGTGCGCTCGTAGCGGGCGAGCTTCTGCGCGTAATGGGCGCTCAGGCGCGAGAGCAGCGCGTCAAGGTACGCCCGCCGCCCCGCCGGGGGACCGAAGACCAGCTCACTGTCCTCCGGGCGAATCCACACGGCACTCCCGCGCGGCAGGTCGCCGGTCCTGACCCGCACCCCGTCCACCTTGAGCTGCCGCCGCCCGCGCCCCAGCCCGACCTCCTGAATGCTGAGGCTGCCGCCCTGCTGCACGTCGGCCCGCACGTAGGCCTCGCGCTCGCCCGACTGCACGAGCTGCTCCAGTCGCGTCACGTCCGTCAGCCCGGTCAGGGCGAGGTAGGCGGCTTCCAGCAGGTTTGTCTTGCCCGCCCCGTTCTCCCCGAACACGCCCGTGACCCCGGCCGGAAACGTCAGCGTGTCCGGCGCGAGGTTGCGGTAGTTCAGGGTGGACAGGGCCGAAAGCTGCACTCTCCCAGTTTAGCGGGGAGGGGAAGGAAGGGGCGGTGCGGCAGGCCGCAGTTGGGCGGGGGCGGGCGTACCATCGGCCCCATGACCCCTGCCCGAGGCGACCTGCTGATCCTGGCCCCCCACCCGTCCGGGGCGCTGCCCGCCGACGTGCTGCGCGAGATGCTGGGCGATGAGGTGTTCGACACCGGGAAGCGCGAGGCCCTGCTGCGCCGCGTCTTTCTGGAGGGGGACCCCTACACCGACCTGATTTTCGCGCTGCCCGGCGCCCGCTTCCTGCAAGCGCCGTGGAGCCGCTTCGCCGCCGACCTGAACCGTCACCGTAACGACGAGGCCGACAACGGCGTGGTCAAGCTGACCGACTTCGCCCGCCAGCCCCTCTACCCGGCGGGCTTCACGCTGTCGCCGGGGGCGCGGGAGGCCCGGCTGCGGCGTGTCTGGGACGCCTTTGACCGGCAGGTGGAGACCGAGATCGCGGGAGCGCGGCTGATGATCGTGGGGCACGCGATGGCCTCGCACGGCCCGGCGCTGGGGCCGGACACCGGGGTACCCCGCCCGGCGCTGACGATCATGCCGGGGACGGCGGGCAGTCCGACCTTTCCCCCTGAGCTGTGGGAGAGGTTGCGTGGGGCGTGCGAGACGGCCTTCTCCCCACTGCTGACCGGCAACCTCAAGCGGGTGGCGGTGGGCGACCCCTGGACCACCGACACGCTGAGCGCCCGCTGGACCGCGCGGACCGGGGTGCCCGCCTTCGGACTGGAGGTCAACGTGGGGCTGTATTTCCCCGAGTGGGGGGTGCCGGACGGGGCGGCGCTGCGCGAGTTGAACGCGGGCTTCGGGCGCTTCGCGGACGCGGCGCTGGGGCTGCTGGGATAAGCGTCAGCCGGAGCGGCTGAGCCTGTCGACCTCTTTGAGCAGCGTGGGGAGGCGGTGCTTGCCCGCCATCCCTTTGAGGTGTCCTTTCGCCTCCTCCAGCGAAAGGCCGACGGCGGTGACGAACAGGGGGCTCCCGCTTGTCCCACGCAACACCTCCGTCTCCTCCGGTGTCCCCTGAAATCTCGTCTTGGCAACGCCGATGACCGGGATTCTCCTTTCCAGCGCTTCCCACAGGTGCAGCCCGAGGCCAGGTCTCCGTTCGCTCCCCAGCCACACGTACCCGTCGATCACGACCGTGTGCGTCTCGAGCAAGACAGGCCCGATCACGCTCAGCAGGGCGGGCAGCTCGCGCCGGTAGAACTGCCCAGGCAGGTACTCCTCGGGGGAGGCGAGGTGGGCGGTGACGACCCTCTCCGGGTGCTCGTCGGTCCACTCCCGGAACAGGATGCCTGCCGCCTTCGCCCAGCCCGGCGAGTAGCCCACATCGGCAGCGAGAATCAGGAAGCATCCCCCCGGAGAGGCGCCCTCATCTCCTTACGCCTCCCGCGTCGCCAATCCGCGCACCGTGTCCAGCAACTCGCGGGCGGCTTGTGGGTCAGGAGCTTCGGCCAGCGCCTCCTCCAGCAGCGCCAGCCCCTCCCGCGCCTCGGCGTCGGCGTGGGCCTGGGCGTGGGTGACGCTGCCGCTCTCCAGCAGCCAGCGGTGAATCTGGGCGACGGCGTCCGCGTCCTTGTCGGCGCGGGGGCGGGCCATCTGCTCCAGAAAGAGAGCCTTCTGGTCCGCCGGGGCCGTCTCCAGCCAGTGCAGCACGATCAAGGTGCGCTTGCCCTCCAGCAGGTCGCCGCCGATCTCCTTGCCGTACTGCGCGGCGTCGCCCAGCAGGTTGAGCACGTCGTCCCGAATCTGGAAGGCCGCGCCGAGCTTCAGCCCCGCCAGGGTGAGCCGCTCGTCGGGGGGGTGCCCGGCGGAGAGGGCGCCCAGCCGCAGCGGGACGACCACGGTGTAGTGGGCGGTTTTCAGCCGGACCATCTCCAGATAGTCGGCCCCGGTGAGCGCCCACTCGCCGCTCTCCACCCAGCTCAGGTCCAAGTGCTGGCCCTCGGCGGTGCGGTGAATCATCGCCAGGAACTCCTCCATGCCGCCCGGCACCCCGGCGCGGTGAACGGCCGCCCACATGTAGGCATGCAGGGCGTCGCCCGCGTTGATTGCCAGCGGGACCCCGTGCAGGCGGTGCAGGGCAGGCTGGCCCCGGCGCTCCTCCGAGTCGTCCTCGATGTCGTCGTGGATCAGCACCCAGTTCTGAAACAGCTCCAGGCCCGCCGCGAGCCACAGCGCCCCCTCCCACGCGGGGGTGCCGGGCCGCGCCCCGTGTGCCCGCGCGGAGGCCAGCAGCAGCGCCGAACGAATGCCCTTACCCCCGCGCTGCGGGTAGTCGCGCAGCATGGCGTGGAAGTGGGCCAGTTCGGGCCGGGTCGCCTCCTCCGGCTGCGGGGGGGGCAGCAGCGACAGCACGCGGGTCAGCAGGTCGGGGTGCATCGGGGGGCAGCATAGCGGGGCAGAAGGCCTGACCGCCTCCTCACCCGGCCCCCCTACACTGCCGCCATGACCTCCGCGCCCCTCCCTCCCCGCCGAGCAGCGGTCGCGGCGTTGCGGTGGATTCTGCCCGGCGTGGTTGTGCTGGGGCTGACTGCCGCCGCACTGACGCCGGACGCGCGGGCCTTCTTGGGCGAGGGCTGGGAGGCCCTGACCTCCAGCGACCCGGCGGTCACCCGCGCCTTTGTGGAGGACCTGGGCTGGGCCGGGCCGCTGGCGCTGCTGGCAGGGTTCGTGCTGCAAGCGGCGGTGCCCGTGCTGCCCGCCCTGGTGATGACGGCGGTGACGGCCCGCGCCTACGGCCCGGTCGAGGGCTTCTTGCTGGTCTACCTGGGCACGCTGCTGGGCGCCGCCGCCGGGTACGGTCTGGGCCGGGCGCTGGGGGACACGCTGGTGCGGGCCTTGGCGGGCGAGCGGGCGCGGCAGACGGCCCACACTTTTGCCGAGCGCTACGGCCTGCAAGGGGTGCTGCTGGTGCGGCTGATGCCGGTCCTCTCGGCCGACGTGCTCAATCTGGTCGCGGGCGCGGCGGGCATGGGCTTCCGGCCCTTCATGGTGGCGACGGCGGCCGGGGCACTGCCGGTCACGGCGCTGGTGGTGTGGCTCAGCGGTTCGGCCACGCGGATGGCCTGGGGGCTGGGGCTTCTGTCGGCCGTGGTGGGACTGGTCGTCCTGGGACGCTGGTGGGCACTGCGCCGGAGTGGGGCGAGGGGCTGACGGCGAAAGGCCCCGCCTCCTTCTCCGCTATGCTGCCTCCCGAGCGGCCCCGGCCTGGGGCGACACCTGGGAGGAGCATGACGCAAGGCAACACGGACGCGGCCCCCGCCTACGAGCGGGCAGGCGTGAACATCGACGCGGGGCACCGGGCGGTTGCCCTGATGAAGGAGGCGGTCGCCCGCACCCACACCCCCAACGTGCTGGGCGGGCTGGGCGGCTTCGGGGGGCTGTTCCGCGCCAGCTTCGGGGAGATGGCAGACCCCATCTTGGTCGCCTCCACTGACGGGGTGGGCACCAAGACGCGGGTGGCCGTCCGCACCGGGCGGGTCGGTGGCCTGGGGGCCGACATCGTCCACCACTGCGTGAACGACATTCTGGTGCAGGGGGCGCGGCCCCTCTTTTTCCTGGACTACGTGGCGACCTCGCGCCTGATCCCGGAGCAGGTCGCCGCCATCGTGACGGGCGCGGCGGAGGCGTGCGAGGCCCTCGGCGTGGCCCTGCTGGGCGGCGAGACGGCCGAGATGCCCGGCGTGTATACCGAAGGCGAACTCGACCTCGTGGGCACCATCGTGGGTGTCGTGGACCGCTCCCGGTTGATTGACGGTTCGCGGATTCAGGTGGGCGACACCGTGATTGCCCTGCCCAGCAGCGGCCTGCACACCAACGGCTACAGCCTCGCGCGGATGGCGCTGGATGAGCTGGACTGGGCCGAAGCGCGGGCCGACCTCGGCGGCGAGCGGCTGGAAGACCTGCTGACCGTGCCGCACCGGGCCTACCTGAGAGCCTTTGACGCCCTGACCGGAGCCGGGGTGGACGTGCGCGGCATGGCCCACATCACCGGGGGCGGGCTGGTGGACAACCCGCCGCGCGTCTTCCCGGCGGGGCTGGGGATGCGGGTGGACACCAGGTCGTGGACGGTGCCGCCCGTCTTCGAGCTGATCGTGCGCCGGGCCGGGATGGACCGGACCGAGGCGTTTCGGGCGCTGAATATGGGCGTGGGCTTCCTCTTCATCGTGGGGCCGGAGGAGCAGGAAGCAGCGCTCTCGGCCCTGCGCGGGGCAGGCGAGTCGCCCTGGGTGATCGGGGAGATGGTGCCCGGCGAGGGCGTGACGCTGGCGGGTCTGAATGAGGCCGGGCTGGGCGGGGCCTCCTCTTGAAGAGGTACCGTCCCCCCACCGGCTTCCGGCTGCCCGACCGCCGCACCGCGACCGAGTTCTGGGTGGTGCGGCACGGCGAGAGCACCTGGAACGCGGACGGACGCTACCAGGGCCAGACCGACGTGCCCCTCAGCCACATCGGGGTCTTGCAGGCGGCGGCGCTGGCCGAGCGGCTGACCGGGCAGCACTTCGACGCGGTGTACACCAGCGACCTGACCCGCGCCTCGCAGACCGCCGAGGCGGTGGCCGAGCGGCTGGCCGGGCAGCCCACCGTGCAGGCCGAGCCGGGGCTGCGCGAGATCGACGTGGGTGAGCTCGGCGGGCTGGTCGTGGCCGACATCGCGCGGCAGCACCCCGAGTACCTGCGCGACCTCCAGGCCGATCCCTGGGGCACCCGGCGCCCCGGCGGTGAGAGCATGGCGGACCTGTTTGCCCGCTGCGGGGACACCTTCGAGCGCCTGCGGGGGCGGCACGCGGGGGGGCGGGTCCTCGTCTTCACGCACGGCGGCGTGGTGCGGGTGGCGGTGGGGCTGGCACTGGGGGGGGTGCCGGGCCACGCCTGGGCCCGCCTGAGCGTGACGAACACCTCCATCACCCGCGTCCTGCTGGGCGAGGACAGCGGCACCCTGCTGGGGTTCAACGACGACGCGCACTTGGAGGACCTGATCGAGGCCACCGAGGTGGACGACGTGCTGGGGCAGGCGCCTTGAGGTCCATCCGGAGCGCTAGCCTGAGCGCACGATGCGACTGCCTGCTGCCCACCTCTCCCGGAAGGCGGGGGTGACCCCTTGACCTCCCCCGACCTCGTGGCCCGCTTCCGCGCCGGGGACCCCCGCGCCCTGGCCCGCGCGATCACGCTGGCGGAGAGCGGCCTGGACACCGCACGTCCTGTTCTGCGGGCCGCCCGCGAGCGCCCGGACCGTGCCGTCGTGCTGGGCGTGACGGGCAGCCCCGGCAGCGGCAAGAGCACCCTCACCGACGCCCTGATCGCCGCGCTGCGGGTGCGGGGCGAGCGGGTGGCCGTCCTTGCGGTGGACCCCAGCAGTCCCTACTCGGGGGGCGCGATTCTGGGCGACCGCATCCGCATGTTGCGCCACCACGGCGACTCCGGCGTCTTCGTGCGGTCGCTCGCCAGCCGCGGCGCCCTGGGCGGCCTCTCGCCGCGCACCCTGCCCGTGCTCGCGCTGCTGGAGGGGGCGGGCTTCGATTGGGTGATCTTGGAGACAGTGGGCGTTGGACAGTCCGAAGTAGACGTGGCGGCCGTGTGCGACCACACCCTGCTCGTCCTGACCCCGGCGGGCGGGGACGGCGTGCAGGCGTTCAAGGCCGGAATCATGGAGATCGCGGACGTGATCGCCGTGAACAAGGCCGACCTGCCCGGCGCCGACCGTACCGTGCGCGAACTGCTCGCCGCGCAGGGTCTTGGCGCCCACGACGAGCACACCTGGTTCGCCCCGGTGCGCCGCACAGTCGCGCAGGCGGGCGAGGGGGTGGAGGCCGTGCTGGAGGCGGTCCTAGCCCACCGCGCCCATCTGGGTGAGGAAGGGCTGCACGCCCGCCGAGCGGAGCGGGCCGAGTTCGAGGTGCGGACGCTGGTGCAGGAGCGGGTGCTCAAGCGGGCACGGGAGGCCAGCGGCGACCTGTATGCGCGGGTGGCACGGGGCGAACTGGACGCGGACGCAGCGGCCGACGCATTGCTGGCGGGCGAGGCGGTCCGGTGAAGGCCCGCACCCTCGCTCCCTGGCTCTTCGGCTTCCTGATGGTGCAGCGCCTCCTCGAACTGCGGGTGGCCCGCGCCAACGAGCGCTGGGCGCGGGAGCACGGCGCGGTGGAGTACGGCCGCGAGCATTACCCCCTCTTTTTCCTGCTGCACCCGGCCTGGATGCTGGGCCTGCTGTGGGAGGGCCGCCGCGCCCGGGGCGGGGTGAACTGGGGAGCACTGCTGCTGTTCGTGCTGGCTCAGCCGCTGCGCTACTGGGTCATTCGCACGCTGGGGCGCTACTGGAACACCCGCATCCTGATCGTGCCGGGGGGCGAGCGGGTCACCGGGGGGCCGTTTCAGTACGTCCGGCATCCCAACTACGCGGTCGTGGCGCTGGAACTCGCTTCCGGGCCGCTGGCGGTGGGGGCGTGGCGTACGGCGCTGGCGGGGACGCTGCTCAACGCCGCCCTGCTGCTCCTGATCCGCATCCCCGCCGAGGAGCGGGCATTGCGGGGCTACCGCGAGGCGACCCCCGAGGCCTGACCGCTTATGACACGCGGCGCAGCCGGGCCGGAATCCGCTGCTCGAACTTCAGGCCTGCCGGGGTGTCCGCGAGGGCCACGGCGCTCAGCACCTTCAACCCCTGAAGTTCCAGCCGGGTGCGGCCGGGACAGTTCGTGCGCTCGACGCCCACGGCGACCGCCCGCACCCGCAGGGCGGCGGCCTCGGTCCGCAGCAGCAGTTCCAGTTCGGCCAGACCGTCGGTGAGGTGCCGGGTGACAATCACCGCGTCCCCCAGGACAGGCCCTTCCACCCGCTCCGGGAGGCGGCCGTCCGCCTGCACCTCCAGCACCGTCAGGCCCCGCAATCGCCCCAACGCGTGTGCCAGTGCCTCCCCGCCCGGCAGCGCCACCACGACCTCCAATTCGGGCAAGTCCCGGGCAAAGAGCGCCGCGACTTCGGCCCAGTCCCGCTCGGGCAGGGCCGCGAGCTGGAGGTCAAGCCGCTTCTCCGAGGGCAGAGTCGCGGCCACGGCAGTGCGCAGGGCGAGGGTCATGTCCCAGCCTAAGCTGTGAAGAAGCCCACATCCGCCTCACACCGTCACATTCATCAGGCCCGCCCCTTCATGTTTTCTTGGGTGTTGGTGGGGGATGGCCCTTTCTGCGGGACGGCCGCTCCTTCCCACTCGTGCTGACCTGTCCGGTGGGCGTAGCGTGTCGCCCATGCAGGCCGCCCCCGCCCGAGTCGCCGCCCGTCACGCCACCGCCGTCGCCGTGGCCGTCACGGCGGGACACTTCATCAACGACGCCTACGGGGCGATGCTCACGCCCCTGACCCCGGCCCTTCAGGGCAAGTTTGGCGTATCTATCGCCGCCGTCACTCTGCTGTCCAGCGTCTACAGCCTGACCTCCAGCGTGCTGCAACCGCTGCTAGGGATTCTGGGCGAGCGTTTCGACCGTCGCTACGCCGCCGCCCTGGGGCCGCTGATGACGGGGCTGGGCCTCACGGCGATGGGGTTCGTGCCGTGGTTCGGGGCGCTGGTGCTGCTGGTGGCGGTCGCGGGATTCGGCAGCGGCTTTTTCCACCCGGCTGGGGCCGCCTACGTCGCCCTGAGCAGCCCCTCCGAGAAGCGGGGGCTGTGGGCCAGCCTGTTCAGTGCCGGGGGCACGGCGGGCATGGCGCTGGGGCCGGTGTTTGCGGGCGTAGGGTTGGAGAACCTGCCCTGGTTCGCCCTGATCGGGGCCGTGATCGCGGCGATTACCTTTGCCGTTACCCCCTCCGGCCGGGCCGAAGGGCGCCGGGTGTCGCTGGCCGAATACGCGGGCATTTTCCGGGGGCCGCTCGTAGGTCTCTGGGCGATGGCGGTGCTGCGCTCGCTCGCCAGCATGGGGTACAACGCGATGCTGCCCTTCATCCTGCTGGGGCGGGGCTTCGGGGCGCGGGAGGTCGGGGTCACGCTGGCCGTCTACGCCGTCGCCAGCGCCATCGGCGGCATCGTGGGGGGGCGGGCGAGCGACCGTTACGGGCGGGTTCCCGTGTTGCGGGCGGCCATCCTGACGACCATTCCCTTTTTCGCGCTGCTGATCCTGTCGAGTCCGGCGAACTGGTGGTTCTACCCGCTCACGTTCCTGGTCGGGGCGGCGGTGAATGCCAGTGTCCCGGTCGGCGTGGTCGCCGCGCAGGAGTACGCGCCGGGGCATGTCGCGGTGGCGAGCAGCATCATGATGGGGTTTTCGTGGGGGTTCGCGGGGTTGCTGATCTTTCTGGTGGGGGCGCTGGCGGATGTGACGACGCCGACGACGGCGGCGCTGGTCAGTCTGACGTTGCTGCTTCCCAGTGCGCTGATCGCGTACCGGTTGCCGGAGCCGAAGCGGGGGGCGTTCGAGGGCTGAGGCTGGAGGGGCGAGGTGTCTTGATTGCGGTTTGCCCCCACCCCCAGCCCCTCCCCCCAGAGGGGGCAGGGGAGCGGCGCTGCGCTGGGCAAAGGTCGTCCCCCCATGTTGCGACTCTGTTTGCCCCGCCCACGTTTCCCCCTCCACGCCATCCTCCGCCCGAGTGAAAGGCCTCGGCGCGGACGCGCCGAACGGCTCGTCTGCCTGGAAAGTGAGCTTGAGCGGTGGGGACGTTGAGGACGGCTGACACAGGGAAAAGAGAGCTTCAGCGAAAGCAGAGGTTGACCCCTCTCCCCTTGCGGGTGACTCGTAGAGCCGCGAAGCGGAGGGGCGTTGCGAAGCAACGGGGTGAGGGGGCGTGTGACCAGCGCTCCTCTATCAACCTTCCCTACCGCGCGTCCGACCCCCGCCCCCCGTACGCCACCGCCAGCGCCACACCCGCCACCAGCAGCGGCGCGAGGCTCCAGGCCTGCCCACGGGCCAGCGCGTAGGCGCCCACGCTCAGGCCGCCCTGAAACAGCAGGGTCAGGAGGGTCTGCCCCAGGGTGTTGCCCTGCCGGGTCTTGAAGGCGTCCGCGCGGCGCACGGGCAGGGGCCGCCACAGCACCAGCAGGGCGCTGCCCGCGACCCCCAGCGCCACTAGGCCGAGGAGGGCCAGCGCCAGGCCGGGGGGCAGCAGGTCCCGGGCGGCGAACAGCCCGACGCCGAGCACCCCCAGCGCCAGGGGCGGCAGCGCGGCGGCCAGCCACTTGTCGCGCCGCAGGGCCGCCGGGCTGCGCGGGGCGGTGACGAGGAGGTCGGGGGCGTCCTCCGCGTTGAGGGTGAGGTGCGCCAGCGCCGAGGCGAGGCTGGCCCCCAGCAGCACGATGCCCGCGCTCGCCGCCCCCTCCACCGAGCCGCGCCACGCCGAGGCCATCAGCGGCAGCAGGTACACGAGTTGCAGCAGCGTGCGCGAGAGCAACTCGGGGTCGCGGCCCACCATGCGCCACTCCTTGAGCAGCGTGGCCTGCCGCGCCGGGCGGAAGCGCAGTGGCCCGGCCCGTTCCCGTCCCGCCCGCCGTCCCCCGCCTCCCTCGGCGGTGGCGGCCACCCCGCTCACGAAGAGGCGGGTCAGCAGCGGCACGCTCAGCGCGAAGGCCAGGGCCGACCCCAGCCCCAGCGCCAGCAGCGGCCCCGGTTCGCTCCACACCGCGCGGGCGGGCCACCACACGGCCGACTCCCGCTCCGGCCAGCCGCCGCGCCCCGGCCCGAACCCCTCCAGCAGCCGCACCACGAGGTCGCCGCGCCCGCTCAGCCCCAGGATGTTGGGCAACTGGAACGCCAGAAAGAGGCTCGCCCCCAGCAGCGCCCCCACCACCGACGCCGTGACCCGCGCCCGGCGCACCCCCAGCACCCGCACCAGCCCCAGGGTCAGCCACAGCCCCAGCGTCGCCGCGAGCAGGGCCGCCCCCAGCCACCACCCCAGCAGCCCCAGCCCGCGCCACGCGCCCAGCACGGCCAACAGGAAAGTCAGCGGCACGATGAGGAGCGCCGACCCCAGCGCCCCCGTGAAGGCCACCCCCAGCGCCCGCGCCGCGAGCACCGTGCGCGGCGAGACGGGCGAGTGCAGCAGCAGGTCGAGGTCGCCCCGTGTATACAGTGCCTCCAGCGCCGCCGTCACGCACGCCGAGATCATCAGCGTGAAGACGAAGACCAGCCCCAGCGTCAGCGGCCCCAGCGCCGCGTCGGGGAGGGGGCGGTCCAGCGGCACTCCGGCGAGCAGGCTCCGCAGCAGGAAGAAGAGCGCCGCCCCCACCCCCACGGCGAACACCACCCCCACGATCAGCCCCCGCCTCGCCCCCCCGCTCAGGTTCTGCCACGCCCAGCGCGTCTGCCAGCGCAGCAGCCACGGCAACGAGCCGGGTCTCACGCGGGGGTCCCGACGGGGTCCTCGGCATTCACGCGCAGCCCGGTCAGGCTGAGGAAGGCGTCTTCCAGCGTGCCCGTCCCGGTGCGGGCCAGCAGCTCACCCGGCGTGCCCTCTGCCACCAGCGTCCCCGCCGCGATGATGCCGAGGCGGTCGGCGAGCCGCTCGGCCACCTCCAGAATGTGGGTGGTCAGCACGACCGCGCCGCCCCCGTCCACGAACTCGCGCAGCGCGTCCTTGACCTGCCGCGAGGCGGCCGCGTCCAGTCCGGTCAGCGGCTCGTCCAGCAGCATCAGGCGCGGGCGGTGGATCAGCGCCCCGGCCAGCGCGAGCTTTTGTTTCATCCCGCGTGAGAAGCCCTCGGTGCGCTCGCGGCGGTGCTCCCACAGGTTCAGCCAGCGCAGCAGCCGCTCGGCTTCGGGGGCGGCCTCGCGGGCGTCCATCTCCCACAGCCCCGCCACAAATTCCAGGTACTCGGGCGGGGTCAGCTTGCCGTACAGCAGCGGGTCGTCGGGCAGGTAGGCGAGCTGGCGCTTGGCGGCGCGGGCGTCGTGCGTCACGTCATGCCCGTAGAGGCGGGCCGTGCCCCCGTCGGGCCGGGTCAGCCCCGCGATCATGCGGATGGTGGTCGTCTTGCCCGCCCCGTTGGGACCCAGCAGCGCGTACAGCTCGCCCGGCGGCACCGTCAGGCTCACGCCCGCGACCGCCACGCGCCCCCCGAAGCTCTTGCGCAGGTCCAGCAGTTCCAGGGCCGGGGGAGAAGTGAAACTCATACCGGGCACTATGCGCTGGAGGGGACGAAGGTTGCGGCGTAGATGCGGCCGCTCACAGGCCCGAAGTCGCCTCCTCCGACACGTCCGCCATCGCTTCCAACGTGGCTTCCGGGTGGGCGGGTGCGGGCGGCGGGGTCAGGCGACTTTCAATCGCGCGGGCGTGGGCTTCCAGGCCCTCGGCACGGGCGAGGATGGCGGCGGGGGGGCCGATGCGGCGCAGCGTCTCCTCACGCACGCCCACCACCGAGATGATGTTCTGGAAATCGCGCACGTTGACCGGACTCATGAAACGGGCGGTGCCCCCGGTCGGCATCACGTGGCTGGGTCCGGCCACGTAGTCGCCCAGCGCCTCCATGCTCGCCTCGCCCACAAAGACGCCCCCGGCGCGGCGCACTCCGTCCAGCAGGCTCCAGGGGTCGCGGGTCAGCAGGCAGAGGTGCTCGGGCGCGTACAGGTTGGACAGGTCCAGCGCTTCGTCCACATCGGCGGCGAGAACGATCTTCATCCGGCTTAGCACGCTGTCCCGCGCCCAACTCCGGTTCGGCTCGGGGAGGGCCTCCAACTGGCCGTCCAACTGATTCTGCACCTCGATCAGCAGGTCGCGGCTGGTGGACACCAGCACGGGTTCGGCCCCCAGGTGCTCGGCCTGCGCGAGGAGGTCGGCGGCCACGAAACGGGGGTCCGCGCTGTCGTCGGCCACCACCAGCGTCTCGGTCGGCCCCGGCAGGCTCTCGATGCCCACTGCGCCGAAGACCATCCGTTTGGCGATCACCACGAAGAGGTTGCCCGGCCCCGCGATCTTGTCCACGCCGGGCACGCTGGCGGTGCCGTAGGCGAGCGCCCCGATGGCCTGTGCCCCGCCCACCCGGAAGACCCGCGTGATGCCCAGTTCGCGGGCCGCGACCAGAATCGCCGGATGCACCGAGCCATCCCGACCGGGCGGCGTCGTCACCACGATCTCGGGCACACCCGCCACCTGCGCGGGCACCGCCGTGTGAATCAGGGTGGAGATCAGCGGCGCGAGGCCACCGGGCACGTACACGCCCACCCGTCCCAGCGGGCGCACGAGTTGCCCCAACGTGCCGTCCGGTCCCTCCTGCATGAAACCGTGCGCGGGCTGCTGCTCGTAGAAGGCCCGGACGCGGCGGATGGCGAGCCGTACGGCCTCATGTAGCTCGGGCTCGATCTGCGCGGCCTCCAGCTCGGTCCCAGACACCTCCAGCGCCTCCGGGCGGTGGCCGTCCAGCCGCTCGGTCCAGTCGCGCAGGGCCTCGTCCCCCCGCGCCCGCACGTCCGCGAGGATGCGTGAGACGACCTCCTCGGGGGTCAGCGGCTCCCCGAAGGTCTGCTGGATGCGGTCCAGCACGCTCTGGGGCACGGGAATCTCGGAAAAGCTGCGGGTCAGGGCCGCGCGGGCGGCGTCGCCTTGTAGGACTTGCATGGTGGAACTCCTGGGGAGGGGTCAGCTTGCGGCGGTCAGCCGGACAGGGAAGAAATCGGGAGGGCGGGCCGAGAGGTGGTCTGCTTTTCGGGCCGACCGCCTCCTACCCCGCCCGCCGCCGCCTGCGCTCAGGCTGCGGTTTCTTGGGCGGCTCGGTCACGGCTTCCAGCGACCCGAAATCGGTGGGCTGGATCAGGCGCAGCAGGCGGTGAGGGGGGTCGACCTCCACGAACACGTAGGCCCCGCCGGGCCGCAGCAGGTAGGCACGGGCGGGAAGGTCGCCCACCGCCGTGTCGGGAAGCCTCTGCACGAGGACGTGTCCCCCCGCCATCTGCACGGTGGCTCGCTCTTCGCCCTCCAGCCCGCGCAGCCACACCAGCAGCGAAACCGGGTCGTGGTGCTCGGTGGTCAGCGGCGCGGTGGCCTCATCGCGGCCCTGCCGCAGCGTGACTAGCCCCGAGCGGCGGTCGAAGGTCGTCTCGAAGTTCGCCCGGTTTCGTCCGTCGCCCTCGGCGTAGTGCAGGCTGGTCAGCAGCCGGGGGTGCATTCGGCTTTGCTGCACCCGTCGCAGCTCGGGCAGCACTCCGCCGAAGTCGGTCTGCACCCGCGCGATCAGCGCCCCGCGTTCCGGGTGCAGCGTCCATTCCTGCGCCCCCGCGAAGCGCCCGCCCAGCAGCAGCGTGAGGCTGAACTGCTCGGGGCCGGGGCGGAAGGTCGGGGCAGCCTCCTGCGGGATCAGCCCTTCAGCCGCGTCCAGAAGCTCTCACCCGGCCCCTTCCAGTCGGCCTCCAGCGCCTCTGAGACGGTCGCCCCCACATCCGCGAAGGTGGCCCGTTCGCCCAGGTCCACCGCCCCCGTCAGGCCGGGGTGCCAGCCCAGCAGCAGCCCGTGCTCGCGGGTGTGGTCGGTGCCGGGCCAGGTGGGGTCGTTGCCGTGGTCTGAGACGAGGATCAGCGCCCCGCCTTCCGGCACGGCGGCCAGCAGCTCCGGCAGCGCGGCGTCGAACTCGGCCAGCGCCGCGCTGTACCCGGCGGGGTCGCGGCGGTGGCCGAACTTGGCGTCGAAGTCCACGAGGTTGGTGAAGATCAGGCCCTGCCCGCCCTGCCGCATCCGCGCGAGCGTCTTCTGGAGGCCGTCCGCGTTGTTGTCGGTGTGAATCTCCTCGGTGAAGCCCTGGTGCGCGTAGATGTCGGGAATCTTGCCGATGCCCACCACGTCAAGCCCGGCGTCCTTGAGCGCGTCCAGCACCGTGCGCGGCGGCACGAGCGAATAGTCCTTGCGGTGCTCGTTGGCCCGCTCGAAGGGGTACTCTCCCCGGAAGGGCCGGGCGATCACCCGCGCGACCGCGTACTCGCCCTGAAGAATCTCGCGGGCGGCCTCGCACCACCGATACAACGTCTCCAGCGGCACCACGTCCTCGTGCGCGGCGATCTGGAACACGCTGTCGGCGCTGGTGTACACGATGGGGAAGCCGGTGCGGAGGTGTTCTTGCCCATAGTCCCGAATCACGTCCGTGCCGCTGTAGGGTCGGTTGCACAGGTGCCCGCGCCCGGTCGCCGCGTCGAAGCGGTCCATCACGGCGGGGGGAAAGCCGTCGGGGAAGACCTGAAAGGCGTGTTCGAGTTGCACGCCCATGAACTCCCAGTGCCCGGTCGAGGTGTCCTTGCCGGGGCTGACCTCGCGCATTCGCCCGAAAGCGCCCGTCACCTCGCCCGCCGGGACCGTCTCCGGCGAAGTCTGCACGGTGGGAATGCGGGACAGCCCCAGCCGCGCGAGGTTGGGGAGGGGAATGGGCGCGGCCGTGAGCGTGTGGTTGAGGGTGTGGGCACCCGCGTCCCCGAAGGCGGCGGCGTCGGGCAACTCGCCTACGCCGACAGAATCCAGAACGATGAGGGTCAGGAGCATGGGGGTAGTGTACGGCGGGGGAGGGGAAGTCGGCGCCGTAGCGAGGTCGCCACAGTTGCACTGCCCCGCTTTTACTCCTCTGCTTCGCAGCTCTGCGAGTCCGCCCCTTCGGGGCACCACCCCTTAAAAGGGAGACTTTCGTGAGGAGCGTTCTCCCCAATTTCGTGCGCTTCAATGGCTCCCCTTGAGGGGAGCTGGCCGCGAAGCGGACTGAGGGGTCGTCCGCCGCGCTTCTGCCACCCCCTTCGTCGCCCTCCTCACCCCCGCTTCCAGACCCCCCGTGCTAGGCTCGCAGACGTGACCGCGCCCGCCCCCCTCTCCGTCCCGCACGGCGTCCAGATCGACTTTCAGCGGCCCGAGCTGCGGGCCGAGGGCCTGCGCAAAAGCTACGGCCGCCGAGCGGTCGTGCGTGGGGCCGACTTCACCGTGCGGCCCGGCGAGATCGTGGCCCTCTTTGGGCCGAACGGGGCGGGGAAGACGACCACCTTTTACATGCTGGTGGGCTTTATCCGGCCGGGCGGGGGGCGCATCCGGCTCGGCGAGCGCGACGTGACCCGGCTGCCCATGCACGAGCGGGCGCGGCTGGGGCTGGGGTATCTCCCGCAGGAACCCAGCGCCTTTCGCAAGCTCACCGCGCGGGACAATCTGCTCGCCATCCTCGAATACCAGGGCCTGCCCCGCGCCGAGCAGGAGGCCCGCGCCGACGCGCTGCTGGCCGAGTTCGGCCTGACCGCTCTGGCCGGAAACTACGCCTACCAGCTTTCTGGCGGCGAGCGGCGGCGGCTGGAACTCGCCCGGGCGCTCACCACCGACCCCGACTACCTGCTGCTCGACGAGCCGTTTACCGGGGTGGACCCCAAGAGCATCCGCGAGATTCAGCGTCTGATCCGGGAGCTGCGCGACCGCCGAGGCATCGGGGTCTTTATCACCGACCACAACGTGCGCGAGACCATCGCGCTGACCGACCGCGTCTACCTGATGTTCGACGGCGAGGTGAAGTTCGAGGGCACCCCGCAGGAGTTCGGGGCCGACGAGGACGCCCGCCGCCACTACCTCGGCGACGACTTCGAGCTGTAGGAAGGGGGCTGAGGGCGCGTGCTGTGGCTGTTCCTGCCCTTCGTGGTGCTGCTGTCGGGCGTGGTCGCCTATTCGGCCGACACCATCGCCCGCAAGGTGGGCCGCAAACACCTGCGCCTCTTCGGGCTGCGGCCCAAGACAACCGCGCTCGTCGTGGCGGTGCTCGCGGGCATGGGCATCAGCGCGGCGAGCCTGGGCGCCTTCCTGCTGCTCAACCGCTCCGCCGTGAACACCATCGCGCAGGCCGATCAGCTCCGGCCCCAGATCAACGCGCTACGGGAAGAGGTCGAGGGCGTGCAGGTCGAGTTACAGGCCGCCCAGCGTGAGCGTGACCAGGCGCGGCGGGCCGCCGAGGCCCTCCAGCGGGAGCGGGTGCAGGCGCAGGCCAGTCTGCAAGAGGCCCAGGCAGCGCTGAGGACCGCCCAGCAGGCCCGCGACACCGCCCAGGCCGACCGCGCCCGCGCCCAGGAGCAGGCCCGCTCCCTGCAAACGCGGGTGACCGAACTCACCGCCCTGGGCCGTACCCTCGAGGCCCGCGCCGAGGAGAGCCGCGCCGCGTTGGCCGCCTCCGAGAGCCAGCTTGCCGACAGCCGCGAGCGTGCCCGTGCCCTTGACGCGCAGGTGGAAACGCTGGGGAACGAGGTCGCGGCCCTCGACCGCCGCGCCGCCAGTGCCGAGGCCGCCGCTGGGGAAGCCCAGGCCCGCGCCGACGCCGCTCAGACGCGGGCTGAGGCGGCTCAGTCGCGCGTGACGGTGCTCAACCGTCAGGTCGACGCCCTGGAAATCGCCCGCGAGGAGGTGCAGGCCCAGCGCGACGCGGCCACCCGCGAGCGCGACGCCGCCCGTCAGGCCCGCTCGGCGGCCGAGGCGGGCCGTGCCCAGGCCGAAGCCGCCCGCACCCAGGCTCAGCAGGCCCGCGACCGCCTCGCCGCCGAGCGCCAGACCTTGATCGCTGCCCGCGACCGCCTGCAGGCCGAACGGGATGCCGCCGCCCGCGCACGGGACGCCGCCGTTCAGGCCCGCGCCTCCGCCGTCGCCGCCCGCGACGCAGCCACTCGCCAGCGCGACGAGGTTGCCGCCGAGCGCGACCGCCTCGCCCGCGAACGCGACAGCGCCGCCCGCGAACGGGACGCCCTGGCCCGCGAACGCGACACGCTGGCCGCCGAACGTGCCCGGCTGGTGACCGAGCGCGACGCGGCGGCCCGCGAACTCGCCAGCCTGCGGACCCAGCAGGCCGAGCTGCGGGCCGCCAACGAGACGCTCGGCCGCGACCTCGCCAGCGCCCGCAGCAGCCTCGACCAGCTTCAGGATGAGTTTTCCAGCGCCCGAGACGAACTCAGCGCCAGCCGCAGCGCCGACCTCGCCTATCCCAAGAATGACCTCGTGTACGCCGGGGTCGTGCCGGGGGTCCGCAACCTCGACACCTTTCTCCAGAGCGCGGCGGCGGCAGCGGCGGACCGGGGCGCCAAGGGCACGCCGCCTGCCCGCCTGAACGCGGCGGCCCGCGAGCGCCTGGAAATCAGCCTGCGTGGGCTGAACGCCAGCGCCTTCGTGCAGTGCCGGGCCGCCAACAACACGGCGGTGGGCTTTCCGGTCGACCTCACCTGTGCCGCCCGGCCCAACACCGTCCTGTACCGGAGCGGGCAGACCATACGCCGGGCGACCGTCACCCTGGGCGACCCCCGCACGGTCCAGAACCAGGTTCAGGACCTCGTGCAGGACACGGTCATTCACCTGACCACCCGGGGCGTGCCCGCCGAGTACATCACCAACGGCGGACTGGGCGTCAACGAGTTCGTGGACCTGCTGACCCGCCTGGGCAGCCGCTCCGGCCAGAGTGCTGCCGTTGCCATCGCCGCCCGCGAGGACGTGCGCCCCGGCGGGCGGGTGGACCTGTATCCGGTGCTGCCGTAAGGAGAGCGGCCAGCCGGTGTAGGAAGGAGCGGAAGGAATGGTCACACGCCCTCGCGGCCAGACGCTCTGCGGGTCCCACGAGGGAGAGGAGAAAGAGAGAACCCCAGCCGGAGCCGGGGCTTGTTTCTTGCTGGTCGCTGGAAGCTGGCGGCTGGCCGCCCTCCCTCAGCCCTTGACCGCCCCCGCCGTCAGGCCGGAGACGATATTGCGCTGGAACACCAGCACCAGGATGATCAGCGGGATCGTCACGATCACCGAGGCGGCCATCGTCAGGCCGAAGGGGCTCTCGTACTGCGAGGCCCCGGTGAAGTTGGCGATGGCGGGCGGGACCGTCGCGGCCGTGGCATCGGTCGTGAAGGTCAGCGCGAACAGGAACTCGTTCCAGGCATTGATGAAGGCGAGCAGGCCCGTTGTGACCAGCGCCGGAGTCATCACCGGGAGCAGCACCCGGAAGAGGGTTTGCAGCGGCGAGGCGCCGTCCACGTAGGCCGCCTCCTCCAGTTCGGTGGGAATCTCGCGCACGAAGGCGGTCAGGGTCCAGACCGTGAAGGGCAGCGTGAAGATCATGTACGACAGGATCAGCCCGCCCCACGAGTTGTACAGGCCGAAGGTCTGGATCATGGTGTACAGCCCCGACAGCACCGCGATCTGCGGAAAGACGCTCACCGCCAGAATCAGGTACATCAGGATGGTCTTGCCCTGAAAGCGAAACTTGCCCAGCGCGTAGGCCGCCAGCACCGAGAGCAGCAGGCTCAGCAGCACCGTGCCCGTCGCCACCACCACGCTGTTGAGCAGGTTGCGGCCGAAGGGGGCGACCGTGAAGACGTCCCGGAAATTCTGGAAGCTGAGGGTGCTGGGGACCCATTGCAGCGCCTCGGCCGAGAGCCGGGCCGAACTCGTCAGGCTGGTCTTGATCGCCCAGTAGAAGGGAAAGAGGACGTAAAACAGCACGGCCGCCACGACCAGCCAGAAGAGGACCAGGGTGACGGTGCGGACCAGTGGATTCTTGGAATTCATCGCCCCACCTCAGTCAAACTTCACGCGCAGGCTGGTCACGTAGATCGCCGTGAACACCATGATGATCAGGAAAATCAGCACGCTGATCGCACTGCCGAACCCGAACTGCGAGTTCAGGATCAGCTCCTGCCGGGCATAGATGCTCATGGTGATCGTTTCCGGGGCATTCCCCTTCACGATGTAGGGCATGTCGAACACCCGCAGCGCGTCCAGCGTGCGGAAGATCAGAGCGACCAAGAGGGCGGGCGTCAGCAGCGGCAGCGTCAGCCGCCAGAACTGGGTCCACTTGTTCGCCCCGTCCACGTCGGCGGCCTCGTACATGTCGTCCGGGATGGTCTGGAGCCCGGCCAGCAGCAGCAGCGCCATGAAGGGGGTGGTCTTCCACACGTCCACCGCGACCAGCGCCGCGAGCGCCGTGTCGGGGTTGCTCAGGAAGGACTCGCCCGCCTGCAAGAAGCCCAGGCTCTGCCCCCACGACGAGATAATCCCGAACGAGTCGTTGTACATCCAGTTCCACATCTGGGCGCTCACCACCGTCGGAATCGCCCAGGGCACCAGGATCGCGGTGCGCATCAGGCCCCGGCCCCGGATCTTGGAATTGATGATCAGCGCGAAGGCCAGCCCCAGCACGGTTTCGAGCAGCACGCTGCCCACCGTGAACTTGACCGTGTTCCACACCGACTGCCACCACTCGGGGATTTGCAGCACGCCCAGGCCCACCCCGTCTTCGGTGGTGAACCAGTAGTTGCCCAGCCCGATCCACCTCGGGGCCGGATCGGTCAGGATGTTGTACTCGGTAAACGAGAGATAGATCGTCCGCAGCAGCGGGTACCCGGCAACGGCGGCCAGCACCAGCAGCATGGGCACCAGCAGCAGCAGCGCCACGCGCGTGCGGCTGGCCTGCAGGCCCCGGCCCGGACGCGCGGGGGCCGCCGTGGGGCGGGAGGGGAGGGGAGTGGTCATCGGGGGCACCTCGCGGGTGAAGGCGGAAAGAGAGAGGACGCCGGAAAACAAAAAGGGGTGCCCCGCGACTGGGGGCACCCGGACTCCGGGGGCGGCGGGCTACGCGGCGCCGCCCACGCGGGTCTTACCAGCCGCGGCCCTTGATGCGGTTGAGCTGGCCTTCGAGGGTCTTCATGGCCGGGCCAGGAGCGCTCTTCTTGGTCAGCACGTTGTAGACGGCGGTGCTGAAGGCGTCACTGACCTGGTTGTACTTGCTGCCCGTAACCGTCGCGGGGCGGGCCACCGCGTTGGTGAACACGTCGTACAGGCTGCCGAAGAAGGGCACGGCCTTCAAGACGTCCTTGTCCTTGTACAGAGAAGCGATGGTGGGGTTGTAGCTCGCTTCCACCGCGCGGCGCTTTTGCTCCTGCACGCCCGTCAGGTACTGCACCAGGCTGGCAGCCTCCTTGGGGTTTTTCGAGTAGGCGTTCACCGCGAGCTGCCAGCCGCCCAGCGTCGCGGCGGGCTTGCCGCCGGTGCCTGCGGGCAGGGCCGCCACGCCGATCTTGCCGCGCACGGCGCTGCCCTGCTCCTGTCCGGCCGCGTAGGCGTAGGGCCAGTTGCGCATAAAGGCCGCGTTCCCCGCCTGCCACACGTTGCGGGCTTCTTCCTCACCGTAGGTCGTCACGGCCTGCGGGGCCACGGTGCCCACCAGGCCCTGAATCGCCTGCAGCGCCTGCACGGTCTTGGCGTTGTTAATCGTCACCTTGCCGCTGGAATCCACGATGGTGCCGCCCCCGAAGGAGGAGATCCACTCCAGCGCGTCGCAGGTCAGGCCCTCGTAGTTCTTGCCCTGGAACACGAAGCCCACGAAGCGCGAGTTGGTCTTGCGCTCGCCCGCCTGGATCTTCTGGGCCATGGTCGCCAGCTCGTTCCAGGTCTTGGGGGGCTTGGTGTACCCGTACTTCTTGAGCAGGTCGGTGCGGTAGTACAGCACGCCCGCGTCGGTGAAAAAGGGCATGCCCACCAGCTTGCCGCCGATGGTGTTGTTCTGCACGATGGCCGGGAAGTGCCGGTTGATCTCGGCCGCCGGAATGTACTTCTTCATGTCGAGGAGGTGCTGGCCGATCAGCCCCGGCCACACCACGTCGATCATGTACACGTCCACGTCCGCCGAGCGGGCGCCGAGCTGCTGCTGGTACAGGGCGAGGCGCTGGTCGGTTTCCTTGGGCACCTGAATCAGCCGGACGGTGTTGCCCGTCCGCTTGGCCCAGGCGTCGGCGCCCTTTTTGCACTCGTCGAAGCCCTGGCCGACCGAGTCGCAGGCGAAAGTCAGGGTCACGGCCCCCGCCTGGCTCACGGCGGCGCAGGCGAGGGTGAGGCTGAGGCTGGCAAGCACTCGTTTCATGGTTCTCCCTTCGCTGCCTGGACACCAGCCGGGGCCAATCCCTCGGCGGCACGCCATCTTCCGTGGCGGAAGCGGTTCCAGAACAGACGTTGTTGGTACTCCGAAGGCTACTGCCCGCGGCTGGGGGTGTCAATCGCCCTCCGCCGGCTGGCGGGAAGCCGCCTGACTCCGGGAACGGCGGGAGCACGCGGAGGGACGTGCCGGGCAGGGGTGCCGGGAACTGTTGCAGATCAGGGCGCGTACCTGCTATTCCCCTGCGGGGGCGCCGCCCCACCGTGAGGCGGCTGCCGGGGGGCTGGGGGGTCTTTGCTAGACTGACCCGTTTCAGGCCCCCGGCGCTCTCTGGGGTTTCAGCCACACTGGCCACACGCGCCGAGTTTTCCTCTATCGTTTCTCTTCCGCACGCCAGTTGTCCGGCCGTGGCCACCTTCCGGCCTCTCCCCGCACCGGCCCCGGCGCCCTAGGAGTCCGCATGGCAGAACCCACCCGAGCACGCGCCCGTACCAAGGCTTCCGCGCCCGCCGCTCCGGCCGCCGAAGCGGCTGAGGCCGTCATCCCCGCCGCCCCCAAGGCCCGCAAGGCGCCCCGGCCCAAGGCCACCGCCACCCCGGCCCCCGCTGCCGAGGCCGAAGCGGCCCCCACCCCCGCGCCGAAGAAGGCCCCGGCCCGCAAGAAGGCCGCGCCCGCTCCCGAGGCTGTTTCAGCGGCTCCCACCGAGACGGCTCCAAAGGCGGCTCCCGCTCCCCGCAAAGCGGCCAAGACCCCGGCAGCGAGCAAAGCCGCGCCCCCTGCCAAGGGAACCGCCGCCCCCGTCCCCGCCGACAAGCCCTACTACGCGCACCCCTCCATTCAGGAACTGCTGAAGGTGGGCAAGGCGGCGGGCGTGCTGACCAGCGACGAGATCGCGGCGGCGCTGTCGGTGGCCCTCGAAGCCTCCGGCCTCGACCCCGAGAGCGCCGAAGCGTTCGAGGACATGCAACTGTTCCTCGCCGCGCAGCAGATCGAGGTGCAGGACGAGGGCGAGGACGAGGACGACGACCTCGACGAGGAAACCGAGGGGGGTCCGGCGGCGGCGGCCGCCACCGACACCGACGACGAGGAGAAGTACTTCGACGACATGCCCCGCGCCGTGTCCAACGACCCGGTGCGGCAGTACCTCCACGAGATCGGCCGGGTGCCGCTGCTCACCCTCGAAGAGGAGATCGCGCTCGCCCGCCGCATCGAGGAGGGCGAGGAGGCCCGCAAGCGGCTGGAGGAGGAGGGCGACACCTTCGACGACCGTGGGCGCCGCCGCCTGATGCGCCAGATGGAAGACGGCGCCGCCGCCCGCCAGGGACTGATTGAGGCCAACCTCCGATTGGTCGTCTCCATCGCCAAGAAGTACACCGGGCGCGGGCTGGGCTTCCTCGACCTGATTCAGGAGGGCAACCAGGGCCTGATCCGGGCGGTCGAGAAGTTCGAGTACCGCCGCCGCTACAAGTTCAGTACGTACGCGACGTGGTGGATTCGGCAGGCGATCAACCGCGCGATTGCCGACCAGGCCCGGACCATCCGCATCCCGGTCCACATGGTCGAGACGATCAACAAGCTCACCCGCACCGCCCGGCAGCTTCAGCAAGAACTCTCGCGCGAGGCCACCTACGAGGAGATCGCCGAGGCGATGGGTCCCGGCTGGGACGCCAACAAGGTCGAGGAGGTGCAGAAGGTCTCCCAGGAGCCCGTCTCGCTGGAAACGCCCATCGGCGACGAGAAGGACTCCTTTTATGGCGACTTCATCCCCGACGAGAACCTCGACTCGCCGGTGGACAACGCCGCCAAGACCCTGCTCTCCGAGGAACTGGAAAAGGCCCTCTCCAAGCTCACCGAACGCGAGGCGATGGTCCTGAAGTTCCGCAAGGGGCTGGTCGACGGCCGCGAGCACACGCTGGAGGAGGTCGGCCAGCGCTTCAACGTGACCCGCGAGCGCATCCGCCAGATCGAGAACAAGGCGCTGCGCAAGCTCAAGTACCACGAGAGCCGCACGCGCAAGCTGCGCGACTTCCTGGACTGACCTTCCGTGTCCTCCGGCCCCCGTCCCCCGTGGCGGGGGCCTGGTGCTGTCGGCACAGTTCGCTGTCTGACAGGTCGTGGAGAGGCCGCAAGTTTCTGCACGGCCCGCCTGGGCAGGCGGTAGGCTGGCCGCGATGACCCCACAATTGGCTCGGCACGCTGTTCAGACCCGTCCGGCCGCCGGGCCGGAGGCCCGCTCGTGGCTCCTGCTCGCCGCGCCGCTCGTAGGGCTGGCGGCGTGGCCGCTGTGGGCGGTGGCTGGGGCCGTGGGGATCGTGGGGCTGGCCCGGCCGTGGGCCTGGCTGCGGGGGATGCGCCTGCTGGCCCTGCTGCTGCTGGGCCTTCTGGGAGAGTTGCCCTCCTGGGTATGGGTGGACACGCCGGACGGGGCGATGGCGTGGCAGGTGGCCGATGCCCGTTTGCAGGCCGTGCAGGACAGTTTGCCGCTGCTGCTGGGGCTTGGGGTGCTGCATGTGGCGCTGTGGGCGCTGGAGGGAGGAACGCGGCGGCTGGGAGCCGCCCTGTTGCTGGGGCTGCTGCTGTGGTCGGCGCTGTTCGGGGCGGGGGAGCCCTGGGCGTTGGTGTGGGGGGCGCTGGGGCTGCTGCTGGCGGTGGCGGGAGCGCCGGATCAGGAGGGCCGGGCGTTGCAAGTGCTCGCGGGCAGGGGGCAGGCCCTTCGGCGGCTGACCCTCGCCGCCCTGGGTCTGGGGGTGGTGTTCGCGGTCCTGAGCCTGCCCCTGCCGACGCAGAGCGACCGGAATGCCCGCATCGGGGGGCTTCCGGCGTGGGCCGTGAACGGGTTGTCCGCCCTGGTCCTGGGCCACTATGAGGCGTGGAAACGCGCCGGATGCGGGGACGACGCGCCCGGCTGCTCGGTGAGTCCTCGCGTGATTCAGGCTGGGCAGCAGCGGGACGCCCCCGTGGCTTGGTCGAAGGACGCCCCGGCCGCTGAGCCGCCGACCCCGCGCCGCACGGTCCCAGAAGCTCCTCCGCCCCTGTCACGCCGCAGTGGGATGATCCTGGCCGTGGCCCTGACCTGTGCGCTGGCCCTGGTCACGGGCTTGGGCTGGCTGATCTGGCGGTGGTGGCGCTCCCCCCTGCGGACGGGCCGCTCCCTGGCTGCCGCAGAAGCACTGGACACGGTCCTGGCCGACTCCAGCCATCCCCACCGGGTCCGGCAGGCCTACCGCTCGGCGCTGGCCTCGCTGACGCGAGTGGGCCTGGGCCGCGCCCCTGAGGAAACCCCGGCCGAACACGCGGCGCGGGTGTCGGAGGCGCTGCCCGACCTGGCCAACCCGCTGCGGCAGCTTCTGGCGGTCTATGCGCCTGTCCGCTACGGCCTGTCGCCCTCCGAGGAAGGGGCAGAGCAGGCCGAGGCAGCGGCCCGCACGGTGGCCCGGCTGGCCCGCCCCAGGTCTGCTCCCGACGCGGCCGGTCCCGCGCTAGGCTGAGGCTCTCCGCATGACGACTCTTCCTGTTCCTCCCGCTCGGCGGCCCTTGCGCCTCGACCGCTCGTGGCTGCTGCTTGCCGCGCCCTTCGTGGCGGCCTCGTGGCTGCCGTGGTGGGGGGTGCTGGCCTTTTTCGCCGTCCTGCTCTTGATTCGCTTCGACCAGGCCGCCGAGGTCGTGCGGGTGCCGCTGCTGCTCGCGGCGGCGTGCCTCACCGCGCTGCCGCTGCTGGCTGGGGTGGGGGATGGGGGCGGCAACGCGATGGGGGCGATTCTGGCTTACGCCGCCCTCTTTCTGCCGGTGGTGCTGACGGCGGCGGTGCTGCACATCGGCCTGAATCTTCTGGAGGTGGGCCGCCCCGCTGGGGCCGTGTGGCTCGCCCTGCTGCTCTTGCCGGGCGTGCTGGGGCTGGCTCCCAGTCCGGTCTTCGGGCTTCCGGCGGGGCTGGGGCTGGGCCTGCTCGCGCTGCTGCTGTGTGCGCTGGGGTCCACCGGGCGCGAGGAGCGCCCCGCCCGCCGCCTGACGGGGTCGGGCCGCGCCGTGTGGAACGCGGCTTTGATCGGTGGCGTTCTCGCGGGTCTGCTCGCGCTGGGCACGCTGGCACTGGGGCCGTCAGCCCAACCCATGTTCTCGCTGGAGGGGGGGGCGGCGACCGAACAGCAGGGCGAAGCTCCGGTAAGCAGCTCGGAGTCCATCTCAGAAGGCACGGTCATGCGCCAACGCGCACCCAGCGGCCCCCTACCAGCCGAGGCCGTGCAGACGGGTGTGCAGCTTCCCGGAGCCGACCTCGTGCTGCTGGGCGGCATGCTGCTCCTGATGTCGGTGATCTTCCTGCTGTGGCGACTGCCCAAGCGCGTGGTGGATGGACCGCGCCGCCTTCACTGGTGGGAGATTGCGGCGGTGGCGGGAATGCTGCTGCTCGGGGCCATGCTGCTGTTCTACGGCATGACGGCTGGCGGCTCGGGTGGGCCGGGGGCGGCGCCGTCTGCACCTGCAGGAGAGGCTGGGGTAGGAACGGGGGAGACGACGGGTGAACCCGCGCCGGGTTGGGCCTTGGCGTTCGCCTCCTGGTTTAACCGCGTGGCCTTCGCGTCCGCCGTTCTCCTCTCCATCGCCATCTTCCTCCTTGCCTGGAAGCTGCGCCGTCCCACCGATGACGACCTCCAAGTCGACCTGTCGGCCGAGGAAGCCGCTTCCCCCTCCGCGCCCGAAGCCCTGCACCGGGTCCGGCTGGCCTACCGCTCGGCGCAGGCATCGCTGGGGGCGGCGGGACTGGGGCGCGGCCCGTCCGAAACGCCCGCCGAGCACGCCGCCCGCGCCTCCCTGAACCTTCCCGACCTCGCTTCCCCACTGGGCACGCTGGTCACCGCCTACGCCCCGGTGCGCTACGGCGGCCGCGTGACCGACGAGGACGCCGAGCGGGCCGAGGCCGCCGCCCGTGACATCGCCGCCCTCAGCGCCGAGTACCGCCCGCTGACGCCTCCCGACGCCCCCGATTCCCCCTCCCAGGAGACCCCATGACCCACCCTGACCTGCCGACCCCGCCCGCCGACCTCGCCGCCGTGGGGCGGTTCGCCCGCGCCGTGGGGGACAACGTGGCCCGCGTCCTCGTGGGCAAGGAGGGGGTCACCCGGCTGACCCTCGCCGGGATTCTGACCGGGGGGCACATCCTCCTGGAAGACGCGCCCGGCACCGGCAAGACGATGCTGGCCCGTGCGCTCGCCGCCAGCCTGGGCCTGACCTTCCGCCGGGTGCAGTTCACGCCCGACCTGCTGCCCAGCGACGTGACCGGGGTCAGCGTGTACCGCCCCGCGACCGGCGAGTTCGAGTTCGTCCCCGGCCCCATCTTCACCGGCCTGCTGCTCGCCGACGAGATCAACCGCGCCACCCCCAAGACGCAGTCGGCGCTGCTGGAGGCGATGGGCGAGGGGCAGGTCACCGAGTCGGGCGTGACCCACCGCCTGCCGCAGCCCTTCGTGGTGATCGCCACCCAGAACCCCGTCGAGCACGAGGGCACCTACCGATTGCCCGAAGCGCAGCTCGACCGTTTCCTGCTCAAGCTGTCGGTGGGCTACCCCTCCTTGGACGAGGAGGTGCAGATGCTGGGCCGCCTTCAGGGGGCGCACCCCATCGACACGCTGGAACCGGTCGCCGGACCGGACGACCTGCTCGCGGCGCGGGCGGCGGTGCGGTCGGTGCGCGTCTCGGACGAGTTGCGGCGCTACGCGGCGGCCCTGACCGCCCGCACCCGCAGCCACCCGCAGGTCGCGCTGGGCGGCGGTCCCCGCGCCAGCCTCGCCCTGCAAGGGGTCGCGCAGGCGCTCGCGGCGCTGGACGGCCGGGCCTTTGTCGTGCCCGACGACATCAAGGGGGCGGCCCCGGCGGTCCTCGCCCACCGCCTCAGCCTCCGCATCGAGGCGCGGCTGGCCGGAACGCCCCCCGAGAGCGTGGTCGCGGAGGTGCTGCGGGCCGAGCCGGTCCCGGCCGATCCGGCCCAGGCAGCAGGGGCGCAGGCGGCGGGGGCCGTCTGAACCTCGCGGCGCTGGGGCTGGTCCTGGCCGCGCTGCTGCTGGGCGTGGCGCTCGCGTGGTTCCTGGGACGCAAGCCGCCCACCGTTCGCCTGACCCGTGAGGTGCCCGGACAGGGCTTCGAGGGCACCCGCGTGCCGTACCGGGTCCGCATCGAGATCGACACCCGGCGGCCCCTGCGCGTGATCGTGGAGGACCCCACGCCCCTCTCGGTGGTGTCGAGCGAGGTACTCACGGCGGGCGGGCTGACCCTGGGGCAGACGGTCACCGAACTCGACGGCTCGTTGCTGCTCAACCGCCGGGGCGAGTACGCGTGGCCGGGCGGCACCCTGCGCTGGGCCGATCCGCTGGGGCTGTTCTGGCGCTCCATGCCGCTGAAGGTGCCCGCCACGATCGAGGTCTACCCCGGCACGCACGGGCTGGTGCTGCCCGACCTGCTGCGCCCGCTGCTGAGCGAGGGCCAGCTCTCGCGCACGCTGGGCCTGGAAGACCCCATCAGCCTGCGGGGAGCGCGGCCTTACGTCTCCGGCGACCCGCCGGGCCGGGTCCACTGGCGGCTCTCGGCCCGCACGGGCGACCTCACCGTGCGCGAACTCGACCGCACCGCCGCGAGCAGCCTGACCGTGTTCGTGGACACCTCTGGCACCGACGTGTTCGTGAACAGCGCGGTGCGGCTGGCGAGCAGCCTGATTCAGGAGGCGCTGGCGCTGGACCTCCCCGTCAGCGTGGCGACCCCGGCGGGCGCGACCCCCAGCGGACGCACCCCGGAGGCGTTGCGGGCCGCCCTGCGGTTGCTGGCGCGGCTGGAGCCACAAGACCCCCGCGTGGTGGGCACGCCCCTGGTCATCCCGCCGCCCCGTGCGGGGGGCAACCTGATCGTGCTGACCCAAAAAGCGCCCCCTGACCTGGTCGAGCAGGCGATGAAAGCGCGGGCGAGCGCCAGCCGGGTTGCCATCGTCGCCATCCCCGAGGGCTTCTACCTCGAACCCGGCGAGAACCCGCGCCGCCAGTGGGTCGGTGCCCCCGACACGGTGCGCGATCTGGAGCGCCGCGCCGGGATTCTGGCGGAGGTGGGCGTGCTGGTGTTCGTGCTGCGCGGCAACCAGAGCGTGCTGCGGCTGGGGGCCTGAATCGCTAAAGGGAGCCTCAGCCCGCGCCCGCAGGAGCCCTGCTAGCGTAACTTCATGACCGGACCTGATGACCGCACCAACGACGTGCCCCAGACGGAAGGCGAGATCAGCAACGTGGACCTCCAGTTCATGGGCCGCACCGACGAGCGCCGCGACGCCCTCAAGGAAGCCCGCGCTGAGGCCAAGCTCGCCGACGAGTACCAGGAGCGCGGCCTCGACAAGCAGGACGTGGCCTCGGCGGGCAGCATGATCACCAGCGACCCCGCCAGCACCATTCCCGGTGACGAGACCTCCGAGGACACCGAGCAGGGCTGACGTTCACGCCTCACCCCCTCCCGGCCTCCCCCCTCAAGGGGGAGGAGCTTTTTTATTTTCCTGGACGTGCTCTCTGCTCTTCCTCATTCTGTAGGGGGGCAGTGGTTTCAAGGCTGAAGAGCCTCTCCCGGCTACTTCCCCACGCAGAAGTTGCGGAACACTGCGTCTACCACGTCCTCCGACACGTCACGGCCCGTGAGTTCGGCCAGGGCTCGCAGGGCTTCTTCCAGTTCGTACCCGGCCAAGTCATCGGGGAGGGTCCGGGCGGCCTGCACGTGCGCGAGGGCGCGGCGGGCGGCGTCGGCCTGCCGCTCGGTGGTGAGCCACGCCTCGCCCCGTGCCGCGTCCCCGAGGAGGGCGGCGTGGATGGCCTCCCTCAACTCGGGCAGGCCCGCGCCCGTCACGGCGCTCACCGCCCGCGCCCCGGCGTCCTCCCAGGCGGCGCTCAGGTCGGCCTTCGTCCGGACGCGGATGACCCGTGTCCCCGGTGGCAGGTCCACGGGCAGCGATTCGCGTGGCAGGCTGCCGTCCTCCAGCGCCAGCACGAGGTCGGCCCCCTGCGCGAGGCTGACCGCCTGCCGCACGCCCGCCGCCTCCACCTCGTCGGCCGTCTCGCGGAGGCCCGCCGTATCCACCAACGTGACGGGCACCCCGGCCAGCGAGAGTTGAGCCTCCAGATAGTCGCGGGTGGTGCCGGGAATAGGGGTCACGATGGAGCGCTCGTAACCCAGCAGCGCGTTCAGCAGGCTGCTTTTGCCCGCGTTGGGCCGCCCGATCAGGGCCAGCCGCGCTCCCCGCGTGGCGACCTGTCCGGCGCGGGCGGTGGCGACGAGGGCGACGAGGTCGGCCTCCGCTTGGGCCAGCGGCACGCCCCGTTCCTCCTCGGGCACGCCTTCTTCCGGGTAGTCCAGCATCGCCTGAATCGCGGCCAGGGTGCGGGTCAGGCCCGCCGCGATGCGGTCCACGCGGTCCCCCAGCGCTCCTGACAGCCCCAGCGCCGCCTGCCGCCGCGCGGTGTCGGTGCCCGCGTTCACGAGGTCCAGCACCGCTTCGGCCTGCGCGAGGTCTAGCCGCCCGGCGAGGTAGGCCCGCAGGGTGAACTCGCCGGGGCGGGCAGGCCGCGCTCCGAGGTCCAGCGCCCGCGCCAGCAACCGCGAGAGCACCGCCGGGCTGCCGTGCGTCTGAAACTCGGCCACGTCCTCGCCCGTGTACGAATGCGGCCCCCGGAAGACCAGGCACAGACCGTCGTCCAGCCGTTCGGCGCCCTCCGCCACAAATTCCCCGTACAGGAAACGCCCGCCCCGCGTGCGGCTGGGTTGCCCGCGCCCCCGGAAGAGGCCGTCGGCCACCCGCAGGGCGCCTGGCCCGCTCACCCGCACGATGCCCACCCCCGCGTGGCCGGGGGCCGTGGCGATAGCGGCGATGGTGTCCGAGAAGCCGAGGCGGGTCACGGGGGAGAGGGTAGCAGGGGAGGAGTCGCGCGTTTGGGGCCGCGTCCGGCCTGCGGCCCAGGCTGTGACAGGGATGTGATGGCCTCCATTGCACACTTCCCCATAGTTCAGCACAACCCCTTGGAGGTTTGCATGCGCCCACGTTCTGTCCTGATTGCTGCGGCCCTGTTGGCCGCCCTGCCCGCCGCCGCCCAGGCCCGGTCCCTGGCGGCCGTCAAAACGAGCGGCATCCTGAAGTTGGCGACGAGTGCCGACTTCGAGCCGTTCAACTTTTTGCAGGGCGGCAAGCCCACCGGGTTTGAGGTGGAACTTGGAGAAGCGGTCGCCCGCAAGTTGGGCCTCCGGGCCGAGTGGGTCATCCGGCCGTTCGACGGCCTGCTGCGCGACCTCGCGGCCCGGCCTGGCGAGATCGACGTGGTCATCGCCTCGCACGCGATCACCAGCACGCGGCTCCAGACGGTGGACTTCAGTACCCCCCACTACTGCACGGGCGGCGTCATCCTGACCCGCCGGGGTGGGCCGCTGACCAGCAAGGCGCTCGCGGGCAAGACCCTGGGGGCCGAGGCGGGCAGCACCTACTTCGGCTTTCTGCGCAAGCTCCCCTTCGGGAAGAGCGTGCAGGTGTACCCCAGCTCCCAGGCGGCCATTCAGGCGGCCGCCACCGCCAAGGTCGACGCCGTCGTGACCGACCGCTTCGCGGCGCTGGGGGCACTCAAGACCTACTCCAAGGCCAACCTCGTCATGGGGGACACCCTCTGGAAGGAGCAGGTCGGCCTCGCCCTCGCCAAGGGGAACAGTGAATTGCGCCTGGCCGTGAACGGGGCGCTCAAGGGACTGATGCAGGACGGCACGTACGCCCAGCTCAGCCAGAAGTACTTCGGTCAGGACGTGCGCTGCTGACTCCAAGGGGAGGGGGCGAGCGGTGACGGGAACATTCCCGGCCGCTCGCCCCCGCTTGAGGTGGCTCTACGCCCCCTTCTTCCACTTCCCCTTACTCCGGTTCCCCGGCTTGTTCCCTGGCGTCGCCGTGCGTGTCCGGATGCGCTCGTCGTCGTAGCGCAGCATCACGGCGAGGCGGGCGCGGGAGATGATGTGGTGCGGCTGCTTGGGGACGAAGGCCGTCACCACGTCGAGGTATCCGTCGTGGGCGTGCTCGACAACGACATGCAGCGGCAGCGCCACCCCGCAGGCCTCGAAGTAGCCGCACACCAGCCAGCGGCGGTCCTCCGGGTACACGGCCCGCACCCGCCCGGCCACAAGCACCTGAATGATGTCGTGCTCCAGAAAGCCCTCGGCGCGGGCGTGCCCGATGGCGTGGGAACAGAGGTGATACTTACCGTCGTACACGGCGTCGCGCAGCCGGGCGTGCGCCCGCGAGAGGCTGTGCTCGCTGGTGTCCACCCCGGCCAGTTCCACCTCGCGCTGGGGCTTGACCGGCTTGAGGCGCAGGTTCTCGGGCCGTGCGGGGGGCGGCGTCGGGGCGCGGCGGGCCGCTTTCTCCGCGCGGGCAAGCTGGGCACGCAGGGAGAGCAGATCGGTCCCTCCCGTCTGGGAGCGCGTCTTGGAGTCGGGGGATTTGGTCATGGGGGGCAACCTCCCGTCGGCCTTCCGGGGCGGGGGGGCCAGGGTCACGCCGCCCCCTTAAACGAAAACGTCCCCGTCCACACGTCTGGCGTGTTGGTGGGGGAAGAAGGCGTCGTACCCTGCTTCAGGGCATAGCCGGAGCATAGCACGCGGGGGCCAGGGCGCGGGGTGAGAGGCCGGGCAGACGTGAGCGGCGCCACTTTCTAGGCTGAGCGTCATCTCCACCGTCCGCCCGGTTCCCCAGCTTCTTGCTTTCCCGGAGGTCTGTTCATGATTCGCCCCATGCAAGCGACCGATGCCCCCGACGTGCTGGCCCTGCTGGCCTGGATGGACGACGCCCCCGAGCGCGAGGTCTTCGCGCCCGACGCCCGCGACGAGCACGAGTTGCGCGGCGAGTGCGAGGACCGGGTGTGCCTGGTAGCCGAGGGTCTGGACGGGGCGGTGGAGGCCTACTGCGGCCTGGCTCCCTTCCGCGACGGGCTGGTGCTCGAAGGGCCGCTGGGGCAAGGCGGCGACCTGCCCGGCTTGCTCGCGCGGGCGGTGGAGCGGGCCGACGGGCTGCCGGTGTACGCCTTTGCCGCCCGCGACAACCTCGCCGCGCGGGAGGCGCTCGAAGCGTGCGGCTTCACGCCCATGCACACCACCGACTTCTACACGGCGCGGGTGTCGGGCCTCGCCCGGCAGGCCCGCGTGCCGGAGGGCTACGTGGCGACCGACCACCTCACGCCCGCCGCCTACCGCGCCCTGTACCGCGCCGCCGAGGACGCCTGGTCCGAGCGCCTCGACTGGACCGACGCCGAGTTGCAGGCCCACTTCGCCCGCGACGACGTGCGCCTGGTGGTCCTGACGCGCGGCGGGCAGCCTGTGGGCTTTGCCGAGCTGGAACTGAATCCGGAGGCTGCGCGGGCCGACCTCACCTATGTGGCGGTCCATCCCGCCGAGCGCGGCCAGCGGCTGGGGCGGGTGCTGCTGGCGCTGGCCGCCGCCGAGGCCGCCGCCTTTCCCGAACTGCGCACCCTCCGTGCCCGCGCCCATGACCACGCCCGCCCCGCCCGAGCGCTCTACGCCCACGCGGGCCTGACCCACTGCCGCTCGGTGGTGACGTATCTGCGCGACGACACGGAGGGCGAAGCATAGGGGCGTTCGGCCGTCCGCGTTCCCCCACATTCGCCCCGCCCTGCCTCCTCTAGCCTGACCCCCTATGGGCAAACGCGACCGCCAAAGCCCCCGGCCCGCCTACGTGACCCTGCGGGACCTGCCCGGTACCCGGCTGATGTTCTGGGTCGTGGACGAGTGCCCCTACTGCGCGGGGCGGCACCTGCACCCGGCAGGCAACCTCCGCACCGCCGACCCCGGCGAGCGGCTGGGCGAGCAGGCTGCCCCCTGCGACCCTACGCGGACCTACGAGCTGCAACTGCCCCCCCGCCCCAAGAAGAAGTCGGGCAAACAGGCCCGCCGCAAGGAACGCCGCGAGGGCCGCGTGTCGGGGCTGGACTGGGACGACGAGTAGACCAAGGGGAGACGGACGCGGAGGAGTCACTTCCGCGTCCGTCTCGTATGGCCCTCAGTGGTGCTCGTGTGCCCCGCCCTGCGCCGCTTCCGGTGGGGGCGGCAGGGCTTCCCCGCGCTGGCGCAGCAGGTCCTCCATCAGCCGAATCTCGCCGCCCTGGGTGGCCTGAATCTGCCGGGCGAGGGTGCGGACCTCCGGGCGAATCCCGTCTCCGAGGGCGGGTTCGACCATCGTCAGGGCGCCCTGGTGGTGGCGAATCATCAGCCGCAGGAAATGGGCTTCGGCGTCAGGCACGGGCAGGGTATCCAACTGGTTCAGCTCCTCTGGCGTCGCCATGCCCATCATGCGGGCATGCTCGGCGCTCATGCCCTCGCCGCCCCAGGGCAGGCCCCAGAGGGTCAGCCAGCCGCGCATCTGCCCGATCTGCTCCTGCTGCGAGAGCACGATGTCGAGCGTCAGGGAACTCAGGGTGCGGTCGTCGGTACGCTCGCGCAACCGGGTCGCCATGTCCACGGCCTGCGCGTGGTGCTGGCTCATCTCGCGCACGAAGCGCACCTCCGGGCTGTTCTCGGCGGGGGTACCGGAGCGCGAGGTCAGCGCCAGCGCGACGGCCAGCAGGGCGGCAGCGGCCAGGGCGAACGCGGCGAGGAGGGCGGGTCGGCGGGTCATGGCCGGGAGTATAGGGAGGGCGGTTGGGGGCGGTGGTCCCCCGGCCGTTTTCCGTGGCCCGGTAGACTCGCCCCATGACGGGCGACGTGAACACCTCGCGGCTGCTGGGGCTGGACGCGCTGTGGGCGGCGCTGCTGGACACCTGGCGCGAGGTGGAGCGGGCGCTGGCCGCCTACGGCGCGAATGCCCTGATTGCCCTGGGGCTGGTGCTCGTCTACGCCCTGGTCTTCCGGCTGGCGTCGCGGGCAGGGCAGGCCCTGGTGCGGCGGCTGGTCCGGCCGGACGCGCAGGCCACGGTGGGGCACCTCGTCCGCACGGTGCTGCGCCTGACTTTCGGGCTGCTGGTGGTGCTGTCGGTGGGGGCGCTCTTTCCGGGGCTGTCGGACTGGAGCCGCCCGGTGTTCCGGGCCTACCTGCTGCTGCTGCTGCTGTTCGTGGGCTGGAGCGTGGTGTCGCACCTGCTGCGGGTGGAGGCCGACCGCCTCGACCTCGATGCCAGCCTGCGGCTGCTGGCCCGCAACCTCACGCGGGCGGTGTGGGTGCTGCTGGGCGTGTACCTCGTGTCGGCGCAGTTCGGCATCGACCTGCTGCCCATTCTGGGGGGCCTGGGGGTGGTGGGGCTGGCGGTGGGGTTTGCCGCGCAGGACATCCTCGCCAACCTGATCAGCGGGGTGACGCTGCTGCTCGACCGCCCCTTCCGCATCGGGGACTGGATTCGCACCGAGAACCACGAGGGTCAGGTCGCTGGCCTCACCCTGCGGACCACCCGGCTGCGGACCCGCGACGGTGAGTTCGTCAGCATTCCCAACAAGGACGTGGCGGGCGCGGTCGTCGAAAACCTGACGGCAGGCGGGCGACTGCGCCTCAATATTCCCCTGGGGGTCACCTACGAGGGCGGCGTGGAGCGGGCGCGGGCGGTGCTGCTGCCCGTCCTCCAGACCTTCCCCGGCGTGCTGGCCGACCCCCCGCCCGTGGTGCTGGTGCAGGAGCTGGAGGAGAGCCGGGTGCGCCTGCTGCTGCGCTTCTGGATCGACGCGGAGGGAGTGGCGAGTTCCCCGGTGACCCGGATGCGCGTGCTGGAAGCCGCCCGCGCGGCCCTGGACGCGGCGGGCCTGGCGGTGGCCTACCCCCGGCTGCGGGTGCAGCTTGACCCGGCGCCGGAGATGCGTGCCGACTGAGCGCGTGCGGGGCGTGCTGGAGGGGGCGGCCATCGGCGCGGCCCTCGCTGTCCTCGCCACCTACCTGGGCGAGATTCGGGGCACGGCGCCGCTGCTGCTCGCGCTGGTGGTGGGGGGTGGACTGGCGGGCGCTTTCACTCCGGCGCGGCGGGGGCTGCGGGTGGGGTCAGGAGGGTTGGCCGCCGTTCTCGCCCTCTGCCTCCTGACCCCGGTGCTCCGCGCTCCGCTCGCCGGGCTGGTGCTGTCGCAGTCACCCGTCCGTGCCGACGCCATCGTGGTGCTGGGGGCGGGGGTGCAGTGCGGCACGGGCACGCTGGACCCTCACAGCCTCGCGCGGCTGGTGCGCGGGCTGGAGCTGTGGCGGGCGGGGTACGCGCCCCGGCTGACCGTCTCCGAGCCGTCCGGTCTGCTCGGCCCGGCGAACTGTCCGCCCCTGAGCGACCTCCAACGTGCCCACATTCGCGCCCTGTATCCATCAGGCGGCCCGGAGGTGCTCACCCTGCGCCGGGTGACCACCACCCGCGACGAGGCCGCCCGCGTCCGCGCTCTCGCCCACGAGCGGGGGTGGCGGCGGGTCCTGGTGGTGACCTCGCCCAGCCATTCACGCCGGGCCACGCGGCTGGTCGCGTCGGGTGGAGTGGAAGCCGTCAGCGTGCCTGCCGGGGAGACGCGCTTCGACATGACTCTGCCGCTGCCGTTCGACCGCCTCGCTGCGTTGCGGGTGGTGCTGTACGAGGGGCTCTCGCGGGTCAAGGCGGGGGTGGGGGGCACGCCGGAGCGCTGAATGTTGCCGCCGCGCACCGCGCCGCCCGGCCTGCTCGCCTACACTGCCCCCCGATGACCGCTTCTTCCCCCACCATCACCGTCGTCGGCGCCGGGCTCGCCGGTTCGGAGGCCGCCCTCGCGGCGGCCCGCCTCGGCGTGCGGGTGCGCCTCTTGGAGATGCGCCCGGTCAAGATGACCCCCGCGCACCGCACCGGCAACTTCGCCGAACTCGTCTGCTCCACGTCCCTGGGCGGCGAGGGCGAGATGCAGGCCAAGGGCCTCCTGCAAGCCGAACTGCGCTCGGTGGGCGGGGCCATCGTGGGCGCCGCTGACGGGAGCCGCGTTCCGGCGGGCAACGCCCTCGCCGTGGACCGCGACGAGTTCAGCGCCCGCGTGACCCAGGCGGTGCGCGAACACCCCCTCATCGAGGTCGTGCCCGGTGAGGTCGAGACCGTCCCGGAAGGCATCGCCGTGATTGCCACCGGGCCGCTGACCTCGGACGCGCTGGCAAGCGACCTGATGCGCCTGACTGGCAGCGAGCGCCTGAGCTTCTACGACGCCGCCGCACCCGTGATCGCCTTTGACAGCATCAACCTGGACGTGGCGTGGCGGGCCGGGCGCTATGAGCAGAGCGCGGATTATATCAACTGCCCCTTCACGAAGGAGGAGTACCTGCGCTTCTTCGAGGCGCTGGAGCAGGCCCGCGCCCACACCCCCCACGACTGGGAGAAGTTGGAGTTCTTCGAGGGCTGCATGCCCATCGAGGAGATCGCCCGCCGGGGCGTGGACACCCCGCGCTTCGGGCCGATGTCACCCAAGGGCCTGGACGACCCCCGCACCGGGCGCTGGCCCTACGCGGTCGCCCAACTGCGCCAGGAGGACCGCGAGGGCCGGATGTGGTCGCTCGTCGGCTTTCAGACCGGCCTGAAGTGGGGGGATCAGAAGGCGGTCGTCCAACTCATCCCCGGCCTGAAGAATGCTGAGATCGTCCGCTATGGGGTGATGCACCGCAACACCTACCTCAATGCGCCCGAGGTGCTGGACTCGACCCTGGGGCTTCGCGCCGACCCTACGAAGTTCGTCGCGGGTGTTCTGGCGGGCACCGAGGGGTATCTGGAATCCGCCGCGACCGGGTGGCTCGCGGGCACCAACGCGGCGCGACTCACGCTGGGCCTCGCGCCGCTGACTCCCCCCGCCGAGTCCATGCTGGGCGGGCTGACGCGCTACCTCGCTTCCGCCAACCCCAAAGGCTTCCAGCCCATGAACGTGAACTGGGCGCTGGTGCCCGAACTCCCCGCCCCCGAGCCGGGGCCGAATGGCAAGGTTCGCAAGCTGGGCAAGCGCGAGAAGCGTCCGCCCATGTTCCGCCGGGGCCTCGCGGCCTTCATGGCCTGGGCCGGAGAGGAGGCGGGCCTGAGCGTGACGCCGCCCGCCGTGCCCCAGCCGGAGGAGGACGCCCTGCCTGTTCTGCGCTGAGCGTGGACATTCACCCCCTCGCCCTCTTCGCTGTCTTATGGTAAGCGCGTGACGGAGCGCGGGGGACATGACGGTGGGGGCGGCGAACGGATCTTGATCTACGGGCTGGGCCGCAGCGGTCGCGGCGTGGCCCGCTTTCTGGGCCGAGAGGGGCGGCAGGCCGAGTGGCACGACGCCCGGCCGGGGGCCGAGGACGAGGCCCTGATGGGTGAGCTGGGCTTCGTACGGGGGGACGTGGACGGCGTCTACGACACGGTGGTCGCCGCGCCGGGCGTGCCCATCGACCACCCCGACCTCCTCGCCTTGCAGGAACGTGGGGCGGAGGTTATCGGCGAGGTCGTGCTGGCGGCCCGCGCTCGCCCCGCGCTGCCGATGGTGGGCGTGACGGGTACGGCAGGCAAGGGCGGCACGACGGTGCTGATCGCCCATCTCTTGCGCGGCCAGGGCGTCGGCGCCCGCGAGGGGGGCAACATTGACCCCCCCCTCCTCGACGTGGTGGACGACGCTGAGGTCGCGGTGGTCGAGCTGTCGAGCTTTCAACTGGAGCGGGTGCCGGGCCTGCGCCTGCCGGTCGCGGTGATCACCAACCTCGGAGTAGACCACCTCGACCGTCACCGCACGGTGGAGGCGTACCACGCGGCCAAGCTCAACATCACGGCGGGGCAGACGGGGAAGGACGTGCTTGTCGTCCCGGCGGGGCTGAACGTGCCCACGCGGGCGCGGGTGCGGCCCTTCACGCCTGAGCACCTGAGCCTCGCAGACGGCCGTGAGGTGCTGCCCGCCGCCGAACTGCCCGAGGGCCTCCATCCCGCCAATGCCGCTGCTGCGTTCCTCGCCGCCGAAGCCCTGCTCTCGCGGCTGGGTCGCCCGGTGGACGTGCCTGCGCTGGCCGACTCGCTGCGAGCCGCCCAGCCCGTCGCCGGACGCTTCGAGACGGTCGCCCGCATCGGCAACGTCCGCTTCGTGGATGATTCCATCGCCACCCGGACGCTGGCAGTGCAGGCGGCGCTGGAACGCTCGGTGCCGCCCGTCGCGTGGCTGGTGGGCGGCCGTGACAAGGGGGCTGACCTCGCTCCGCTGCGGGAAGCCGCGCGGGGCCGGGTGGCCCGCGTGATCGCCTTCGGGGAGGACGGCGAGGCGCTGGCGCGTGGGCTGGACCTTCCCTACGAGGTCGTGCAGGGCGAGACGGGTGAGGCCACCCTGCGGGCGGCGGCGGCGGCGGGGCTCGCGGCGCTGGGGGGTCCCGGCGGCTGGGGCACGGTGCTGCTCGCGCCCGTGGGCACCAGCTTCGACAGTTTCCGGGACTACCGCGAGCGCGGCCTGACCTTCGCGCGGGTGGCCCGTGAACTGGTGGACACGGCCCGGCCGGAGGTGGGGGCATGAGCCTGCAACTCGTGATGGCGCAGGTCATCCTGCTGACGCTGGGGCTGATCGGGGTGGCGACGGCCACGCCGGGCAACATTCTGGATCATGGCAGCAAGGCGCTGATCGCGCTCGCGGCGACCTTTCTGGTGGCGCGGCTGCCCCCCCGCTTTTTCCTCAAGCTGGCCCCGTACTTCTGGGGGTTCACGCTGGTGCTGCTGGTGCTGACCCTCTTTTTGGGTCAGGGGGCCGAGGGCAGCGAGGGGGTCAAGCGCTGGCTCGAGATCGGGCCGATCCGCTTTCAGCCGTCCGAACTCGCCAAGCTGGGGCTGGTGCTGCAACTGGCGTCCTTTTTCTCACGGCGGGGCGTGCAGAACAAGCTGATCAGCGCGACGGGCATGATCGTGCTGACCACCGGGCTGATCCTGCTGGAGCCGGACCTGGGAACCTCGGTGCTGACCTTCGGGCTGGGGATCATCCTGATGTACGCCGCCGGAGTCCGCATTACCAACATCAGCGGCTTCGTGCTGGCGCTGGGGCTGCTGAGCCTGCCGTTCGCCAACAAGTATCTGGAAACGCATCCCTACATCCTCGAGCGCTTTTTCGGACACGTGAACCGCGAGGCGTCGGCGGAAGTGGGCCTGGACCAGATCGGCAAGGCGCACCGTGACCTCAGTTTCGGCGGGCTGTGGGGGCAGGGTCCCGACGGGCCGCGCTACCCGTACTTCGCCGACAACACCGACCTGATCGTGGCGTCGGTGGGCTTTTCCACCGGGCTGCTGGGCGTGGCGATGCTCTTTTTCGCCTACTGGCTGGTCGTGTCCACCGCCCTGCAGGTCTCGCAACTCGCCACCCGCGTGCGCCCCATGACCCCCGAGATTCACGGGGCCACCATCCTCGCGACGGGCGCGATGTTCATGATCGTGGGGCAGGCCTTCGTGAATCTGGCGGTCGCGGCGGGCCTCTTCCCGGTCACCGGGGTGCCGCTGCCGCTGGTGAGCTACGGCTTTTCCTCCATGCTTACCATGAGCCTGGCCCTGGGCGTGATTCACGGCTCTATGCGCGAGGTGCGGCGCCAACTGCCCGCCGGGGAGGACTCGCCCGACGTGGTGGCGGTCGCGGCGGACTGAGCCCAGACCCCCGAACGGCCCCGGCAGCACGCTGGGGCCTTGTTCATGGGTGCCTGTACGGACTCCGGTCGAAGCGTGAGCAGGGGGATTGACTCCGAGCGCAGCGAGCAGGAGAAGGGTGGATTCCGGGCGTGGAGTTGGCAACCCGGTAAGGCTCAGGGTTGTGAACGAAACAGACCGACTCCGTATTACCTCCGGGGATACAGCCACCCGCGCAGCAGGCGCGAGAGCAGCGGCAGCACCGGCCAGTTCAGGAAGACGGTCGCCAGGAACGCCGACGGCAAAATCGCCGCCCACCACGGCCAGCCCTCCGTCAGGGGGCGCGAGAGCCACGTGAACAGCAAGATCAGCGGGTAGACCCCCACGAAGCCCAGCACCACATTTTTCCAGAAGGGGGGCGCGGCCGTGGTCCGGGCCGGGCGGTCGAACCACGCCTCCAGCCCCACCGACTCGCGGTAGTCCACCTCGCCCGCCGTGAACTCGGGCAGCCGGGACAGGGCCGAGCGGTAGGCCTCCGACTCCCGCCACGCCGCGAGCGTCTCCGGCGAGGCGAAGCGCAGCAGCGTCACGTACTCGGGGGTGCCGCCGCTCTCGCCGCGCAGGACGTGCAGGCCCAGGAAGCCGGGGTGCTGTCCCAGCCGCCTGTGCAGCTCCCGCGCCCACGCTTCGTACTCTGCGACCCGCGCGGGCCGCACGAGTTCGGTGATGACGAGGGTGACGCCCTGGGGCGACTCGGGCGTGGGGGTGGGGGAGAAGTCAGCCATGCGGGGGGCACTCTAGCAGGGAAGCGGCGGCGCTCAGGGTGCCCGCAGGCAGCTCTGCCCCGCGACCCTGTCCGCCACCTGCCGCGCCCGCACGTTCTGCTGCGGTCCGGGGGCGATGCGGGCGATCACGCAGGGCCGAGTCCCGAGCCGGGCGACCACGAGGTAGGACGTGACCTTGCTCGCCTCCACAGGGTCCGACAGGTTGTAGCGCAGGATCAGAGCGACGGGCACTCCGGCCCCGAGGCGCCACTCGGCCCGGGAACCCAGACTCGAAAACGCCGAGCCGACGACCGACCACAACTCGAGCGAGGTCTGCACTCCGCCGCGCCGAACGGTGACGTTCTGCCGCAAGTCGCCTTCTTCGACCAGAAGCTGATAGCCGCCGACGCCGCCGCACAGGTCCCGGACGAACCCGGCTCCCGACGGGTCGGTCACCAGATTCCGGCAGGCCCCCGGTTCGAGCGAGGTGTAGAGGCTGGTGTTCGCCGCGAGGCCCGCGCTGGCGAGGGCAAGCAGGGCCGTCCAGATGGGTCGCATGGGCTGTCCTCCTGCCGTCAGTGTACGGAGGCGGGACCAGACTTGAAAGACAAACACCCCCGGCCAGACCGCAGGGGGTGCGTCACGGGGGAGAGTCCCTTACATGTTGTGCAGCACGTTCATGATGTCGCCGTCCTGCATGACGTAGTCCTTGCCCTCGGTGCGGACCCAGCCCTTGCTCTTGGCATTCGCCCAGCCGCCTGCCTCGACCATCTTTTGCCACTCAATGACCTCGGCGCGGATAAAGCCGCGTTCGAGGTCGGAGTGAATCTCGCCCGCCGCCTCAGGGGCCTTTTCACCCCGGCGGATGGTCCAGGCCCGCACTTCCTTCTCGCCCGAGGTGATGAAGGTGATCAGGCCCAGCGTCTCGTACCCGACTTTCACGAGCTGGTCGAGGCCGCTTTCCTGCACGCCGAGGTCGGCGAGGAACTCGCGGGCCTCGTCTTCGGGCATCTCGGCGAGTTCGCCCTCGATCTGGGCGCTGATCTTGACGACCGAGGCGCCCTCGCGGGCGGCGTACTCGCGCACCTGCCGCACGTAGTCGTTGTCGTCCCCCAGATCGTCCTCGCCCACGTTCGCCACGTAGATCACGGGCTTGGTGGTGATCAGGCCGAATTCCTTGGGAATCTTGCCCTCGTAGCTGCCTGCGCGGGCGGGTTTGCCTTCGCCCAGCACGCTCAGGATCTGCTCGGCCAACTCGGCCTGCTCGCGGGCTTCCTTGTCGCCGCCCTTGGCCTTTTTCTGGAGGTTCGCCAGCCGCTTTTCCAGCCCGGCGAGGTCTGCGAGAATCAGCTCGGTGTTGATCGTCTCGATGTCGTCGATGGGGTCGACCTTCCCGGCCACGTGGACCACGTTGCCGTCCGTAAAGCAGCGCACGACGTGGGCGATGGCGTCCACCTCGCGGATATTCGCCAGAAACTGGTTGCCCAGGCCCTCGCCCTGACTGGCCCCCTTAACCAGCCCGGCGATGTCCACGAACTCTACGAAGGTGGGGATGATGGGGGGCACCCGCTCGCCCTTGGTAAAGACCTTGCTCAGGGCGGCGAGGCGCTCGTCGGGGACGGTCACCCGGCCCACGTTGGGTTCGATGGTGGCGAAGGGGTAGTTGGCGGCGAGCGCTCCGGCCCGCGTGATGGCGTTGAACAGGGTGCTTTTGCCGACGTTCGGCAGCCCGACGATTCCAATGGCGAGTCCCACAGTGTCCTCCTTGACTCCGCGCACGCGCGGCAACCCCGACAGTGTAGGGGACGGGGACAGGGACGGTGCAGCAGCGTCCGCCCGGCAGGGATGAACGCTTGCCCACCACCGCCCGAATCCGCCGCCGGATGGGCGAGGGTAGCGTGGGCGGATTCATGACCCCGGCCTCCTCCACCTCTGGCCCCCTGAGACACCTTCTCGCCTTTGTCCGGGCGCACTGGCGCACACTGCTGCTGCTGTTTTTCGGGCTGCTGGTGCCGCTGCTGATCTTTGTCTCCATCGCGGAGGACGTGTTCGAGAAAGAGCCTTTCGCCTTCGAGAAACCGCTAATGCTGGCGCTGCACGCGGGGCAGTCTCCGTTTCTCGACCGGGTGGCCGCCGCCTTCTCGCTGCTGGGCAGTGCGCGGGGCATGGTGCCCGTGACGCTGGTGCTGGTGTTGCTGTTCTACCGGGTGCGCCACCGGCTGGGCTATTTCCTGGCAATCAGCTTGGGCGGGGTCGCGCTGATCAATGTGCTGCTGAAAAACGTGTTCGACCGGTCCCGCCCCGCCTTCTGGACCCCCATTCTGCCGGAACCCGACTACTCGTTTCCCAGCGGGCACGCGATGTTCGCCTCGGCGCTGGCGACCTCGCTGGTGGTGCTGCTGTGGCCGACACGCTGGCGGGCTCCGGCCCTGATTCTGGGGGTGCTGTATGTCCTGGGAATGATGTGGTCCCGCGTGTATATCGGAGTTCACTACCCGACGGACGTGCTGGGCGGGGCGCTGTTCTCACTGGCGTGGGTGGTCGCCCTGACGCGGGCGTTGCGGATTCATCCGGCCTTCCCGGTAAAGTCCCGCGAGGGGTAAGGGGGCGACCCGCCGCCGCCCGCTTCAGCCCTGCGGGTGCGCCAGGGTCTTGCCCACGCCGAGGCCGTGGCGATAGACGAGCTGTCCGCCCAGGAAGCCGCCCAGCCCCGCCAGCCCCAGCGCCGTGCCCGAGAGCACCTTGCCCAGCCGCCGCCTCTGCCGTTTGCGGGCCAGTAGGGACGCCACGTTGAGGAGGAAGGCCACCTCGTTCACCGTGCCGTGAATCAGGCCAGTGCGCCGCGCCTCGCCGCGCGTGTTGGCCCAGTCGGTCCACCCGGCGGCGATGGCCGCGACCGAGCCGACCGTGCCCAGCAGCAGCGCCCGGTCGGCGGCGGCCTCGTTCTCCGGCGACCCTGGGGACTACGCTGGGCGTTAGGGCTACACTCCCCGAAGTTCAAGACTCCAGATTCTCAGATTTAACTCGCGTTCCTGAACCAGGAACCGTAAGTCGGGGCCAGTGGAATGCCCGCTGAAGTGCATGGGCTGGCCGCGCCCCCCCCAAAGGGGTTTCCAGATGCCCTCCACGGTCTGAAGCATCAGCCCAGAGGGCATCTCTGGCGTGTGCAGACTGGCAACCAGGTGCCAGGTCCAGGGTCCAGGCGGTGCTGAGAACGTCAGGGCGAGTTGTGGGGCCTCCTGACCGGAAGGGCCAGCTCGCAGTAGCCAAAAGCCTTCCGGCTCTTGGAGCAACATATAACCGCCGGGGAGGGGATAGGTCGTTTGCACAGGCCAGGGTGGTCGTCCGGGCTGCCCGACTGGCCTTCCCGCCAACACGGTGGGCTGTAAGGCGGGGGGCCGGGCCATCACTGGCGATGTCAGCTGGCGCAACCGTTGGCGTGCGCCTCCATCCAGCTTCCCGGCCAGGCTGGCCCGCAGCAGTTCGCTGAGAAACCGGATAGGATGCTCTCCATCCGGAAGGCGGACCTGCCACGTCCAGCCGGTCACGGTGATGAGAGACGGCACCCGCTCTAGCAGACGATGCTTGAACGCCCAGAAGAGCAGCCGTTGCGGTTCTCCCCCATAGTCCCCAATCACCTGACGGGCCACCAGTTCGGGAAAGGGACTTTGAAGGGCCGCCAGCGCGTGCAACGCAGGTAGGTCATCTTCATGCGCGGCTGTCTTCAAGCTGCCTATCAGGGTTTCGCGGTGCTGTGACTGCTGAAGGATGCGTCCGCCCGCCGCAGGGCGTTCGATAAGTTCCAAGATGGCTGGCCACCACCCCTCTGACCGGCGCAGGAGATCGGCCGCCTGGGTTTCCGAAAGTTGGGGCTGCAACTGATGCAGGTCGCTCAAGCTGAGTTCTGGAGTCTCACAGAGGGTCAGGGGGGTGTCTGGCATCGCCGCACTGAGTGTTCCTGTCCACTCGCCAGTGTGGTGCGGCGCTACGGGTAACACGAGCAGCAAGGGGTGCGGAATCGCCAGCAGGGTCTGAAGAGCTTGGAGAGCCAGCGCTTCAGGTGCCCCGACGCCGGTCAGCACCACGGTCAGAGGTCCGGCCCGGTGCAACCCGGCCAGCAGAGAAGCCGCTCCCTGGTCCTCGGGAGGGACTGCGGCGGTGGCCGACCTCAAGCGCCGAACCTGGGTGGTGAGAGATTCCAGCAGCAGCGCAGGCGTATGCCGGGTCGAAATGCGGACGAGCGGGAGCTTTCGCTCGTGGCACCACCGCTCGACGGCGGGCCAGCGCCCGCTCAGGGGGCGTCCTCCCAGGACGACGAGCTGGGAGCCACCTGTACCCGTGCCAGGGCGCCAACTGGCAATCAAGCGGGCCAACGCTTCGTCGAGAGAGGAAGCATAGCGCCTCGTGAGCCACGGCACAGCGTCAGTGAGGCCTGGAAGAGGTGGGAGATGAGTCCTTTGACGAACCCTGTTGAGTTCCGCACGTCGGGAAGGCTCGGCAGCCCATGCCAGGACCGTATCCAGAGACAAAGCGTGGTGGAGTTGCTGTAATGCCGCAGATTGATGATGGTCAATCCAGGTATCTAGGGCCAATGAGATTCCGCGCAGATGTGCTAAAGGTGGCTGACCGATGGCAGCCAGGGTTTCAGCCACCTGCCCCGGCTGCGTGAGCCGCTGCTCCAACAGGTTCAGGTCGGTGGTCCCTGAGAGGCTCAGCATGGGAGAGCCTCTGCGACTCAGGTCTAGCCCTTGTTTCCGGAGATGAGCCAACTCTACGCGCAGGCTATTCAGCTGGCCCGGTCCTTCCCAGAGAAGGGCAGAAACTTCGCTCCGGTGCATAGGTCCGTCTGCCAAAACTAGAAGGGTGAGAAGCGCCTTACCCTTCCGGGAAATCGCCAGCGGATTTCCGCCCAGCGATACCACCGGGCTCAAAATCCCCACCATTATTTGATCGCTGGTTGACATCGCTTCTGCCCAGGAAGTTTAACATTTTTTTTAATACATCCGCCCTGAGATTCTGACGGACGTGAAGGGGGAAGCACCCTGGCACGGCTGCTGGCTTACGCCTCCATGATCCGTGAATGCTCGCTTCTTGCGCGGTCCCAGGCTCTCTACTCTTTTAACGCTCTATAAGGGGGGGAGCTTGGCCCTGTTGCTTCCCTTCACTAGTCTGAGCACTGTCTCACCACGGCCTCACTGGAGTCTAACCTCGAGGTCGTCGCCTTGGAGGGCTTATGAACAAAATTGTTACTCTGGCTATTTTCTCCCTCGGTCTCGCAGCTGCCCAGACTGCTCCGGTCAATGCAGGCACCCATACCATTACCACCACCTTTGGGGCTACAGTTCAGCCGCTCTGCACCATGGGGGACAGTGAGACGGTCGCCGCTGGAACGAGCGGTGCATACAACCCGAACAGCAAGCAGTCGAGCTACAACTCGCTGACGGGCAGCACTGTGGACTACAGCGTGTCCCTGCCCGGCGCGGGCAGCAGCTCGAGCCTCGTCCTGCGGTGCCAGAAGGGCACCAACGTTCAGATGCAGGCCTCGAGCGCCAACGGCGGCTTCTTCAAAAACACTGCGGGTGAGGGCCAACTGAACTACACCTTTAAGGCCTTCCTGGACAAGCGCACGGTGCAGGGCGTCGGCGGCGAGCTGTACCGGCCCAAGTTCACGATTGAGATTCCTGCAGGTCAGTGGAACGTGCCCGTGAACACCCAGAGCATGGGCTACACGGACATCATCACCATGACCATTGAGTGGAACTGAAGCTCACTCGTCTTGGGGGGCGCGGCGTTTCATGCTGCGTCCCCCTTGTCTGCTCCTGTATGACCTCTTCTTTGCCGAACTTGATCTTCCAGGAAGTTACCCAACTATGTTTCCTAACCATCACTCTTTCCGCGTAAGTTGCGTTCTGAAGCGGCTTCTCATCGCTACAGCTCTGTGCGTCGGCACAGGCTGGGCCTCGGCCAGCTGCTCACTGACGAGCGCACACTTTCAACTGGCTCCCTACGCCCCACTTCAGGATGTATCGGGGAGTCTCACAGTCGAGGTGCGTTGTACAGGGGCGACCGATGAGTATCAGCTGTCCCTGACGGATGAGGCCTTTGACTCGGGGAAGGTCCTGTCGCTGCTGCACCTGGGTAGCTCCGACACCCTGCGTGTGCATGTGGACGACAAGGAGGGCACTTTGCAGGGCCGCGTCTTGCGGGGCAGCCGGGTCTGGCGTCTTGCCCTCGTTGCGCCCGCAGGTCAGTGGCTGACTGTGGGTCAGTATCAGTTGGCAACCGCTGTCAAACTGATCAACGTGACGTCTACACCTGTACCCTCGGAGGGCCGTTGATGCGTGCCGCTTTCACCTTAGGCCGGATGCTGATCATCCTGGGTGGGTTGTTCTCTTTAAGCTGCGCCCAGGCACAAAGCTTCAGTTTCAGCCCCACAGTCCTCAACCTGAACACGGATCAGACCCTGACGACCCAGACCACTCTCTACAATGTGGGATCAACTCCTGCACGGTTCAAAGTCGAGACTTTTGGCTGGCAGATGAAAGGTTCAGAGCGCGTCCTGACGCCCACGCAGGACATCATTGCGAACCCTTCCGAGTTCACCGTCCAGCCTGGCGGCCGTCAGGTGATTCGTGTCGGTCTTCGCAAGAAGCCGGGAACCCAGGAGTTGACCTACCGTCTGATCGTTCGTCAGCTTGAACTGCCGGGCAGCATGCCGCAGGAGACGGTGCCTGTCACGGGGGGGCCTGCTGGAGCGACGGCTCAGATCAGCATTGGCCTCGCCTTTTCGCTGCCGGTCTACGCGGCTCCGGGGGCGGCCCAGGCCAAGGTTTCCTACGCCCTGCAGCCGGGGTCGCCCGCCGTGCTCACCTTGACCAATGCAGGGACCCGGCACGAAACGTATTCCGATCTCGTAATCACCCGTGGCGACCGGCAGCAGGAATGGCCGTCATTCGCCCTTCTCGCAGGCGCGACCCAGCAGCTTGACCTGACTGAGCTGACATCGGTCAGCGGGCCACTGACCCTGACCTTCGTAAACGCCGCCGGTCAACCGATTCGTCTGGTGATCAACTCCTCAACAGAGGCGCCGTGACCAGCAGGTGCTGGGGTCGGCGTAGCCTGGGGCAGGGCAGCATCCTTCTGGCGGCGCTCCTCGGGACGGCATCTGCACAGGGCTGTGAATGGCCGCCGCAGCTCCTGCAGGTGTCGGTCAGTGGGAGTGGTCGCGGCGATCACGTTGTGTATGCCGAGCCAGTTGCGCCGCCCCGGTTCTATTTGCCCAGAGCGCTGGTTCGGGACAGTGAAGCTGCCCTTGTCGGGACCCAGGTCGTCTGTGACGGACAGATCTACTTCGTTCCGGCAGAAGGAACGCGAGTTCTCTACAGCCCTGAGGATCAGCGTCTTGACCTCAGCATCGCGCCCGAACGCCTCGGCAGCGATGTCTTGGATCTGGGTGGGCGCAAGCCCGTCTCCTCGTCTCCTACCCTGCCCGCCTTTGGTGTGTCGGCCGCCTTAGAGGGCGTCGGGAACGTGCAGGGCGGTGAGGCTCTGGAGTTACGCGCGTCCCTGGGAGCGAGCTTCGTTCAGGGAAAGACCATGGTCTTCGCCGACCTCTTCACTGAGGTGCAGGAGGGCGATTGGATCTTCTCTCCCCGCGCCCGGTTGTCCTACGCCTTCACCCCTGATCTGCTGATCTCGGGGCACTGGGACACCCTTCCCTCCGGAACCTCAACGCTCTTGGAACGGCAGGAGTTCCGCGGTGTCAGCGTGCAGGGTCAGTATGGGATGCGGCGCGTCCTCCCAGCTTGGGACCTAGCCCTGCCCCTAGACGCCGAGGTGGTTGTTCTGCTTAATGGCCAGGAGTGGCGCCGGGTCGCCGCCCGCGCCGGGGTCCTGCGGATTCAGGGTGCTGAGGTCGACCGCCAGGGGTTTCACGCGTTGACGGCGATCGTGACCGATGAAACCGGAGTCCGCGAGTTCACCCGCGAGTTCTCCGAAACTTACACCTTTTTGCCCGCTGGCAGCGGCCTTTATGCCGCCAGCGTGGGCTGGCAGCCTGGGGGATGGACAGTCGGGGGGCAAGCAGAATTCGGTCTGTCTCCACAGATGAGTCTGGTGACCTCTCTCCGCTGGCAGACCACGCAGAGCCGTGCCACGGCTCGGCTGAACTACGCTGCGTCGACGCGGTGGAGCCACAGCTTCGGTGTCAGGTATCAGGGCGGAACAGGAACGACGGGCACGTTCCTGGATCTGACGACTCGGTACCGCACCCGTCAATGGGTGCTGGGCGCCGCTGTTCAAACTCCCCTGGGGCGCCCCAACCAGACGGTCCTGGCCCTGAGTGGAGCTTATGTGACCAATCGGTGGAGCGCTTTCGGCGCCCTTCAGGGAGGACTGGCAACTTCATGGTCGGTGGGAGGTGGGTGGGCGTACCAGGCCACACCCGATCTCGCCGTCACGGTTACGGGAGAGGCCTCCCCGCAGTCGTGGCGGGCCAGTGTGGGGCTGACCTATCAATTGGCTCCCACCCTGCGGGCCGCCGTAGCTGCCGAGAGCGCTCCCCAGGCCTTGTCTGGAAGCCTGAACGTGACCTATCAGCCCGCGCCGGGCCATAAGGTGGAGGCTGAATGGCGTCAGCCCGGCCCGGTTTCTGCGGCCTACAGCTATGCTGGTCCGGTACAGCTCAGTCTGGGCGTCTCCACTGCGGGTGACGTCACTGCCCTGGCTCAGGGCGCGTTGACCTTCACCGGTGGACGGCTCTTGGTCAGCCCGGCCATGACTCAGCGGGCGATTGTGGTGCAGACTGGCGTCCCGAATCTTCCGCTGCTGATCAATGGTGCGGCCCCCATGACCACCAACAGCCAGGGGGAACTGATTCTCACAGACCTGGGGACAGGGCAGAGCACGGAGATCAGCGTCGACTTGGCGCGGTTGCCCATCACAGTGGGCGTGGGCACCGACCGGGTGGTCGTGGTGCCTCCCCTGAGTGGAGTCACTGTGTTTGACTGGCGCGGCAACTTTATCCTGAGCCGTTGGGTTCTGGTGCGGTGGCAGGACGGTCGTCCGGCCGCTGGGGCACGCCTGGAGTTGAACGGCCAGAGCTACAACACGGATGACGAGGGTTACGCCTTCTTGCCAGATGGCCCTGCACTTCTGTCCGGCCAACTTGTGTACGGGGACGGAACGACGCCGTGCCGGATTGACCTCGCGCCTCAGCAGACGGAGATCACCTGCCAGTAGGCCTCGCGCCGTCCGAAGCTGGGCCAGGGGAAGAAGTGCGGGGGGCCAACGCACTGGCGCGTCCCCGCGCTGATCCTGGGCACGCTGTACGTCCTGGGAATGATGTGGTCTCGCGTCTACATCGGCGTTCACTCCCCGACCGATGTGCTGGGCGGAGCGCTGTTCTCACTGGCGTGGGTGGTCGCGCTGACGCGGGCGTTGCGGATTCATCCGGCTTTTCCGGTCGGATCACGCGAGGAGTGAAGGGAGCGGCCTGTCCCGCTTCCCCTCCCCCCCTCCTCTCCCCGTTCAGCCCTGTGGGTGCGCCAGGGTCTTGCCCACGCCGAGGCCGTGGCGATAGACGAGCTGTCCGCCCAGGAAGCCGCCCAGCCCCGCCAACCCCAGCGCCGTGCCCGAGAGCACTTTGCCCAGCCCCCGCTTCTGCCGTTTGCGGGCCAGTAGGGACGCCACGTTGAGGAGGAAGGCCACCTCATTCACCGTGCCGTGAATCAGGCCGGTGCGCCGCGCCTCGCCGCGCGTGTTCGCCCAGTCGGTCCACCCGGCGGCGATGGCCGCCACCGACCCGACCGTGCCCAGCAGCAGCGCCCGGTCGGCGGCGGCCTCGTTCTCGGGCGACCCTCCCGGTAGGAAATCCAGCAGTCCCGCCACGATCCAGCCCCCCAGCGGCAGGTGAATCAGGATGGGGTGGAGGGGATGGCCCAGCGGTTCTCCGTGCAGCGCGGCCTCCACAGAGTCGGGCAGGGCATCCAGCAGTTCGCGCACTTTGGGCTGCAAGGTGTCGGCCAGGGCTTCGAGCCGGTCATGCTGGCTGAGGGTGTCCTCGAGGCGGTCGTTGATCTGCGAGTCCATAGGCGAAACCTCCGTCCCCCCGATTGTGTCCCCTGGGGCGCGGAACGCGGGGGAGGGTTAAGCGAGACTCTGGGCCGGGTATGGGCGGGGTGCTACCTTCGCCCCCATGTCCCGGCCCGCACCCCTCGCCGCCGCCACGCGCCTGCCCACGGCGGGACGGTACGCCCTGCTGGTTCTCGGCCTGGCCCTGTACGGCCTCGCCCTGCGGCTGATGCTGGACGCGCGGGTGGGTGTGGCGCCCTGGGAGGCCTTTCACCTGGGCGTGACCCGGCACCTCCCACTGACCCTGGGCACGGTGAGCATCCTGACGGGGGTGCTGATCGTGGCAGTCAGCGCCCTGTGGCTGCGCGAGCGCATCGGGCCGGGAACGGTGCTGAACGTGCTGCTGATCGGCCTCTTTCTGGATGGGCTGGCCCCGCTGGTGCCCGACCCGTCCGGCCTGCTTGCCCGCTGGGTGCAGTTTGGCCTCGGCGTGGGCCTGCTGGGGCTGGCGACGGGCACCTACGTCGCAGCGGGGCTGGGGGCCGGGCCGCGCGACGGGCTGGTGCTGGGGCTCTCGCGCCGCACCGGGTGGGACGTGGCGCGGGTGCGCGGCGGCATCGAGCTGATCGTGCTGGCGCTGGGCTGGCTGCTGGGCGGGCTGGTGGGCTGGGGCACCCTGGCCTTCGCGCTGGCGAGTGGCCCGGCGATGCGGGCAGGGCTGGGGCTCTACGGACTGGGGCGAACTCCCAAGCCTTCCGCAGGAGCGGCTACACATCCGGCAGGCCGGGTCCCTTAACGTCAAAGGGTCACACCCTGCCCAGGAGGTTGCCCTATGAGCGATTCGAGCCGTCCGTCCGACACCCCCGCCCCGCCCCTCAACCGCCGCGACACCTTGCGCCTGCTGGGTGTAGCGGGCCTGGTCACAGCCGCCGCCCCGCTGGTCCGCGCCCAGACCGCGCCCGCCACCGCCGCTCCCGCCGCTGCCGGACCCCTCAACGGCAACGGTTTTTACCGCCAGCGCATCGGGGACATGACGGCCATCGTCGTGAGCGACGGCACCGCGCCCCTCGCCGCCGTGCTGCCGACCTGGGGGGCCAACCCCGACCGTCAGGCCGAGTTCGCCGAGACCCTGGCCGAGTACCACGTCGCCGCCACGAACACGGTCAACCATTTCAACCCGGTCGTGCTGGAGGTCGGCGGTCGCCGCGTGCTGATCGACACCGGGCGCGGGGGGACGGGTGGGCAACTGGTCGCCAACCTCGGGCGGGCGGGAATCGACCCGGCCAGCATCGACACCGTGTTCATCACCCACGGGCACGGCGACCATATCGGCGGCCTCACCACGAATGGGCAGCCCACCTTCCCCAGCGCCCGGCACGTGATGGGCTCGGCCGAGTTTCAGTTCTGGACCACCCAGGCCAATCCCAACGCGGCGGTGCAGGCCAACCTGATCGGGCTGCGCGACCGCTTCACGCTGATTCAGCCCGGTGCCGAGATCGTCCCCGGCGTCACGGCGGTTGCCACGCCGGGGCACACCCTGGGGCACCTCAGCGTGCGGGCGGGCAGTGGCAACGCGGGCCTGATGGTCTTCGGGGACGCGGCGGGACACTTCCTGCTCTCCTTGCGGCACCGGGGCGCCTACATCGGCTTCGACACCGACGGGGCGCTCGCCGCCCGCACCCGCCAGCGCATCTTCAATGAGGCGGTGGAGGATGGACTGTGGGTCACGGGCTACCACTTCCCCTTCCACGCCATCGGGCACCTGCGGCGTCAGGGCCTTCGGCTGCTCGGCAGCTACGAGTACGAACCGGCGGTGTGGCAGTGGAGTTGAGAGCCGCCAGCTAGAACTCCGAGAAGCCTCAGCCTGTGCTGGGGCTTCTTGACGCTGGCCGCTGGGAGCTGGAAGCTGGCCGCCATGACCGCACCCCTCTCCCTCGCCGAGGGCGGCTCCCTCTACGACCGCATCGGGCCGGAGGCGCTCGCCTCGCTGGTGCGCCGCTTTTACGCCCACGTCGCCCGCGACCCCGACCTCGCGCCGATCTTTCCCGAGGACCTCACGCACACGGCGGAAAAGCAGTTCGCCTTCCTGTCGGGCTTTCTGGGCGGGCCGCCCCTCTACCACCAGCATTACGGGCACCCCCGTTTGCGGGCGCGGCACCTCCCGTTCGAGATCACGCCCACGCGGGGCCGGGCGTGGCTGGCCTGCATGAACGCGGCGCTGCGGGAGACGCCTGAGATCGGGGAGGCTGAGGCGCGGGAGCTGTACGCGGCGCTCGCGCGGGTGGCGGTGCATATGGTCAATGCACCGGACACACCAGCCCCGAATTGACTAGCAGGGTCACGGACGGCTCAGGCGTGCCCCCCTACACTGGCCGCATGACTTCTCAGCGCAGCATCGACGACCTCCGCGCGGAGGTGGACGCGATCAACCGGGATCTCCTGACCCTCCTCTCCCGCCGGGGCGAGGTGGTCGCGCAGATCGGGCGGGCCAAGTCCGCCGAGGGCCGCCCCCAGCACTACGACCCCGCCCGCGAGGAGCAGCAACTGCGCGAGCTGGAGCGCCTCAACCCCGGCCCCTTCTCGCACGCGGCGGTCAAGGCGGTCTTCAAGGAGATTTTCAAGGCCAGCCTCGACCTCGAGGAGAGCAACGACAAGAAGCAACTGCTGGTGTCGCGCAAGGTGCAGCCTGCCGATACCGTGCTCGACATCGACGGGGTGCGGATCGGCGGGGACGCGCCCCCGGTCATCATCGCGGGGCCGTGCTCCATCGAGTCGGCCGGGCAGATGGAGGAGACGGCCGCGTTCCTGGCGGGCCGGGGCGTCCGGATTCTGCGTGGCGGGGCGTACAAGCCGCGCACGAGTCCCTACGGCTTTCAGGGGATGGGGGTGGACGGCCTCTTGATCGGCGGGCAGGTCGCCCGCGAACACGGGATGCTGTTTGTCACCGAGGTGATGGACACCCGTGACGTGGAGGTCGTGGCCGAACACGCCGACATTCTCCAGATCGGTGCCCGCAACATGCACAACTTCGCCCTGCTGCGCGAGGTGGGCCGCGCCCGGCGCCCGGTGCTGCTCAAGCGCGGGCTGGCGGCTACCGTTGAGGAATGGCTCTATGCCGCCGAGTACGTCCTCTCGGAGGGCAACCCCGAAGTCATCCTCTGCGAGCGCGGCATCCGCACCTTCGAGAAGTGGACGCGCAACACGCTCGACCTCTCGGCGGTGGCCCTCGCCAAGCAGGAGACGCACCTGCCCGTGATCGTGGACGTGACCCACGCCGCCGGGCGCCGCGACCTGCTGATTCCACTGGCGAAGGCAGCCCTGGCGGTCGGCGCCGACGGCATCCACGTTGAGGTGCATCCTAGCCCCGCCACAGCGCTTTCAGACAACGAGCAGCAGCTCGACTTCGCCGGATACGAGCGCTTCGCGGCGGCGCTGGCCCCGATGCTCGGCGTGCCGACGCTGGTTTAGCCCTCCGCTCCCCGCACCTCCGCCCGCCCCGCTTCCCCGGTGAGGCGGGCGAGCAGTTCGGCCCCCTCGCCCAGGGGGAAGGTATGCACCTCCTGCACCTCGCCGCGTTCCTCCCGGGTCAGGCTCAGGACCTCCACCCCGAACGACGTGGCCGGGGGCGTGAGCTTCTGGACCTCCGCCCAGATCAGGTCCTCCACGCGCGGCAGAATGCCCAGGCCCAGGGTGAGGTGCGGGGTGTACCCCTCGCCGTCGTGGGGGGCGCGGGTGGACGGCCCCACGCTCAGGGCGCGGGCGTGCAGGTCGGAGAGATGGGGGGTCCGCACGCACTCCAGAAAAAGCATGTGCGGCAGCCGCTTCCAGCCGCGCACCGGGACCTCGAAGGGGGCGGTGCCCCGCAGCGCCTCCCGGAAAGCCGCGACGAGTTCGCCCGTGCTCAGGTCGGTCTGAAAGGGCGCCCGCAGGTTCAGGTGCGGCGCCCCGAAGCCGCGCACCCCCAGCCGCTCCTGGGTGCGCCGCAACCAGGTGTCGAGTGCCTCGGGCGGCCACGCGACGAGGCTGTAGAGGGGCTGGCCGCTGGCCCGGTCGGGAGCAGTCACGGTCAGGGTCCGATCCGGTAGCGGCACTGGCCCTGCCCGCAGGCGATGCGCGTCTCGCGGGTGACGGGCACGCCCAGCACGTCCGTGAACAGCCGCAGCTCGCTGTGGCACAGCTCCGGGAAGCTCCGCGCCACCGTCAGGTTGGGGCAATTGCGCTCTGCGATCAGCCACTCGCCCGCCCGCGCTCCGGGTTCGGCCACCGCGTCGAAGCCCAGCTCGGTCAGCCAGGCGGCGAACCGGGCAATCCGCTCCTCGGGCGGCAATTCGGCGGGCAGCGCGGCCTGCACCTGCGCGGTGAGTTCCGCGCTGCGGGCACCCAGCACCCGCGTGACCGCCTCGTCCCCGTAGAGGGTCTGGAGGTGGCGCAGCACGTCCACACACAGCGCCGAGTACGTCTTGGGAAAGGTCGCCTCGCCCCGGTCGGTCAGCACGAAGACGTGCTGGGGCCGCCCCCGGCCGCCGGGCCGCTCGGTGCGGGCCTCGATCAGGCCCTGTTCCTGAAGGTCGAGCAGGTGCCGCCGCGCTCCCGGCACACTGATGCCGAGATTCGCCGCGAGGTCCTGTACCGTCTGCGGCCCGGCGCGTTTGAGCCGCTCCAGCAACCGGTGTTTGGTGCGCTCCGGGGGGGGCGCAGGCGTGGGCTGGGGGGCCGGGGCTGTCACCTCAGACCACCGGGAGCTGGTCGGGGAGATGCGAGAGGGCCTGCACGCTGACCCGCCCGGCGAGTGTCCGCGCCACCCCGGTCAGGGCCTGCGCGGCCGCCGAGTCCGGGTGCGCGAGCACGGCGGGGGCGCCCGCGTCGGCGTCCTTGCGGACCTCGAGGTCCAGCGGCACCTCGCCCAGCAGCGGCAGGCCGCCCAGCTTCTGCGCTCCGCCGCGCCCGAAGATGTCGTAGGTCAGCCCGGTGTCAGGCGCCACGAAGTAGCTCATGTTCTCGATCACCCCCAGCACGGGCACGCTGGCCTTGCGGAACATGTCCACCGCCCGCGCCGCGTCGATCAGTGCCACGTCCTGCGGGGTGGTCACGATCACCGCGCCCGTCACCTGAATGGTCTGGGTCAGGGAAAGCTGCACGTCGCCCGTGCCCGGCGGCAGGTCCACGATCAGGTAGTCGAGGTCGCCCCAGGCCGCGTCTTTCAGGAACTGCTGAATGGCCGAGTGCAGCATCGGCCCGCGCCATACCAGCGCCTGCCCCGCCGGGGAGAGGTTCGCCATGCTCAGGAAGCGCAGGCCGTGCGCCTCGAGGGGCTGCATCTTGCGCTCGGCGTTGGCGGTCACGCGCTCGGCGCTGCGGCCCAGCATGTGCGCCACGCTAGGGCCGTACACATCGGCGTCGAGCAGGCCCACCCGCGCCCCGTCCCGCGCGAGCGCCGCCGCGAGGTTCACCGCCACGCTGCTCTTGCCCACCCCGCCCTTGCCGCTGCCGACCAGCAGCACGTGCTTGACGCCGGGCAACGCGGGCTGGCCCCCGGTGCGGACCATCGCGCCGAAGGTCACGACCACGTCCTGAATGCCGGGCACCCCGAGCACGGCCGAGCGTACGTCGCCCTCAATCTGGCCCTTCAGGGGGCAGGCGGGCGTGGTCAGGTTGACCTTGACCTGCGCCACCCCGCCCTCGACCTCCGCCCGCTCGATCATGCCCAGCGACACGAGGTCGCGGTGCAGTTCCGGGTCATTCACGGTCTTCAGGGCAGCCCACAAGGCGTCACGCATATCCCGCCATTAGTAGCGCGGCGGAGGCGGGGGCGGCAAGCTCAGGGGTCACAGTGGGCCGGGGGTCACGCTGCCAGGAACGGTTTCCGGGATGAGTGCGGTGGCGGTCGTGGCTGCCGTGCCCCTTCCCGCCCCCCGGGGGCGCGTGCTACACTCCCGGAGTTTGCCTCCCAGGGGGCGAGTTGTCGCGCATGCACGGCAGGCCGCAGGGGTGAGAAGCCCCAGGCCGCCCGCCGCGAGTAAGGAGTAAGACCATGAAGCGTACCTACCAGCCGAATGTCCGCAAGCGGGCCAAGACCCACGGCTTCCGCGCCCGTATGAAGACCAAGGCGGGCCGCAACATCCTCGCGCGTCGCCGCGCCAAGGGCCGTCACCAGCTCACCGTCAGCGACGAGTAAGGCCGCCCCGCCAGGAGCAGGCCATCGTCCAGACTGAACCCCCCAGCGCCACCCCGGAGCGGCCCCGCCGTCCGGTGGCGCTGGTTTCGTTGACCGGCGACCGCGAGTTCCGGCGGGTGCGTCAGCACGGGGCGGTGGTGCGCGACCGCCTGTTCACCCTGCGCGTCACCGATTACCGCCCCCGCTACGGTGAAGTCTGGCGGCCCCGCGCCACCATAGGGATCGTGGTGCCCAAAAAGACCCTCAGCCGCGCGGTGGACCGCAACCGTGCCCGCCGCCGGGTGCGCGAGGCGTTGCGGACCCTGCCCGGCGGCCTGCCCCCCTGCCGCGCCATCCTGCTGCCCAACCCGGCGGTCCTGAAAGTGCCCTTCCCGGAGCTTCAGGTGGCGCTGGCGCGGGCCTTGGCGGGCACGCCGGGCAAGGGCAAGCGCGGTGGCCGGGGCGGGAACTCTGCCCCTGCCCCCCGCGTACCCGGCCCCGTGACCCCCCCCGCCCCTGCCCCAACCGAGGAGGCCCCCCGATGAGTGCGCCTGCCCGTACCCTGGTGCGGCTTGTTCGCTGGTACCAGCGTGACCTCTCGCCGCGCAAGCCCGCCCCGACCTGCCGCTTTACCCCGAGTTGCTCGCAGTACGCGGCCGAGGCGGTCGAGCGGCACGGTGCCCTGAAGGGCGGCTGGCTGGCGACGTGGCGCGTCGTGCGCTGCAATCCGCTGGTGCCCGGCGGTTTCGATCCGGTGCCGGAGGAATGGCCGCGCCGCCACCCGTCTCCGGACAGCTCTTCCCCCTCCCGCCGCCCTCCCTCCAGAAAGTCACCCTGATGAAGACCCGAACCCTGCTTCCCCTGACGGCCCTGGGGGCGCTGCTGCTGCTCACCGGCTGCGGCACCACCGGCCCCCTTCCCACCTTCGGCAAGGCGATCACGCCCGAGTGGATCGTGGCCGATTTCGACGGCCAGCCCGGCGACGAGTTCATCGCCACCAGCAACCTCAGCGACGTGGTGTTCAACGCACGGGGCGAGGTGATCGGCTGGTACGTCAAGAACTACGCGGGAACGCCCTTTATCAAGCAGCGTGCCGACGGGACTTACGATTTCACCGCCCTGCGCGAGCAGCGCGGCATCGTGAACATGGTGGGCAGCCGCAAGGCGCTGGCCCTGGAAGGCGAGGGCCTTGACCCCGCCGCGCCCGCCGAGGCCAGCACGCCCCGGCTGACCCAGAACCTCGCGCAAAACCGCCAGGACGCCGTGTTCCGCTACACCCAGAACGGCGTGGCCGTGACCAAGACCGTCACCCTGCACCCGCGCAACTACCTCGTGGACGTGCGGACGCAGATCGAGAACGGCCCGGACACGTACTCCATGCTGTTTCCCGGTCTGGGCAAGGCCGACAACCCCCGCGTGCAGGCGGTGCCGGTGGGCGGGCAGCCCGCCGCCGTGCAGGGCAGCGGCACCCTGACGGTCGAGAATATCGTCTACGCCGCGTTGCAGGAAAATCCCAGCCAGGTCGCCCACGCCCTGATCGTGCGGCCCCAGGGCGAGACGCGGGCCGACGCCGCGCTGACCGGGGGCGAACAGGGCCTGATCCGGGTGGGCCTGACGGGAGACAGCAACCTGGAGGTTTACGGCGGGCGCAACGAGCTGATTCACCTGTACCAGAGCAGCCTGAGCACCCTGCCGGGGCTGTTCGATCCCAACTGGTTCGGGCAGATCAGCCTCCTGATCGTGAAGCTGATGGAGACGCTGTACCGCTTCGTGGGCAACTGGGGCCTGGTCCTCGTGCTGCTCACGGTGCTGCTGCGGCTGATCATGTGGCCGCTGATGCAGGCGCAGGGCCGCACCACCGCCCGCATGCAGGTGATGCAGCCCAAGATCAAGGAGATTCAGGAGAAGTACAAGGACAAGCGTGACCCCGACTCGCAGCGGGCCATGCAGACCGAGATGGCGCAGCTTTACCGAGACTACAACTTCAACCCGGCGGGCTGCTTCTCGACCTTCCTGCCCTTCCCGGTGCTGATTGCGTTGTGGTCCACCATCCGCAACTTCGAGTTCGACAGCGGCTTCCTGTGGCTGCCGGACCTCGCCATTCCGGACCCCTTCTACATCCTCGCGCTGATCTACCTCATTGTGAACATCGGTCAGCTTTACGTGATGACCCGCAAGAGCCCCGACATGTTCCGGCAGCAGGCCTTTATCTACATCATCTTCCTGTACTTTGCCCTGACTTTCCCGGCGGGCGTGACGATTTACATCATCCTGTCGACCCTGATCGGGATCATTCAGCAGGTCATCATCAACAAGCAGGTCGAGCGCGAGACCGCCTCCCTGGGCCAGACGGTGCAAAAGGCCCCGGCCCGCGCCGCAGGCAAGACCGTCAAGACCATCGAAGCGCCGAAGAAGTAGACACAGCAAGAAGGGCCGCCCTGCCGCAGGAGGTGGGGCAGCTTCTTTTGGTCGGCGGGAGGGCGAAGGACTCCTACCGCTGCTTGACCCGTCCCCAATCCCGCAGCGCCCGCAGCGCCTCCCACGTCCGTACGCTGCGCCACTCGGCCTCGGCTTCGGGCCACACGTCGGGGAAGGTGCCGCCCCAGTCCCAGGTCGGCCCCCACGAGCCGTCTCCGCGCTGAGAGGTCAGGAGGTGGCCCAGCGCCGCCGCGAGTGGCTCTTCGAGGGCGTGGGCGAGGGGGGAGGCGGGGGTGGGGGCCGCATGCAGGGGGTCGAGGCCGTACCCGGCGAGGGCCTCCGGTGTGCTCGCCACCCGCTCCGGCAGCACGTCGCCCAGGTACTCCAGCACGGGCTGGCGGTGGTGCTCGGGCACTTCAGGGGTCTGGGCGAAGAGGGCGGCGACCGCGTGCCCGTTCACGTCCCCCGGCTCCAGCCCGGCGAGGATGGCGTCGCGCGTTTCCAGGGTGAGCTGCGCAAGGAGGCCTTCCGGCAGCAGTTCCGGCCAGCGGTGCAGCCGCGCCACGATGCCCGCGCGGGGGTTGACCCGGAACTGCCCGAAGGCCGCCGCGAACGCTTCGGGTTCCACCTGACTCCACCAGGGGGCGTGGGGCTGCGCCTGCACCTCCGGGGGCAGGAAGGGCCATACCGACCCGCCGAGCGTGACGTGCAGATTCTCTCGCAGCCACGTGGCCGCGCCGTCAAGCAGTTCGTCGGAGTCGGGCACGTCGAGGTCGTGCAGCACCTCCAGCGCCGTCCCCGTCGCCAGCACGCTGCTGCCCGGCGCCCGCACGTCCGGCTCCAGCGCCCGCCCGAAGCCGCCGTCGGGATTGCGGTAGACACTCAGGGCGTCCAGTACGTCTGCCGCGCTTCCCCCCTCGAAGGCGTGGCGAAAGCGGGCGGCTTCCAGCGGCCTGCCCCGCTCCAGCAGGAAGGCGCGGGCGCTGGCGAAAGCTTCCGGCGTGAGGCGGGCGGTGGAGAGCATGGAACAGGGTAACACCGCCGTGGGCCGCCGTTCGTCGTGGGCCAGCCCCCCGTTCCTCCCGCACCCACACGGAGCAGGAGAGCCGGCGACAGCGCCCGCCGAGCCGCCGTGGGTCAGCCCTTTGCCAGTTCCGCCCGCGCTGCCGCGTAGCCCGGCCGCAGCCGCAGCGCCTCACGGTAGGCGGCCTGCGCCTCGGCGGTGCGCCCCAGGGCACCCAAGGCCCGGCCCCGCCAGTAGTGCGCTTCCTCGTGGGTGGGCACGTCACGCAGGATCTCCCCGGTCAGGCGCAGCACGTCGGCGTTGCGCCCGGTGCGGAGGTACGCCTCGAACGGCCCGAAGGAATACCACGTCGCCCGCCAGGGCAGGCCCCCCGTGTGTCGGCCGGGCCGGGTGGGGTCCAGCGTGGGGTCGGGCTGGGCCGCGAATGCCTGATCGAAGGCCCGCGCCGCGCCCCGTGCGTCCCCGAGGGCCAGCTTGGCGTGCCCCACTGTGAACCACCCCACCGCGTCCTGCCGCCGCTCGGCCTCGGCCAGTGCGACCCGCAGCGCCTCGGCCTTCGCCCGCACTGGGTCGGCCCGCTCGGCGAGCAGTTCCTCGACTTCCGCTGCCCGCTCCGGCGGCGTCACCACCAGGAAGGTGCGCCCGAACGAGCGCCACAGTTCGTCAAAGCGGCCATACGGCATCGTCAGCGGCCCCAGGTAAGAATCCAGGGCGCTGAAGGTCTGCGCCGCGTCGTCGTACCCGGTCAGCAGGCGGTAGTGGCCCATGCCACCGCTGTCGGGGGTCACAAACCACGTTTCCACGATCACCGGAATCCCGGCGGCCAGCAGCCGCTTGAGCAGCGGGCGGTCCCCGTTCGTGGCGAGGTGCACGTCCATCCCCTGCGAGCGGGCGTAGGCGGCCAGCTCGTCCGGCGACACGTTCACGTCCCCCGCCGAGGGCTTGAGCTTGGGAGCGATGTCGTACTGGGTCAGGGTGCTGCCCCAGCGGCTCAGCGCCATGCCCACCGTGACCGGGCCGCAGTTGTTCAGCCGCTGGTACTCGTGCCGGATGCCGGGCACCTTGGCGGAGACAGGGAGGGACGGCGGGGGGGGTTCCAGCGCAGGTTCCGGTTCAGGCTCGGGCGCGGGTTCAGGCTCCGGTATGGGGGCAGGGGATGGAGAGGGTGTCGTCTGCGCGGCGGCCAGCACCGGGGCAGGCGGCTGGGCTACCGCCTCTTCAGACGAGCGAAAGCGGTCTACGGCAAAGACCGCCGTCCCCGTGAGCAGGGCGGCGGTGAGCAGCAGGGGCGCGGGACGCATCCCCTCTACGGTGCGTGAGCTTCATGATTCGGCGCTGAGGCCCAAACGTGCCCCAGGACGCACTCGGTCAGTACGCCATGACCTTCCGGATCGCCTTCGCCACCCGCACCGGATTGGGGCGGTAGGCGTCCTCGATGGAGGTGAAGGGCGGGTAGGGCGCGTCGAAGCCCGTCACCCGCACGATGGGCGCCCGCAGGAAGTCGATGGCCTCCTCCGCGATGGTCGCGCTGATTTCACTGTGGAAGCCCCCGGTGCGCGGCGCCTCGGTCACCACGATCACGCGGCCGGTCTTCTGCACCGAGGTCAGGATGGTGCCCGTGTCCAGCGGCACCAGCGTCCGCAGGTCGATCACCTCCACCCCGATGCCGTGGGCGCGGGCGGCGTCGGCAGCCTTTTGCGCGACCTCGACCATGCCGCCGTAGCAGATGACCGTCACGTCGTCGCCTTCCGTCACCACGCGGGCCTGCCCCAGCGGAATGGTGTAGTGGCCTTCGGGCACCTCCTCCTTCACCGAGCGGTAGAGCTTGATCGCCTCGAAGAAGAAGACGGGGTCGGGGTCCTCGATGGCGGCGAGCAGCAGCCCCTTGGCGTCGCGGGGGGTGGAGGGGATAACCACCTTCACGCCGGGGGTGTGGGCCAGGATTGCCTCGGGCGAGTCGGCGTGCTGCTCGGGGGTGTGAACGCCGCCGCCGTAGGGTGCCCGCACGACCATCGGCAGGTGGTAACGGCTGCGGGTGCGGTGGCGGTAGCGCCCCAGGTGCGACAGGATCTGATCGAGCGCCGGGTACAGGAAGCCCGCGAACTGAATCTCCGCGACGGGCTTCAGGCCCGCCAGCCCCATGCCGATGCCCATGCCCACAATTCCGGCCTCGGCCAGCGGGGTGTCGAAGACGCGGTCCGTTCCGAAGCGGGCCTGCAGGCCGTCGGTGGCGCGGAACACGCCGCCCATGATGCCCACGTCCTCCCCGAAGATATGCACGTCGGGATCGCGTTCCAGGGCGAGGGCAAGGGCGTCGTTGATGGCGGCGACCATCGTCATGGTGCGCAGGGCAGTCACCGTGGGGGTTGCGGGGGCGGTCATGCGGACACCTCGGGAAAGCGGGGGGTGAGGGGCGTGGGGCGGTAAGCAAAGGCGGACGGCTTCACTGCCCTTCCTCCGCCAGCAGCTCGGCCCGCTGTCGCCGCAGCGCCGGGGTCGGCTCCGCGAAGACGTGATTGACGATCTCGGCGGGGGTGGGCTCGGGGTAGGCGTCGGCCTCCGCGAGCGCGGCCTCGAACTCGGCCTCGATCTCGCGGACGATCTCGGCGTCCTGTTCCTCGGTGAGGTGGCCCTGGGCGAGCAGGTGGGTTCGCAGGCGCACCACCGGGTCCTTCTCGTCCCAGCCCGCCGTGTCGTCGGCGGTGCGGTAGCGGCTGGGGTCGTCCGCGACGGTGTGGGGCTTGACCCGGTAGGTCACCGTCTCGATCAGGGTCGGTCCCTCGCCTCGGCGGGCACGCTCGACCGCCTCGCGGGTCACCACGTAGGTCGCCAGCACGTCGTTGCCGTCCACCCGCACGCCGGGAATGCCGTAGCCGTCGGCGCGGCGTGACAGGTTGGTCGCCTTCGTCTGGGCGCGGGTGGGCACGCTGATCGCCCACCCGTTGTTCTGGAGGATGAACACGCACGGGGCGTTCAGCGCCCCCGCGAAGTTCAGCGCCTCGTGGAAATCGCCCTCCGAGCTGCCCCCGTCCCCGATAAAGGCCATCGCCACGTTGGACGTGCCGCGCCGCGCCTCGGCGAGCGCCGCCCCGACCGCATGCGGGTACTGGGTGGCGATGGGGATGTAAAAGGGCAGCACCTTGAGGTTTTCCGGCATCGCCCAGCCGTGGGGGCTGGTGCGCCAGTAGGCAATGGTCTGTGGGATGGGCAGGCCGTAGGTCAGCGCCGCGCCCGTGTCGCGGTAGGTCGGGAACAGCCAGTCCTCGTGGGTCAGCGCGGCGGCGGTGCCGACCTGACTGGCCTCCATGCCGCCGTAGGGCGGAAAGACGCCCATGCGCCCGGTGCGGTACAGCACCCAGGCCCGCTCGTCGAAGTGCCGGGCGCGGCGCATCAGGCGGTAGAGATGGCGCTGCGTGTCCGGGTCGGGCAGCCGGGCGGCGTCGGTCACCTCGCCGCTGGGGGTCAGCAGTTGCACCATGTCGTCCGTCATGGCGTGAGGCACAGCTTCGGCGGGCGGAGCGGCCGCCTTGCGGGAGGAACGGGTTCGGGTCATCGGACACCTCGGGGAGTGGGGGAGGGCGGCGGGGACAGGCCGGGCGGCCCACCTCCAGCATCCACAGGGGAAGCGAGGTGGGCCGGGGAGGGCCGTCAGGGTGCCCGGCGCTGGTTCAGCAGCCGCGCCGGGGGCCGCCCGCACGTGGGGAGCGGCAGGCAGGGGAACAGGCGGGGCAGGGGCGTCGGCATGGCGGGGAAGCGGCGGGGGGCCGCAGCGTGAAGAAAAGCTGTAGCCGCAGCGTAGCAGATGCCTCCCGGCCCGCGCGGCGCGGCGCGGCTCAGGCGTACACTGGGCCATGAGAAAAGCCCTGCTGGCGCTGACAGCCCTGGCCTTCCTGACTCCCCCGGCGGGGGCCGATCACCAGCAGGACAACCTGCGCCCCCTCCTGGCTGCCGACCTCTGCCCGCCCGTCGCCTACGTGTATGTCGACGACGAGGAATCGGAAGATCTCGGCGTCGCGCTCGACGAGCAACTGATGCGCTACGCCACCCTGTACGGGGTGCCCTCCGGCGATCCCAAGACCTGCACCGTGCAGCAGATCTTCTCGGTCGACGCCTTCGAGACCGAGGACGGCGACTTTCTCTATGCGCTTGACCTCAGCGTGCAACTGCGCCCTGACGCGCGGGTCACGCTGGGCAGCCGCCAGTTCACGGTCAAGGCCCTGGAACTGTGGTCCACCTCGGGCTATGGCCGCGCCGCCGACGCCGAGGGGCTGGTCCGCACCCTGACGAACAATGTCCGCGCCTACTACGAGGAACTGGCCCTGTCCTGGAAAGCGACCCACCCCGCCCGCTGAGATCGGCAGGACAGCCGCCGGGCCTCCGCATCAGGGAGGCCCGGCGAGGTGCAGTGCGGCTCAGCGGCGCTCGATCTTGACCTCGTAGTCGGCCTTCTTGCCCTTCTGCTTGACCTCCAGCTCGGCGCGGGCGCTCCCCTTGCGGAACTCGCCCCGGATATGGTTGCCGGTCTTGCGGGTGCTGGCCTGGGTGAAGCCTTCGGCCTTCAGGCGGGCGGCGTACTCGTCGTAGACGGCCTGGAGGCTGCGGCCCTGAACTGCGGCCTTCCACTCGCGCACGTTCGGCAGGGGCTGAACCGTGATCGAGAGGGCCTGAGCGGTGCGGGGCGGCGGCTGGATCGGGGTGCCACGGGGAGGAGTGGCCGCAGTGGGCGCCGGAGCAGGGGTCTGGAGAGGCGCGGCCTGTTCCTTCCGCGTGGCGACGGTGTAGAAGGCCGTGTCCGACACCCAACTCGCCTGCGGCAGTGGGTTGACCACGATGCTCAGCGCCTGTGCGAGCTGCCCCTGCCCCTGCACGCTCACGGTGGCGAAGCGGCTCTGCTGGCTCTTGAAGGTGGCGATCTGCCCCAGGTCTAGCGGTTTTAAGCTCGCCAGGACCAGCACCTTGTTCAGTCCCAACGGCCCCGCGATGTCGAAGGTGAAGGGATCGCCCGCCGCCGGGAAGGTGCGGGTGGTGTTCGCCTTCACGAAGTTGCCGCCGCTCTGGTACTGGTTGGGCAGCACCAGGTCTACCTGACCCTGCGGGTCCACGTTGAAGAGGTAGACGTAGGCGTCCTGGTTGACAATGGCATACAGCCGGATGCGTTCGCCCACCGCGTAGGCGGGCGCCTGCGTGCCGCTGCCCCGGTCGGTCCACACCCGGACACTCAGGCTGGTCTGGACCGGGTTGACGATGATGCTCTGGGCACTGAGCACCGGAGCGGCCCCGGCGGTCCCCAGCGAGAGGGCTCCCAGCAGCGGGGTCACGAGCAGGAGGAAAGAAGGACGCATGGGCCTACTGTCCCCTGGACGCATGACGCCGGGCTGACGCTCAGGGTAGGGCTGGGGGCTGGTCCTTTCACGCCTTTTTCATCTGTTGCCCCCTTGAGGCCCACGCCGGAAGGACTCTAGATTGGGGCCGTGTTCCCCACAAAGCGCGTTTTGTTGATGGCCTTGGCGCTCGGCTCGGCGGTGGTCGTCGGCATATTTCCCGGTGGCTGGGGACAGGCGGCGAGTACGCCCTTCAGCTATCTGCGCACCGCGCGGCCTGTTCCTGCCGCCAAGCCCGGCGAGCGTCCGCTGCTGCGGCTGGAGGGCAAGGCCCAGACGCTGACCCTGACCCGCAGCCAGCTGCTCGCGCTGCCCACGGTGCGCTACGCCACCCGGCACGCGCAGTTGGGGCGCACCTTCACCTACGAGGGGGTGCCGCTGCGCGACCTCGCCCGGCTGGGGGGCTTCGCCGATCAGGACATGCGGCTGCACGCCAGCAACGGCTACGTGACCACCATCTCGGCGCGGGACTACGGGGCCGCGCCCATCATGCTCGCGCACACGGCGAACGGCAAACCAATTTCCACCCTGGAAAAGGGGCCGCTGACGGTGGTCCTCCCGCCCGACGAGCGGCGGTTTCCGCGCAGCCAGTACGGCTCGGCGTGGGTGTGGTTCGTCGAGCGCGTTTCCCCCGCCCCGTGAGCGCCCGCGCCACCGAAGACGTGACAACGGGCGCTGCGGGGGCCGCGCCCGCCCACCGGGTCCCCCTGGGCGTGCGGGCGCGGGAAGGTCTGCTCGCGCTGCTGCCCACCGTGGTGACGGGGGTGCTCCTGCTCCTCGCGCTGCAACCCGCCTACCGCTCGCTGCTGGACCGGGGCGACGGCTGGTCCATCTACAGCTACCACGGTCTCGCCAAGGACGTGCTGCAGTACCGTGCCGCCCGCCTCGACCCGGCGGTGTCCCGGGAGGAACGCGAGCAGATCCGCGATCAGGTGCGGTCGAGCCTGCTGACGCCGGGGCAGTTCGACCATCTGGCCGAGGTCGAAGCCCTGGGTGAAGCCCGGCTGAACCGGATTCGCACGCTGCTGGAGGAAGGTACCCCGCAGGCCCTCGCCGAAGCGGGGCGGCAGGCCGTGCAGCTCAGCGCCCAGGCCGAGGCGCTGTCGAACCAGCAGGGGCAGGACTACGCCAGCGAGTTTCGCCAGCTCCGCCAGGTGCTGCTGTGGACGGCCCTGGCGACCGGGCTGCTGAGCATGGCCCTGATCCTGCGGGCGCTGCGGCTGTGGCGCTCGGAGCGCGAACGCCGTGCCCGGCGCGAGGCCCGGCAGCGCGAGGCCCTCAGTTTTGCCAGCCATGAGCTGCGCCGTCCCCTCCAGAACCTGCTGCTCGCCAGCGACCTGCTGCGGCACTCCGACACCCCCGAGGCCCAGCAGCGTCTGCTGGGCCTGATTGAGGACAGTGCCCGGCAGCTCGCCAGCCGCGCCGACCTCACCCGGCTCGACGACCTGTACCTCGACGTGACCCTGCGGGTGGCGCCCACCGACTTGCGCCTGATGGTGCAGCGGGCCGCAGGGGGGCGCGTCGCGGCGCGGGTGCCGGAGGAGCCGGTCGTGTGGTCGGCCGATCCCGACCGCGTGACCCAGATGCTGGAAAACCTGGTCGAAAACGCCCTGAAGTACACCTCCGGCCCGGTCGAGGTGGCGCTCGCGGTGGTGGGCGGGCAGCCTGAGCTCACCGTGCGCGACCACGGCCCCGGCATCCCGCCGGAGCGCCGGGCCCAGATGTTCTTGCCCTACGAGCGCGGTCCCCTGAGCGTGGCGCCGGGACAGGGGCTGGGCCTGTCCCTGGTGCGCCGCTACGCCCGCGCCCACGGCGGCGACGTGACCCTGGAAGACGCGCCGGGCGGGGGCACCCTGGCGAGGGTGCGGCTGGGCGAGCCCCCGCTGGTGGATGAGCGGCGCTGAGACTTCTGGCGCCTCCACCGGTGGGCGCAGTGCCGGGTTAAGGGGTGCAATCCCTCGCCTACGGACCCTGAGTGCGCCTTGCGGGTTGAACGAGCAGGACCGTTTGCGCCGTCTAGGCCAAGGGCGAACTTCGCCCGCTCCCCCCTTCTGCTGCGCAGCTTTGCCGTCCCCGGCCCTGTGCCCACGCAGCTCTCTAAGTCCCCCAGGAGGAGGGAGCGAGAAAAAGCCCGTTTGCACCGCTGATCTTTCAGTTGTGCATCAGGCCTCGTAGGCACAGGAGCCCCGCGCCCCGAGGGGGAAGCGGTCGCTTACTCCACCAGCGGCGTGCCGAACACCTGGGTCCAGAAGTGGCGGTAGCGGGTGCCGGGCCGCTCCACATGGGCCACGCCGAGGTGCGTGAAGTCGCCCATGATGTTGCGGCAGTGGCCGGGACTGCGCAGCCACGCGTCCACTACCGCCTGCGGGGTGGTCTGCCCCCCGGCGATGTTTTCGGCACTGGCCCCCACCCGCAGGCCCGTCGCCTGCACCCGCGTGGCGGGCGTGCTGCCGTCCAGGGTGCTGCGGTGGTCGAAGTAGCCGTGCAGGGCCATCCCCGCCGACTGCGCCAGCGCGGCGACCTCCAGCTCCGGGTGGCGCTTGAGGGGCGGCAGGCTCTGGCCTCCCTCCCGCAGGGCCGCGCAGTTCCAGCCCCGCGCCCGCGCCTGGTTGGTCAGGCGCAGCACTTCCGTCTCGAAGGGGACGCTGCGGGAGAACGGGGCCATCCGGAAGGTGACCCCCTGCGTGAGCACGCCGCCTTCGCCGGGGAGCCGCACCCCCGCCCGGTACTCCCCGGTTTCCAGCGGGATCGGCCCCGCGTCGACCGGACGGCCGTCCAGCGAGAAGCGTGGCGTGGCAGGCCGGTAGATCACGCTGCCCGCCGCCGAGAGCCGCACCTCGTCCCGCCCCAGCAGCACGACGAGTTCGGCGCGTTCGGGGCCGCTGCTTTCCACCTTCACATCGCCCGTGGCGGTCGAGCGCACCCGCCCACGGTTGTCGAGCAGTTGTGCCCGCACCGTGTAGGTCCCCGGCTGGTAGTACGTGTGCGCCGTGGCGCTCCCCTGGCCCCCCTGCCCGTCCCCGAAGTCCCACACCACGCGGTGGTCGGCTGAGGCCTGCGCCCGGAAGGCCACGGTCAGCGGCGCCCGTCGCGTCTCGCTCATCGAGAAATTCACCCGGAACGTTACCGGCTGCGCCGCGCACGCCCCCAGCACCGCCACGCCCGCCAGCAGGCCGCTCCTCATCCATGCCCCTTGCTTCACCAGTTCACGCTAGCGGGTTGGGGAGGGGAGAGAAAGTCGCCAGGACCCAGTCGCCGGTCGCCAGGACAACCAGCCTCCGTCCCGGCTGGGACTGTGTGCTGCCAGCGACTGATCACTGGCGACCGGCGACTAATGCACGTCCGCCGCGTCGGCCAGCAGCCCTGCGAGTTGCTCCTTGGCCCGGAAGACGCGGCTCTTGGCCGTGCCCACCGCCACCCCCTGAATGCGGGCGATCTCGTCGTAGGGCAGGTCCTCGACAAAGCGCAGCACGACGGCCTCACGGTATTCGGGAGCCAGTTCCATCAGCGCCCGCTGCACGCGGCCCTGCGCGTCAGCGCTCTCGGCGGCCTGCACGGGCGAGCGGGCCGCACTGGTGACCTCGAAGCCCACGTCCTCCCGCGCTTCTTCCAGACTGAAACGCTGAAGCTGCTTGCGGCGGTGAGACTCGATCTGGGTGTTGCGGGCGACCTGATACAGCCACGGCAGCACCCGCTCGCCGGGCCGAAAGGTGCGAATCGAGCGCCACGCCCGGTAAAAGACCTCCTGGGTGAGGTCGAGCGCGTCTTCGGCGTTGCCCTCCAGCCGGTAAAGGTAGGCGTACATGCGGCCCTCGTGGGCCGACACGAAGTCGTACCACGCCGCCTCGTCCCCCCGGCTGAGGCGGTCCAGCAACTCGGGGGGGAGGACATCAGGCTCGGGCGTCACGTCGCTGCCCACCATACCCCGCCCGGCCCCCCGGCGCGTCCGCCTTTTGGCGCGTGCGTGGGGCGGGGCGCTACGATGCCCCCCAGCCCTTGGCCTCTTTGCCCCCCGCCCCCACTCCCGACGCTTCCCTCTCCGAGGCGCTGCGCTCCGTGCTGCCCGACCTCAGCGTGGGGGCGCTGCTGGGCTTTGCCACCGGGCTCGCGCTGCGGAAGGTGAGTCGCCTCGCCCTGACCCTGCTGGGGCTGCTGTTCGTGACGGTGCAACTCCTGGCCTTCTGGGACATCCTCAGCGTGAACTGGCTGCGCGTGCAGGCATTGGCCGACCCCCTGCTGCGTCAGGGTGGGGAAGCTGGGGCGGCGTGGCTGGGGCGGGTGCTTACGGCAAATCTGCCCTTCGCGGGGGCGTATGCGGCGGGGCTGGTGCTGGGGTTGCGGGCGCGGGGGTAGCGGGACGCGGCGGAAAGACCCCTCACCCCTCGCTGCGCGAGGCCCTCTCCTCTCGGAGAGGGTTGTTTGACCCCTCTATCAGGGGGAGAGGGGCGCTGCGAAGCAGCGGGGTGAGGGGTCCCTTTTCCCGCCCTACAGGTACGCCAGCGCCCACTCCTCACTCCCGTGGTCCAGACCGGCCCGCAGCAGCGCGAGGCCGTCGGGGGGTGGGTCACGGTGGTGCGGGCGTCCGGCGGCGAGCGTCTCGAAGGCGTCCAGACTGTCCTTGTGCGGGGGGTGAATCACTCGGCCCACCACCCCGCCCCGCACCTCATACACCGCGCCGTAGACGTTCTCCCGCCGCGCGTCCAGCGAGACGGCCACTTCCCCCTCCAGGCCGCCCACCAGCCCTTCCAGGGTCGGTACGCCCAGCACCCGCGCTCCCCACACCCGGCCCAGGCCCAGCGCGTAGCTCGCGCCCACGCGCACCCCGGTGTAGGACCCTGGCCCGGTGCCAATCACGACCGTGCCGGCGTGAAAGGGGAGGCCCGCGTCCGTGAAGAGGTCGCGTACCGTCCCTGCCAACCGTTCGGCGTGCGCCCGCCCGACCTCCTCGCGCCAGGACCGCTCGCCGCCGGGCCAGGCCAGGGCCAGGGTCAGGAAGGGGGTGGCGGTATCAAGGGCCAGGGTGACGGGGTGGGGGGCAGCGGACGCTGGCATGGCGGGCATTGTAGGGGGCCTGGGCACCGTCCTTGTCACCGGAGCGGGAACCGTGTGGGGCGCACGGTCCGGGCGGGGGCGGTGCTATGGTGAGCCCACCATGACCAACACCGCCAACGTCGCCAAGGGGCTGGAAGGTGTGCTCTTCACCGAGAGCAAGCTGACCTTTATCAACGGAACCGAGGGCATCCTGACCCACCTCGGCATCCCGATTCAGGACTGGGCCGAGCACAGCACCTTCGAGGAACTCTCGCTGGCCCTGCTGAACGGCAAGCTGCCCACCGCCGCTGAACTCGCCGCCTTCGACGCCGAACTCAAGGCCAACCGCGCCGTTCCCGAGGCGCTCGTCGAGATCATTCGCCACATGCCGCGCGGGGTTCACCCCATGCAGGCGCTGCGCACCGCCGTCTCCTACCTCGGGCTGCTGGACCCCCAGGCCGAGCAGACCACCGAAGACGCCCGCCGCGCCATCTCGGTGCGGATGATCGCGCAGTTCTCGACGATCATCGCGGCCATCAACCGCGCCCAGGAGGGCCACGACATCGTCGCCCCGCGCATGGACCTGACCCACGCCGGGAACTTCCTGTACATGCTGACGGGCAAGGAGCCGACCGAGGAGCAGGCCCGGCTGTTCGACATCGCCCTCGTGCTGCACGCCGACCACGGCATGAACGCCAGCACCTTCACGGCGATTGCCACCGCGAGCACCCTCAGCGACATGTACTCCTGCATCACCTCGGCGGTCGGGGCGCTCAAGGGGCCGCTGCACGGCGGCGCGAACGAGGCCGTGATGGACATGCTCGACGAGGTCGGCACCCCTGACAAGGCCGAGGCCTACATCACCGGGAAGCTCGACCGCAAGGAAAAGATCATGGGCGTCGGTCACCGCGTCTACAAGTACTTCGACCCCCGCTCGCGCGTGCTGCGCGACTACGCCGAGGTCGTCGCCAACAAGGAAGGCAAGAGCAACTACTACCAGATTCTCGAGACCATCGAGAAAACGGTGGTGGACCGCATCGGCTCCAAGGGCATCTACCCCAACGTGGACTTCTACTCCGGGACCGTTTACTCCGACCTCGGCATCCGCAAGGAATACTTCACGCCGATCTTCGCGCTCGCCCGCATCAGCGGCTGGTGCGCCAGCGTGATCGAGTACACCCGCGACAACCGCCTGCTGCGCCCCGACGCGGTGTACACGGGCGAGCGCGACCAGAAGTACGTGCCGCTGCAAGAGCGCCAGTAACACTGAGAAGGCGGCGGAGGCCGGGACCCGTGGGGTTCCGGCCCCTGCTTTGCGGAGCGCCTTCAGGCTTCCAGCGGCTCGACCACCCAGGGGCCGTAGTGGTTCACGAAGCGGGCGTGGCTGTCACGAAACGCCTGGGCCACCTCCGCGACCCCTGTCCGCGTGCCGGATAGGTCCACGCTCAGCACGATGTCGCCGCGTCCCAGGGCGTGGGCGTACTGCTCAATGTGCGAGCGCTCGTCGGTGAGGCCCTGCATCAGGCGCAGAAAGCGCCCCCACAGGCCGTGGCCCTCGGTGTTCAGGGTGCGGTGACCCTCGTCTCCCATAATGATCTGCACAGCCTGGTCCCTCAGCCCCAGGGTCAGCAGCAGGTCCGTGCAGTGCCGCAGGTCTTCCAGCGAGGTGAAGACGCCGTACACGCGGTTGCGGCTGAGCAGGGTGAAGTGCGCGGGAGCAGGTCGGCGCGACAGCTGAGAACGGGCAGGCATAGGCTTCCTCCAGCGGCGCGGGCAGGGCAGCCCGGTTTAGTGGATGAACCTCCAGACGCGGCACCAGCAAGGAAGCAGTGGCCCTGAGCGTACGCCGCGCAGATTAGGCCAGGGTGGGAGGCCCTGCCCGCTGCCTCACGCCCCCCGCGCCTACGCGCTCAGGCCCTTGCCGCCGTGCAGGGTGCGCTCCACTGCCTCCGTCACCTCGGCCTCGAAGCGGCGCAGGTGCTCGCGCAGGCGCCCCAGTTCCTCGGGACCGAGGTCGCGCAGCCACAGCACGGCGCGGCCCAGCACGGCGAAGGTGAGGGGGGCGTCCTCCGGGGTGTCTTCCTCCTCGACCGGATCGAGATTGAGGGCGCCGTAGTCGAGGCCCTGGTTCATCAGGTTCATGCCCATCAGGATGTCGGGCAGCGAGTCTTCCTCGACGTACAGGTCGAGGTCGAGGTGCAGCCGCACAATCACGCCGCTCTGCGGGTCAGGCTCTGCGAACAGGGCCACCCGGCTCTCGCCGTGGCGTACCAGGGCGCCGTCCTCGACCGCCTCGACCTTAAGCCCGCTCTCCGAGAGTGCCCGCATGATGCGCTGAAGTTCCGGGGCCGTCATGGGCGCGAGTATAGAGCGGGGCCTGGGGACCAACCGTGGCGGCGTGGGGAGCCGCCCTCAGGCGTGGTACACCCACGCCCCGTCCTGCCACGTGCGGGCCAGCGCCCCCAGCAGCCGGAGGTGCTCGGCGTGTGCCAGCGTCTCCGCGAGGGCGAAGCGGCGCCCAGCGACATTCAGGTCGCGCGGAAACATCACCAAGCTCAGCTCGTAGGCGCTGCGGGCCTCCCGCGCGGCCTCGGCCTGCACGAAGTCGAGCCGCTCGTGGTGGTGCGAGCGCAGCTCGCGGGCGCGGGCCTGCACGCCCTCCATGACGGGGCCGTGATGCCCCACGACGGCGCGGCGCGGGTTCAGGGCCTCCAGCTTGCCAAGGGTCTGGAGGTAGTCTCCCAGAGGATCGGGCCGGGTATAGGCGTACAGGCCGATATTGGGGCTGATGCGCGGCAGGATCGCGTCTCCGGCGATCAGCAGGCTTTCTTCCTCGTTCCAGAGGCCTAGGTGCCCGTCCGCGTGGCCGGGCAGCCACAGCACCTCCCAGTCGGTTCCGGCCAGCGGCACCTGCTGGCCCTCGCGCAGCGGCTGAACCCGGCTGGCAGGCTGCACGCGGTCGCGGGTGCGGCGGCTGTCGCGCTCCAGGCTCTCCAGCAGCCCCGGCGGGAGGCCGTGGTCCGCCATGTGCTTGATGTGCCCGGGCAGCCACTCTTCCCAGAGGTGCCAGTACCGCTCGCCGCGCCCGATCTCCACGTCCAGCATCTGCACGGTCGCCCCGCCGCGCTCCTCGACCACGCCTGCCAGCCCGTAGTGGTCGGGGTGGTGGTGGGTGATGATGACCCGCTCCACATCCGGCCAGTGCAGGCCGAGTGCAGCCAAGCCGTCCTCGATGGCCGTCCGCGCCTCCGGCGTGTCGAGCGCCGTGTCGATCAGCGTGACCGGGCCGCCTGTGTCGATCAGCACGGTGACCGTCTTCATCGGGTAGGGGATCGGCACCTGAAGGGCGTGCAGGGTGCCTTGGACGCGCACGGGAGCGGGAAGAGCGGTCATGGCAGGCAGGCTAGCACCCACTCGGGGCCGCTCAGGGGGCCAGGACGACGGGTTCGGCCCGCACGCCGCCCCCCTTCAGATGCAGCCACGCGCAGGCCACCGGCAACCGGAAGCGGCGCGGCCCCACCGACCCCGGATTCAGGTACAGCACGCCGTCCTGTTCCTCGGCGCGGGGCTGGTGGGTATGGCCCGAGAGGACGACTTGCACCCCGGCCGCGACGGGGGAGAGGTCGAGGGCCGAGAGGTCGTGCAGCATATAAATCCAGATACCCCCCAGCTCCAGCAGCGCCGTCTCCGGCAAGTCGGACAGCGGCGGCGAGCGGTCCACGTTGCCGCGCACGGCGTGAACCGGGCCGGGGGAGACGGCCCGCAGCGCCTCCAATATTTCCATCTTTCCCACGTCACCCGCGTGCAGCACGGCGTCGGCCTGCGCGGTGAGGGGCAGAACTTCCGGGCGCAGCAGGCCGTGGGTGTCGGACAAGGCGAGGACGCGCATGGGGGCAGTTTAGGGACGGCAACAAAAAACTGCGCCCCCATATGGAGGGCGCAGTGAAACCGCTGAAGGCTTACAGGCGGCTCTGGATGGCGCGGAGGCTGGCGCTGTCGGCCCAGCTCAGGCCCTGGTCCACGTAGGTGCGGGCGGCAGCGCGGTCGCCTCGCTGCAGGGCGATGTAGGCGAGCTTGGCCGCGCTCAGGCTGGCAAGCTGGCGCTCGGTGTCGTTCAGTTCACCGAGGCGGCTCCAGGTGTTGTAGGCGTTGATCCACCACTGGGTCTTGGTGTAAAGCTGCGCGAGGTAAGCCTGGTAGTTGCGGTTGCCAGCTTCCTGCTGCGCGGCGTAGAAGGCGTGGTCCACGGCAGTCTTCCACAGGGTGCGGTCGTAGAAGGGCAGCGGGTAGGCCACGTCGGCCTGCACGGCGAACTCCTGGGCGCGGGCGAAGTTCTCGGCGGCGCTGAGGGTCGCGGGCGAGGCCGTGGTCGCCGCGTCCGTCTGGGTGGTATCGGTGGTCGTTTCGGTGGTCTCGGTCTGCTGCGTCTCGGTCTGCTGGGTCTCGGTGCTGGTGTCGGTGGGGGGCGTGGTGGTGTCCTGGGCGGCGGCCAGTCCCGCCAGGGCGAACGCGGTCAGCATGAGAATCTTTTTCATAGCGAGAGCATCTTAAGACGCTAGCTTGGCGAGCGTCCATTCGCCAAACCACCCTGTAAAGGGAGTGTAAAGGAGCTTACCTTCACATGAGAAAAGCGCTGATTCTCTCACTTGCTCTGCTCTCGCCGCCTGCTCTCGCTCAAGCCTCGTCCACCTCTGCATCACCTACCGTCACATGGTTCAAAGACCTCAAGGTGCTGTCCACCGTCGCCGTGGCCGATGATGGCGACCTCTATTTCGTCGGCTCGGACAACCGCCTGCACCGCACCGACGCGCGGGGCGTGGAGCGTTGGAATCTCCCCGTGGGGGACATCGGACGGGCCAGCCCGTTGATCACGCCGCAGGGCACGGTGATTGCGGCCTCGTACGACGACCATATCTACGCGGTGGACGCCTCCGGCAAGCAGCTCTGGCGCACCCGGCTGGACGGAGACATCTTCGCCAGCCCCGCGCTGCGGGCCGACGGCAGCCTGATCGCGGCGACGGCGGGCGGCACGGTGTACGCGCTGGGGCCGGGGGGGCAGGTGCTGTGGACCTTCAAGGTGGGGGCGCCCGTCTTTAGCAGTCCGGCGGTGGCGCAGGACGGAACGATCTACTTTGGTGCACAGAACAACCGCCTGCATGCGCTGACGCCGGGCGGCAAACTGAAATGGACCTTCGGGGCCGGGTCGCTGGTCTTCAGCAGCCCTGCCATCGACCGCCAGGGCAACGTGTACTTCGGCTCCAGCGACCGCAAGCTGTACGCCCTTGACCCCGCCGGAAAACTGCGCTGGACCCGGCAGACCGACCTGTTCGTGAATGCCAGCCCCATCGTGACGGGCGACGATCTGGTCGTCGTGGGGAGCTACGACGGTAAGGTCTACGCCGTGAACACGACGGGCGAGGACGAGTGGGTGTACCCGGCGGGCGCCCCGGTGGCGGCGTCGGCGGTGCAGCTTGCAGACGGCAGCGTGGTCGTGCCGGACCTGATGGGCACGGTGCACGCCATCGGCCCGAACGGACAGGCCCGCTGGACGGTCAAGACGGGCAAGAAGATCGACACTCCCGTCGCCGTGAGTGACCGGGGCGTGCTGTACTTCTCGACAGAGGGCGGTGGCCTGAGCGCCGTGGAGCGTCAGGCCCCGCTCGCCGACGGCCCGTGGACGAGTTTCCGCAGCGTGCCTGCCGGGTGGGGCCGCGTGTTGACCCCGCAGGAGGCCGCCGCCCGCACCGCCTCCAAGCGGGCGGCCCTCGCCGCGCTGCCGGTGTCCCGGCCGACGACGGCCGCGCCTGTCCCCACTCCTGCCAAGCCCGCGCCGACTGCTCCGGCAGCGACCCAGCCTCCCGCCCCCGTTCGCCCGGTGACGCCCCCACCCGCTCCCACCCGCACGCCGCAGGCCGCCGCCGAGGCCGCCGGACGCGGGGCACGGGTCGTGGGCGGGCAGGTGGTCCTCCCCCTGGCCGACCTCATGGCGGCGCTGGGGGTACGGGTGCAGGTGCTCACGCCGCGCACGGTGACACTCGGATTGCCGCAGGCTGGGGCCACGCCCCACACCCTCCCGGTGCAGTTCGTGAACCGCGCAGCTTACGTGCCCCTCTCGGCCCTGAAGAGCCTGCCGGGTGTCCGGGTCGAGCTGGCGGGCCGGGCGAACGGGCTCCAGTTGCGCCAGGGCGAGCGCCTGCTGCCCTTGCCGCTGAATGTCGCGGCCCTGGCCCCGCTGCGCGACGAACCCGAATACCCGGCCGTGGTGCGGCGCTGACGCGAGCCTCGGCACAGAAGGACGATTCCAGACCCCGCTCGCCAGGGCGGGGCCTTCTCTCACGTCCTGGGCCAGTCCGACCTCAACGCAAAAAGCCCGCACATGGCGGACTTTCTTGGTGGTGGAGTCGAGGGGGATCGAACCCCTGACCTCGTCATTGCGAACGACGCGCTCTCCCAGCTGAGCTACGACCCCACACTTGGATTTCAGCCCTTTTTCAAGGGCGAGGCAGAATCTAGCACGCTCCCTGGAGGCGTGCAAGGGGTGTGGGCGGTCAGGGGTGCGGGACAGCCGCGGCGGCAGTCTCACCGGGCGCGGGTACACTCCGGTGCATGAGTGCCCCCCTCATGCCCACCCAGCCGTCCCCGGCCGCCCACGAGGACCGCTACGCCTACAAGTTCGGCCAGGAAGGCATCACCTTCGACGACGTGCTGCTCCAGCCCCGGCACTCCACCGTCTTGCCGCACGAGGTCAGCGTGGAGACGCAGCTCACCCGGCGGGTGCGGCTGAACATTCCCTTCGTGTCGGCGGCGATGGACACCGTGACCGAGACGGCGATGGCCGTGGCGATGGCGCGTGAGGGCGGCCTGGGCATCCTCCACAAGAATATGGGCATCGACGCCCAGGCCGAGATGGTCCGCAAGGTCAAGCGCAGTGAGAGCGGCATGATCGTGGACCCCATCACCCTGCCGCCCTCGGCGAGCGTGGCCGACGCCGACCGCCTGATGGCGGAATACAAGATCAGCGGCGTGCCGATCACCGATCCGGCGGGCAAGCTGCTAGGCATCATCACCAACCGCGACATGCGCTTTGTCGAAGACCTGAGCCTGCCCGTCGCGGACGTGATGACCCGCGGGGACCTCGTCACCGTGCCGGTGGGCACCACGCTGGAGCAGGCTCAGGAGATCTTCAAGCGCCACCGCATCGAGAAGCTGCTGGTCACCGACCCGGAGGGCTTCTTGAAGGGCCTGATCACCATCAAGGACCTCACCAAGCGGGTGAAGTACCCGCGCGCGGCGAAAGACGACCTCGGGCGGCTGCGGGTGGGCGCGGCCATCGGGGTGGGCGCCGACCTGATGGACCGCGCGGGGGCACTCGTCGCGGCGGGCGCCGACGTCCTTGTGCTCGACAGCGCCCACGGCCACAGCCAGGGCATCCTGAACGCACTGACGCGGGTCAAGGAAAATTACGATGTGGACGTGATCGCGGGAAACGTGGCGACCCGCACCGGAGCGCGGGACCTGATCGCGGCGGGGGCCGACGCGGTGAAGGTCGGAATCGGGCCGGGCAGCATCTGCACCACCCGCGTCGTCACAGGCGTCGGGGTCCCGCAGATCACCGCCATTTTCGAGGCGTCGGCGGCGGCAATGGAGGCGGGCATTCCGGTGATCGCCGACGGGGGCATCAAGCAGACGGGCGACGTGCCCAAGGCCATCGCGGCGGGCGCGGGCGCGGTGATGATGGGTTCGATGCTCGCCGGAACCGACGAGGCCCCCGGCGAGACGATCTTGCGTGACGGGCGGCGCTACAAGTCCTACCGGGGCATGGGCAGCCTGGGCGCCATGGACCAGGGCAGCGCCGACCGCTATTTCCAGGGCGGCAGCCGCAAGTTCGTGCCCGAAGGCATCGAGGGCATCGTCGCGTACAAGGGCACGGCGGGCGAGGTGCTCTACCAGTTCGTCGGCGGCCTGAAAAGCTCGATGGGCTACTGCGGCGCGCCCGATCTCCAGACGCTGCGCGACAGTGCGCAGTTCGTGCGGATCACCGGCGCGAGCCTCGTCGAGAGCCATCCGCACGGCGTGACAATCACCAAAGAAGCCCCGAACTACGGCGGACGCTGAAAGCGGCATCCGGCGGGGGCGACGAAGAGCCGGTTTGCCTCGTCGCCCCCGCCTACTCGCCGCCGCTGTCGATAGGAACGCGGCCCTCGGCCTTGGCTTCGGTGGCGCGCTCGGCCCGCTGCACGTCCTGCTCCTTGATCTCGCGCTGCTCGTGGTCGTGCTCGAACAGTTCGCGCCGCGCGCGCAGCTTGGCCTGCGGCTGCTGCAAGTCGCCGCCGCTGCCCTTGTGCACCTGCTGAAACAGCACCAGCGCGCCGCCAGCCAGCGCCAGAGCACCCGCGAAATACAGCGTGTCGAGCGGCTTTTCCCAGCGGATGAAATGCTCCAGGAAAGTCACGCCCAGGATCACGATCACCACCGACACCACCTTCTGCTCGAGGTCGGCCAGACTCTCGACTCCGAGCGCGGAGGTGAGGTTCAGGGGCCGGATGAAGAGCGAGTACAGCCCGATCCCGATCAGGTAGAACACGACCGCCTTGAGCATGGTGCCCACGACCTCCAGAAACTCGACCGCCAGCGTGCCCGACTGACTCGCGACGCCCTGGGTGAACATGTCGCGCCAGGTCTCGTAGATGGTGTTCAGCGCGAGCAGCGTGCCCTGAAGAAAGAGACTGAACGACACGAGCAACACGGCGATCACCGCGATCAAGACGACGAAGCGGGTCCGCCCGATAATCTCGCTGAACCACTCGCGCTTGGAGGACCCGGAAGCGCCGCGCTCGGGGCCACGACTGTTTCTGGCAGAAGGCATGGCGCTCAGCCTAGAGGCTGGCCGGGACCGATTGTGTGGCGGTTGCGGAATCTGCTGCACTTCCGCCCCGCGTGGCCCGGCGGACTGCACCCGGAGTTTGCCATAATGCCGCGCAGATGAAGCGCCTGCTCACTGCCCCACGCGAGCCGGTCAACGCCCTGACCCACTGGGCCGGCGTGATCGGTGCGCTGCTGCTGCTTGGGCCGCTGCTGGGGTGGGCGCAGGCGCGGGGGCTGGCGCGGTGGCCTTTCGTGGTGTTCGGGCTGAGCATGGTGGCGCTGTACGCGGCCTCGGCCAGCTACCACTCGTTTCGCCCCGGCGAGCGCGGGCTGCTGTGGCTGCGCAAGCTCGACCACGCGGGCATCTTCCTGTTGATCGCCGGAAGCTACACCCCGGTCGCCTACTTCGGGCTGGAGGGCGTGTGGCGGGACGCCGTGCTGTGGCTGGTGTGGGGCATCGCGGGGGCGGGGGTGTTGCTCAAGCTGCTTACCATGCGGCTGCCGCGCTGGGTCAGCACGCTGCTGTACGTGGGGATGGGCTGGCTGGCGCTGCTGTTTTTGCCGCAACTCGCCCTTTCCCTGCCCGGCGCGGCCCTCTTCTGGCTGGCGGCGGGGGGCGTGCTGTACTCGATCGGCGCGGTGATTTACGGGACCAAGCGCTGGAATCCCCGCCCCGGCGTCTTCGGCTTCCACGAGATCTGGCACCTGTTTGTGCTGGGCGGCACCGGGGCGCATGTGGCGATGATGTTCCACCTGCGCTGAAGCGAACAAAAAAATAGGCCCCAGCTTCGGCGGTTGGGGCCTCATCCATTGGGAGTGCTCAGAAGCCGACAAACCCCAGCACCCAGCGCTGCACCGTCCCGATGATCTGCCCGATGGGTTCACGGGCCAGGAAAATAAACAGCATCACGATCAGGAACGAGAAGGGCTGGGCCTCGAACTGCGCGAGGCTGCGCCCCAGCGAGGGCACCAGCGCCCCCAGGATGCGGCTGCCGTCCAGCAGCGGAATCGGGATCAGGTTGAAGATCGCCAGCACGATATTGACGCTCAGGACCGTCAGCAGGATGACCCCCAGCACGCCGCTGCTGGGCAGCACCGCGAGCAGCACCACGCACAGCAGCGCGATCAGGAGGTTGCTGAGGGGTCCGGCGGCGGTCGCCCACAGGGTGCCCCAACGCCCCAGGTTGTTCGGGTTGATGGGCACGGGCCGGGCGAACCCGAATCCGGCGATCAGCAGCAGCAGCGTGCCGAAGGGGTCCAGATGCTTGACCGGGTTGAGGGTGACCCGCCCGAAGCGCCTCGGGGTGGGGTCGCCCAGCCGGTCGGCGGTCCAGGCGTGGGCGAACTCGTGAACGGTCAGTGACAGCGCGAGCGCGGCAGCGATAATCACAAACGCGAGTGGACTGTCGGTCAGGAGATTCAGGAGGCCCATAGGCGGGCATTCTATGGGGCCAGGGGGAGCGGGCGCCGTCAGCCCGGTGACGGAGTGGGGCCCGGCTCCCCGAGATAGGCGGTCAGCGCGGCTTCCTCCTCCGACCGCGAGTGCACCTTCCCCGCCCGGCGCAGCGCGGCCAGATGCGCGAGGGCTGCTCCCACCGCCGGGCCAGGCACGACCCCCCGCGCCACCACGTCCCGCCCACTCAGGCCCGCGTACGCTTCCGGGCGCAGTAGGGCCCGCAGGGTGGCCTCCGGGCTGCCGGGGGAGGCTGGAGTGTCTCCCAGCGCCCGCGCCAGCAAGGCCCCCGGTTTCTCGCCCAGGCCCAGCCGCCCAGCCCACGCCGCCGGATCCGGCGCCGCCGAGAGCAGGGCCGCCGCGTAGGCGGTGGGGGAGAGGTCGTCTCCCGCGTCCCGCCGGGCGTCCAGGGCTTCCAGCCGCTCGGCGGCTCCAGCGGGCAGCAATTCTCCAGCTCCCCACGCCGTCAGTGCGCGGGCGGCCTTTCCTGGCTTGGGTTCCTGAAGTAAGAGCCGCAGCTCGGCCCACAGGCGGGGCGTCTGCCCGGACATGTCGAGCGCTTCGGGCACCTGCCGCCGCAACTCGGGGTGCGCCTCCAACTCCAGCCGCCCCGCCAGCCGTGCCCCTCGGACCAGGCGGCTGGCATCCTCGTACAGCGAACGGGGGTGCAGGGGCCGCAGCACCCGCGTCCGCAGGTCATCCAGGCCGCCCGTCACGTCGAGCAGGCGGGGCGCTCCCTCCGGAGGCACCTCCAGCCCCAGCGCGTTCAGCCCGAAGTCGCGCCGGGCGAGGTCGTCTTCCAGGGTGCCGGGCAGGGGCAACGGGTTCGCGCCGGGCACCGGGTACGTCTCACGCCGCGCCCGCACGAGGTCGGCGTGTCGGCCGTCTGGCAGGGTCACCGCCGCGTTGCCGAAGGCGGGATGAACGACGGCGGGCAGACCACTCGCCGCCGCGAGAGCGCCCGCGGCCCTCCCCTCCACCGCCACGTCGAGGTCGAGGGGAGTGCCGCCCAGCAGCGCGTCGCGCACCGCCCCGCCCACCAGGGCGACCCGCGCTCCCGGCCCCGCCTCCCGCGCAAGCGAGCACAGCCACTCGCGGTCGTCGGGGCGCAGGCGGTCCCAGACCTGGGCACCCAGGGCCATGGGGGAGGCGGTCATGGGGCGGTCACTCGAAGGCGGAGGCGTCGAGGGTGACGTTCAGGTCGCGTTCCTGGCCGCCGCGCCAGACGCGCAGGGTGACGGTATCGCCCTCGTTCTCGTCCAGCAGGGCGGCTTGCAGGTCTTCTATGGCGTCGACCGGCTCTCCCTCGGCGGCCACGATCACGTCCCCGCCCAGCAGCACCGCGCCGCCGGGAAACTCCTGTTCGCGCTCGCCGCCGCGCAGGCCCGCCCGCGCCGCCGGGGAGCCGGGCTCAACCTGGCCCACCACCAGCCCGCGCCCAGGCAGGCCGAGCTGCTGCCGTCCCTCCTCGGTCAGGGCACTCAACCCGACGGGGATCGCCTGACCGGGCACCTGCACGATCAGCCCCGCCGTGATCCCCAGCCGGGGAGCCCTGACCTCGCCGCCGCCCGCCTGTTGCAGCCGGGGCAGCAGGGCCTTGGCGGCATTCACCGGAATGGCGAAGCCCACCCCGGCGCTTTGCTGGCTGCCCCCGGTGGCAATCTGGGTGTTGATGCCGATCACCCGCCCGGAGGAATCCAGCAGCGGGCCACCCGAGTTGCCGGGGTTGATCGCCGCGTCGGTCTGAATCGCCCGCTGGGTGATCCCCTGCCCGGTGCCCGTGCCGGAAAAGCCGATGGGAATCTGGCGATCGTTGCTGCTCACGATGCCCTCAGTCACGCTGAATTCCAGCCCGAAGGGCGCCCCCATGGCCACAGCCTTTTGCCCGACCGCCAGCGCGTCGCTGTCGCCCAGCGGAATGGGGCGGATCAGGTCACGGGCCAGCCCAGGCGCCCGGATCAGCGCGAGGTCGTACTGCGGGGCGGTGCCGATCACCTCGGCGGGCACGGCTTCCTCGCCGTTCATCACCCGGACGGTGATGCGGTCGGCGGTGCCCCGCGCCCCCTCGCCCGCGATCACGTGGTAGTTGGTCAGGATGTCGCCCGAGTCGTTCACGAAAAAGCCGCTGCCCACGCCCTGCTGCACCTGCGTCTGGGTGCCGAACAGCCAGCCGAAATCCTGCACGACCTCCTGCGCGGTGTTGATGTAGACCAGCCCCGGCTCGTACCGCCGCACGATGTCCATGGTGTTGCGCTCGTTCTGGAGCCGGGCGCCCGCTTCGGCCGCTGGGGCAGACTCCTCGGCGGCGGGTGGCTGGGCGCCGGACACCGGCACCTGATCGCGCAGCAGGGTGGCCCCCAGACCCAGGCCCACGAGCACCAGCAAGACGGCGGGGAGGCGGTTTTTCATGGGGGAATTATCCCAGGTTCGGCCGGAGAGCACAGGGGCCGCACTTCTGCCCCCGTTCATGCTCGGTTGGCCCTAGGGTAGACCCATGCGACGCCGAACTGGCCTGCCCCTCATCCTCCTCGCCCTGGTGCTGGCGGCGTGCCAGCAGCAGCCCCGGCCCGAGGAGCTGCCGCTGCTGCGCGAGGCGGCCCTGGGCGAGACCCTGACGTTGACCGCCCCGGTCGAGAACTGGCCCGCGGGCCAGGTGGCCGAGGTCCGGCTGGAGGGGCAGCCGATCGGGCGTGTCTCGGCACAGGGTCTGCTCACGGTTTCCACGGACCGGCGCCCGTCGACGCTCTCCGTCCCGCAGGAGACCCTGCTGCGGCCCGTTCCCCTGGCTGGACAGGAGCGGAGGTGCCGGATGAACACCGTGACCGCCTCGGACCCGGCCGCGCGGGTCTCCGGGCTGGACGCGCTGGACCTGGGGCCGGTTCCGGTTCCCGGTCAGGGCCTGCAACCGCAGCTTTCGCCCGTGCCGCCGACCCCACAACTCTGGCGGACTCAGGGTGAGGACAGGACCCTGCTGGTCTACGCCGACCGCGACGTGCGGCTGCGTGGCCGCAAGGACTGCGTGGGGTCGCACTGGTACGGCGTGCAGCCGGAATGGACCCAGACTTCTTCCATTCACCTTCAGCTTCGCCGGGGCTGGAACACGGTGACGGTCACGGCCAGCGCCCCGGCCCAGGACCGCTTCGTCCTGACCGTGCAGGGGGGCGAAGCTCCAGAGGCCCGGCCCTGGCAGTACAGCGGAGTCCCCCTGGGCCAGCCCCGGTAGTTCGTCCGGACTCCTGCCCAGGGAACCCCACCCCAGAACAAAGAAAAAGGGCCACCCCATAGGATGACCCTCTCCCGTCAGGCCCCTGGCCCTGGACTCAGGCCTGCGCCCGCGCCGTCTCCGCGTCGAGGCTGGCGATCTCGCCGGGGGTGATCTGGTAGTGCTCGCCGCACCAGTGGCACACGACCTCCTGCCCGCCCTCGTCGCGCATCTCCTGGCGCTCGCCCGGCGCAAAGAACTTCAGGCTGTCGAGCGCCTTGTCCCGCGAGCAGCGGCACTGGAAGCGGGCAGGCTGCGCCGCCGCCGCCAGCACGAGGTCAAGGCCCCCTGCCGCCGTCTGCATGGTTTCCAGCAGGCTGCCCCGGCGCAGGTGATCGGTAAGCTGGCCCATTCCGCGGATGTTGGCCTCCAGCCGTGCCAGCGTCTCGTCGGTCACGCCAGGCATCGCCTGCACCAGCAGCCCGCCCGCGCGGTAGACCCGCCCGCCTTCCTCGTACACGCCCAGCAGCACCGCGTTGGGAATCTGCTCGGAGACGCACAGGTACGCGCTCACGTCCTCGGCAATCTCGCCGCTGACCAGCTGGGCGCTGCCCGTGTACGGCTCGCCGTTGTCCAGGAGCCGGGTCACGGCCAGTTCGCCGTCTACACCCACGATGCCGCGCACGTCCAGCTTGCCGTCGGACTCACGCAGGGGCAGGTCCGCGCTCGGCTCGCGCACGTAGCCACGCACCCGGCCGTCCGCGCTGCCCTCGGCCACGATCCAGCCCACCGGACCGCCCCCCTGCACCCGCACGGTCACCCGGCTGTCGGGCTTCTTGCCCAGCACCACCGCCAGCAGCGCAGAAGCTGCCAGCGTGCGCCCCAGCGCGGCAGTCGCGGTCTTGCTCAGGCTATGGCGCACCCGCGCCTCCTCCACCAGTTGCGTCGCGTCAATGCCGACCAGCCGCAGGGTGCCCCCCGCCGCCGTACCGCGCAGCACGAACGATGCTGTATACGCCTCGGAAGTCATCACGAAACCTTACATGAGGGGACTCAAGCCCGATGTGCGAGGCGTTTCAATCCGGGCACGGTCACAGGTGGATCACACTTAATCGGATCAGTGAGACTCCTCATCGGCTGGCGCTAGGCTGCTATCCTGCCCCGCAGTACCGGAGGCGCCAGCAAGCTTGGCGGGTTGTCTGTCCGGTTCACTACACTCTGGCCCTGCCACCCCCTCACACACAGGAGTCCCCATGACCAACGCCGATTCCCGTTTCCGCCGCCCCCTGGGGCTGATCGCCCTGACCACCCTGGCGCTGACCCTCGCGGCCTGCGACGACAACACCGAGACCAACACCGCCACCGAGAGCGGCACGACCGCCACCACCGAAGGCAGCGGCACGGAGGGCTCCGGCGAGACTGCCTCCACCGGGACTGGCGGCACCTCCTCGGGCGGCAACCGCGACGTGCTGGTGGTGCAGGAAAGCGCCGACATCCCCACGCTGGACCCCGGCACCACCTACGACACGGGCAGTGGGCAGGCCGTGGAGAACCTCTACGAGACGCTGGTCACCTACCAGGGCAGCAGCCTGACCGAACTCGCGCCGCTGCTGGCGACCGAATGGAATGTGGCCAACGGGGGCACCGAGTACCGCTTCACCCTGCGCGACGGCGTGCAGTTCCACACCGGGAACGAGTTCACCTGCGCCGACGCCGAGTACACCTTCCGCCGCAACCTGGTGACCAACACCAGCGACAGCGGCAACTGGTTCCTCTCGGAGAGTCTGCTGGGCACCGGGTCCAACGCCAACGACGACGACTCGATCACCTGGGACAAGATCAGCACGGCCGTGCGCTGCGACGGCGAGACCCTGGTCTTCACGCTGCCCCGCACGGACCCCGCGTTCCTGTCCAAGCTGGCCTATACCGGCCAGAGCATCGTGGACTCAGCGCACGCCAAGGAAATTGGCGAATGGGACGGCACCGAGGCCACCTGGCGCGAGGCTGTGGGCAAGGACCTGACCAACAGCCCGCTCTCGCAGCAGCCCAGCGGCACCGGGGCCTACAAGTTCGTGAGCAAGGACGCGACCGCCTTCCGCGCCGAGGCCTTTGAGAATTACTGGGGCGACAAGGCCAGCATCCAGAACGTGCTGATCCAGATCGTGCCCGAGCAGGCCGCCCGCCTCCAGGCCTTCCTCCGCGGCGACGCCGACATGGTCGAGACCGGGGGCCGCGCCATCATCGAAGAGCAGCTCCGGGGCAAGCCCGGCGTGGCGGTGCTGGACAACCTGCCGGACATCAGCGCCTTTGGCATCTCGATGAACCAGGACATCAAGGGCACGGACCTGCTGGGCAGCGGCGAGCTTGACGGCGAGGGCATCCCCGCCAACTTCTTCAGCGACGTGAACGTGCGCCGGGGCTTCCTGGCCGCCTTCGACGTGCAGACCTATATCGACGAGGTCCAGAACGGCGTGGGCCAGCCCCGCAATTTCCTGCTGCCCGAGACCTTCCCCGGCTACAACTCCGAGGTGGAGGCCCCAGGGTTTGACCTTGAGGCGGCCCGCGAGGCCTTTGAGCAGGCCTGGGGCGGTCAGGTCTGGGAAAACGGTTTCGTGATCAACGCTACCTACCGCGCGGGCAGCGTGGCGGCCCAGACCGGGATGGAACTGCTCAAGCGCAACATCGAGTCGCTGAACCCCAAGTTCCGGGTCAACCTCCAGTCCAAGCAGTGGAGCGAGATTCTGGAAGACGGCAACCGGGGCGAGGAAATCATGATCATCACCGGCTGGGCGCCCGACTACGCCGACCCGGACAACTTCGTGCACACCTTCTACCACAGTGAGGGCTACTACCAGCCCCGGCTGAACTTCAAAGACGACCAGATCGACACCTGGATCGACGAGGCCCGCGCCACCAGCGACGCCGAGCAGCGCGACACGCTCTACACCCAGGTGGCCGAGCGTGCCCGCGACCAGGCCTACTACGTCCTGATGCCCAGCAACCCCGGCATCCTGGCCTACCGCGACAACATCCAGGGCATCAGCGAGGAAGCCTACAACCCGATGCTGGCCTTTGCCCGCGCCGGAACGTACTGGAAGAACCTCAGCAAGAACTGAGCCGCTCCTGTACCGCTAGTCGCCCTCCCACGTGGAGGGCGGTTTCCGTTGGCTTGCGGCGTGCTCCGGCGCGTATGCTGCCCCCATGCACGACGCCGACTCTCCCGCCGCCCCCGCGCGGCCCATCACCCTGCTGCTGGTCGACGACCACCCGGTCGTGCGCAAGGGCACCCGCGAACTGCTGGAGGGAGAAGCCGACCTGCACGTCGTGGGCGAGGCCGACAGCGGCGAGGACGCGGTGCACAAGGCCCGCGAACTGCGCCCCGACGTGATCCTGATGGACGTGTCCATGCCCGGCATGAACGGCATCGAGGCCACCCGCGCCATCAAGGCCTTCTTGCCCGGCGTGGGAGTCCTCGTCCTGACGAGTTACGACGACGACGCCTACGTCTTCGCGCTGCTGGAAGCAGGGGCGGCCGGATATCTGCTGAAAAACACCTCTGAAGATGACCTCCTCGGCGCGGTGCGGGCGGTCGCAGCGGGAGAGAGTGCGCTGCACCCCTCGGTCGCCCGCAAGGTGCTGGAGCGCTTCAGCACCCAGCAGACGCCCACCCCACCGGAGGATGCGCTCAGTCCCCGCGAACTGGAGGTGTTGCGGGTGGCCGCCACCGGGCGAACGAACAAGGAAATCGCCCGCGACCTCGACATCAGCCCGCGCACGGTGCAGGTGCACCTCGCCAACATCTTTTCCAAGCTGGATGTGGGCAGCCGCACCGAGGCGGTGCTGTACGGCATCAAGCGGGGGTGGATCGATCCGAAGACGCTGTGAGGGAGTGTTGAAGTGCAGGGGGCGTGCGGCTCCCGCTCCTCTCCCCACCCCTGATCCCGAAAGCGACCTTCCATGACCCTCCCCCCCTTTCCCCCGGACCTCGCCGCCGCGCCGACGGTGCAGGTGTTTGGAGCGGCCCTGGCCCGCTTTGCCTGTCAGACCGTGCGGGCGCATGGGGTGCAGGTCTGGGCGGTGACGGGCGGGGCACTCGTGGTCGTGGGCGAGGAGGGGCGGGGCCTGGGCCTCAGCGACGGCACGCTGGCGGCGCGGGCACTGGCGTCGGGGGAGCGGCAGGAGGAGGGGATGCTCGTCGCGCTGCCTTTCGGGGGCGGCGTGCTGGAGTTCGTGGGCGCCGAGGGCAGCGGGGTCGGGGCGCTGGCCGGGTTGCTGCCGCTGCTCACGCTCGCGCTGGAGGGCGTGCAGGCCCGCGAGACGCGCCGGGGTCGGGGCCGGGTCTCGGAGACGGTCGAGCAGCTCGTGCGGCGGCTGGGCGGCAGCCTCGACCTCGCGGAGGTGCTCACGGCGACCGCCGAGAGCGCGGCCCTCGCGCTGGGCTTCGGGCGGGCGTTCGTGGCCCTGTTCAGCGAGGTGCAGGGCGGGCGGGCGCGGACCGGCGAGGTCTTCTCCTACGGCTTCGACTCAGCCTTCACCGGGGGGGTGGGGGTGGGGCCGGTCTCCTTCGGGCGGCTGGTGGAGCGCGGCGAGGTGATTCTGTACGACCGCAGCCGCGACGGGGCCTCGCCCATGGCGGCGGGGCTGGCCGAACTCGACCCGGAGGTCGCCCTGATCGCCCCGCTGAGGGCACGGGGGCGGCCGCTGGGGCTGCTGTATGTGGACAGCCGCTCGCCAGGGGTGCGCGTCTCGGAGGACGACACCTGGCTGGTGCTCGCGCTAGCAGAGCAGGCCAGTCTCGCCATCGACAACGCCCGGCTCTACGGCACCGAGACCCGCAAGCGTGAGGCGGCCGAGGCCCTGCGTGAAGCGGGCGCGGCGCTGGCCGGAAGCCTGCATCTGTCCGACACCCTGTCCAGGGTGCTGGAGCGGGCCACCGCCCTGTTCGGGGCAGACGCGGCGGGCGTGTACGAGCTGCAACCCGACGGGCGGACCCTTTCTATCCGGGGGGCGCTGGGGCTACCGGGCGAATACGTGCTGCGGGTGCGGGCCAAGGTGGGGGGCGGGGTCACCGGGCGGGCGGCGCAGCGGCGGGAGATGGTGGCGGCGCGGGACCTCACCGCCGAGGGGTACGGGGGGAGCAGCCGCTACACCCGGGCGCTGCTCGCGCGGGGCGAGTACCCTTACCGGGGGGTGGTGAGCCTGCCGCTGGGCACCCGCTCGGGCGTGTTCGGGGTGCTGACCCTGTACTGGACGGCGCCGCTGCCGCTGGACGCCGACGACCTCGCGCTCGCGGAGGTGTTCGCCGGGCAGGCGTCCCTCGCCATCGAGAATGCCCGGCTGTATGAGGAAGAGTTGCGGCGCGAGCGCGAGGCCGCCGTCCTGCTCAACGTGGGCCGGTTGCTGGGCGAGGACCAGAGCGACCGCGCTCTCGCGGAAGCCGCGCGGCTGGCGACCCTGGCGCTGGGGGCGGGCCGGGGGCTGATCGCGCTGACGGGCGAGGACGGCGCGGTGATCCGCTGCGCGACCTACAACCTGCACGCGCCGGGGGGAGCCGAACTCGCCTCGCTCGCGGGGCAACTCGGCCGGGGACCGCGCCCGCTGACCCGGCGCCACGCCCTCCCCGTGGCCGGAAGTGCCCTGATCGTGCCGCTGCGGGGGGGCGGCGAGGGCGAGGAGGTGCTGGGCTTTCTCTACGCCGACGATCCCGGCACCGAGCCGCCGAGCGACCGGGTGCTGGCCCTATCGCGCAGCGTGGCCGACCAGATGGCGCTGACGCTGACCCGCGAACGGTTACTCTCGGCGCTCGCGCGGGAGGAAGCCCGCTACCGCCAGCTCGCGGAGGGCGCCCACGACCTGATCCTGAGCGCAGATGGGGCCGGGCTCGTGACCTACGCCAACCCCGCCGCCGTGCGGTTGCTGGGGCCGCTGGTCGGCGCGAGCCTGCTGACCCTGCCCACGCCGGGGACCCGCCCCGCCCTGCACGCGGCCTGGGAGGCGGCGCGGCGCCACCCCGCCGGGGGCCGTGCCGAGATCGAGGTGGGGCCGTACCGCCTGGAGGTGCGCCTCAGCGCGGTAAGCGGGCCAGCCGGGGGAATGCTCGCGGTCGCCCGCGACCTCTCCGAACTCCAGACCCTCGCCGCCGAGATTCAGCGCCGGGGCCGGGCGCTGGAAGCCGCGACCAGCCGCCAGACCGAACTGCGAACCTATCTCACCCTATTTACCCAGGCGCAGGAGGAAGAACGCCGCCGCATCAGCCGCGAGCTGCACGACGACACCGCGCAGGTCCTGATCGCCACCTCGCGCCGGGTGGCCCGCCTCGCCCGCAGCCTGGAGGGACCGGGGCGCGAGCGGGCGCAGGACATCCTGGGGGACCTGGACGCGGCGATTGAAAGCGTGCGGCGCTTTGCCCGGAACCTGCGCCCCAGCGTGCTCGACGACCTCGGGCTGCTGCCCGCGCTGGAGTGGCTGGCGGGACAGGCTGGGACGGATACCCGGTTGGAGGTCAGCGGCCAGGAGCGCCGCCTCGCGCCCGCCGTGGAACTCACCGTGTTCCGGCTGGTGCAAGAAGCCCTCGCCAACGTGGACAAGCACGCGGGTGCCCGCAGCGCGGCCATCCGGGTGGCCTATGCCCCCGACGGGGTGCGCGTGACTGTCCGCGACGACGGCCAGGGCTTCACCCCCGACCAGGCCCAGGCCCGCGCCCAGGCGGGTCACCTCGGCCTGATCGGGCTGCGGGAACGGGTGGCGCTGGCCGGGGGCGAGCTGGAGCTGGAGAGCGAGCCGGGGCGGGGGACAGCGGTGGTGTTCGCGCTGCCGGGGTAGGGGGACGGCGCCCGGCTCAGCGGGCCGGACCCGTCAGGGCGGGATGCTGCACCCAGAGGTTTTCCTCCACGTAAAGGCCCCGGTCCTCCTCGCGGTCGATGTGGACCCACCCCAGCGCGTCCGGCACGAAGTAGAGCCCCGTCACGGGAAACACCATCTCTGTCCAGGCTTCCCAGTCGGCCACGCGGCCTTCTATGACCATGGAGCGGGGCGCCGGGCCGAGGATGGTGGCGCCCAACCGTTGATGCGTCCGAATCCAGGGGTCAATGGAGAGGCCGTCCCCGCGCTGCCAGCGGGCATACTCGGCCATCGGCACCTGGGGATAGCGGTGTTTCCAGGTAGGCCGCAGGGGAGCCACGACGTGGGTTAACCCTGCCGCCCGCGCCCGCCCCGTCAGCGCCCCCAGCACCTCCGCCGCCAGCCCACGCCTGTCGGCCCCCACCGCGACCGAGGCCGCCATGAAACACAGGGTATTGGGCCGCGTCCCCGTCTCGCGACCGGTCACGGCCCGCACGAGTGCCCCGCCGTACCCGTCTGGAAGGTCGGCAAAGGTCCCGTCCCAGGCGAAGGTCACGCCCCAGCCCCCCGCAAGTGCCCGCTCGCCCTCCAAGAGCAGGACGTTGTAGTCGGGGAAGGAGCTGTGGACCTGGGGCATGAGGCGGGCCGGAACGGGGTCATGGAAGATGAACTCGGGCCACCGTTCCCGGAAAGCTTCCCCGGCCTGAGTGTGCAGGTGGGGATGGTCGGCGGTCGTCACAATCGTCATGGCTGTCTCCCGATCCCTTTCACCTCACCCGTGCCGCGCCAGAAACGCCGCTCGCTCCATCCACGCGAGCCTCGGCTCCGGTTCGGAGGTGGGAACCGCCGTGCCGTACACCCGGCGCATCAGCCGGAAGCCCAGGCCGTAGAGCCGCGCCCGCAGCGGGGGGAGGCGCTGGGTCTGGAAGCCCTGGGCCGCCAGCGGCTCGTGAAAGAGGGTGACGGCGACGACCCCGGCGACTTCTGAAAACTCGGGATCGTCGCGCAGCACCGCCGCCACGTCACGCAGCGAGCGGGCAAAGGCGCGGTAGGCGGTCAGCGGACTGCGGGCACTCAGCCCCACGAGGCGCGGCGAATGGACGTGCAGCTCGGCCACTGCCGCGCCGGTCGGCCACCCCAACTCGGGCGGGGCGGGCTGGCGGCTCACGCGCAGCACCCCGTCGGCCCGCTCGGTCAGTGCCCGGACCCGGTGCGCCCGCGCGAAGCGGTCGTCCACCGCCCGGCGGTAGAGGTGCAGCCCCAGGTCCCGTCCCCGCGCCCGCCGCAGCCCCGGTAGCTCGCCCACCGGACCGGGCCGGTACCCCAGCGCCCGCAACCGGGGCACCTCGGCCGCGAGGTCGGCGGGGGGAAGCTGCCACGTGCCGCCGGGTTCCGGGGTGGGGAGGGGAAGGGGGAGGGGCGTCAAACCGAGCGCAGCAAGTCGGGCGGGTGAGGCGGGCGGCGCCTTGGCGCTCCAGAGGGTGACCGGCCGCCCGGCGGCGACCTCCAGCGCGGCGATGCCCTCCGGTGCGCCCAAGCCAGCGATCTCGTGCCCCAGCTTGGCGGCGGCGCGGACGACTTCGGGAGCGAGGCGGGCCAGAGCGGGGGAAATCAGCAGGGTGACCCGGATGCCCGTGTCCACCACTGCTGCCAACTCGTCCGGCGTCCGCACAGGCACGACCAGCCCGAGGTGGGGCGCACCGGGGTCGCCGCCCGCCAGCGCTCCCCCGGCCCCGGCCCGCAGCAGGGCGCGTCGTAGGGGCGAGGGCGAAGGGCGCATCTTCCGACTGTAGCGTGCAGACCCCACGCACCTCTCATCCGCGGCGTCGTATGCTCTCGTTCAGCGATGCTTCAGCCTCTCCTCAGCCAACGGGTCCGCGGGTGCGGCGTATGAGACCGCTGCGCATCGGGCTGTTTACCGACACCTTCCTTCCTGACCAGAACGGCATCGTGACGAGCGTGGGGCTGCTCAGCGACGAGCTGCGGGCGCGGGGGCATCACGTGGAGGTGGTGGCCCCCTTCTTCCCGGAAGCCCAGGACACCCGCCCAGATGTGCGGCGGGCGGCCAGTGTGCGCTACCTCTTCCTGCCGACCTACCGGCTGGCGTGGCCCACCCGGCGCGACTTCTCCCAGTGCTATGACCTCGTGCACACGCACACGCCCCTGACCCTGGGGCTGGCCGGAGCGCGGCTGGCCCGCAAGTGGGGGGTGCCGCACGTGGCGACGTACCACACCCACGTCGAGGCCTATACCCATTACGTGCCGGGCCTGACCGCCCTGCAACGCCAGACCCGCGTGGTGACCCGCGTGATGGGCCGCTATTACCGCCGCGCCGACGCGGTCATCATGCCGACCGCCGGAATGCTGGACGTGACCCGTGAGATGGGGGTCCGCAACCCGGTCGTTATCCCGACCGCCGTGGACCCGGAGGTGTTGCGGGGCGCCCCGCCCACCCGGAATCCCTGGCCCGCCGGACGGCGTCGGCTCCTCACCGTGGGGCGACTGGCCCGCGAGAAGCGCTTTGACCTCGTGCTGGAAGCGCTGGCCGGGCTGCCCGACGCGCACCTCGTGGTGCTGGGAGAGGGGCCGGAACGCGGGCGGCTGGAGGAGCACGCGGAACGCCGGGGGGTGGCCGACCGGGTGAGCTTCCTGGGGGTGCGGCCCTGGACCGAGATCGGGGCGTACTACCGGCTGGCCGAGCTGTTCCTCTTTGCCAGCGACACCGAGACGCAGGGGCTGGTGTTGCAGGAGGCCCAACTGATGGGCGTGCCCGTCGTGGCGGTGGGCGCACGCGGCACGCTGAGCGGGGTGGCGGCGGGTCGCAGCGGGTACCTCGTGGCGCCGGGAGACGTGGAGGCCCTGACCCGGCACGCGGCGGCGATCCTGGGGGACCCGGCGCTGTGGGCGCGGCTCTCGCGCGGGGCGCGGCGGCACGGGGCCACCTGGACGCCGGGGGGCGTGGCCGAGCGGGTGCTGGACGTGTATTCCGGCGTGCTGGGCATGCCGCAGGAGGTGGCGTTCGCGGAGGCGGCGTCCCCCCTCACGGTCCGAAATACCCTCGTGTATGACCGCTGAGGTTGAGGAGGTGCCGCCACAGAAAGGGGCCGACGCCCCCCGAGAGGCGCCGGGCACTCGTCTCCACCCCGGCGCCGGGCACGTAGGCCACCTCGCCCAGCCGGGCCAGCGCGAGGCCGAGCCGCACGTCCTCCAGCGCTTCCACGTCCGGGTAGCCCCCGGCCAGCAGCGCCGCCCCCCGCGAGTACGCCATGTTCGCCCCGGCGAGGTTGGGCCGCCCGGCGAGGTCGCAGGCCCGCAGGAAAGCCGTGTACCCTACCTCCGACGCCGCCGCGAGCGCGGGCGAAACCCCGCAGAAGCGCAGCGGGCCGTAGAGGGCCACCCGGCCCGGCGCGGCCCCCGCGAGCGCGGCCAGCCAGCCTGGCACGGGCAGCGAGTCGGCGTCGGTGGTGGCGACCCACTCGGTCTGGGCGGCGTCCAGTCCCGTCTGCCGAACGCGGCCGATACCGGGCTCGCGGCACGTCACCACCCGCGCTCCCCAGGCCCGCGCGACCGCCGCCGTGCCGTCCTGACTGGCGTGGTCCACCACGATGATCTCCCGTGGGGCCAGCGTCTGGCGGTGCAGGGCACGCAGGGTCAGCGGCAAGGAAGCCGCCTCGTTGCGTGCGGGAATGACGACCGTGAACTCCGGCCCGGTGACCTCTGGCACCGCGCCAGGGTAGCAGGCGAGCCGGGCTCATGAGAGGGTGGAGGTGGGCGGCCCTCGCCGGGATGGGCGCCGTCCTCGCCGCCGAGGTGGGGGGACGCGCCGCCGGGTGGGGGGCGCTGGGACCGGGAGACCGCGCCCGTCCGAGGGTGGCCCTCACCTTTGATGATGGCCCTAGCGAACGGACCCCCGAGCTGCTGGCGGTGCTGGCCCGACACGCGGCCGCCGCGACTTTCTTCGTGACCGCGCCCGCCGCTGGGGGCTGGCCGGGGCATCTGACCGCCCTTCGCACCGCCGGGCATGGGCTGGAAGCGCACGGGCGCTGGCATGTCCACGCCCTGCTGCTGCCCCCGTGGCGCGAGTGGGCACAGGTGCGCTGGCATCCCCGCGCGGGGGAGCCGGGGCCGCACCTCTACCGCCCGCCTTACGGGGGGCACGGCCCGCTGACCCGCCTGCTGGCCCGCCTCGCCGGGCGCGAGGTGGCCCTCTGGGACGTGGAGGGCCGCGACTGGGCGGGGGAGGACGCGGCGAGCCTCGCTGCGGGCGTCCTCGACCGCGTCCGGCCCGGCAGCGTGATCCTGCTGCACGACGGGCCAACGGTGACCCCGGCCCTGCTGGACGCGCTGCTCGTGGGATTGGCCGGGCAGGACCTTCAGCCCGTCCTCCTGCGCGATCTGCCGCCGCGTCACATCGGGTGGCGAGAGGGGTGGCGGCGCCTCGCGGCGAGTTACGGCCGCTGATCCAGCAGTGCCCGCAGGTCTGCCGCGATGACGGGCAGCGCCCCGCCCGGCCCCACCCGCGTCATTCCGGCGAGGGCCGCCCGCGCCCGCGCCCGGCCGTCTCCCAGCAGCGCCCGCACCTCCGCCGCGACCGCATCCGGGTCGGACGGGACGGGCCGCAGCGCCTCTGCCAGCAAGCGCCCCTGTCGCCGCAGGAAGCCGGGGGTGAACTGCGGCCCCCGCGTGGGAAAGGCGACCACGGGCACCCCCAGCCCGGCGAGCTGCTCGTTGGCGGTGCCCGCCGTGCCGACGGCCACGTCCGCCGCCCGCGCCACGGCCCCGAACGCGCCGCGCAGCAGGGCAACCCGCGTGCCCTCGCCGTGCGCCCAGGCCGTCCGGTTGTCCTGTGCCCGCAGCGCCCAGCCCGGCGGCAGGGTTACGGCGTCCCACCCGTGCGCCCACGCGACGAGGGGGGTCACCTCCGGCAACCGGGCGGCGGCCCGCAGCATCAGGGGCAGGCTCTCCCGGTGGTCCTCCCGCGATCCCGGCAGGAGGGCGAGGACCGGGCGACCTCCAATCAGGGCGGAGAGGTCCCGCTCGGGCGCCGGAAGCGTGTCCATCGCAAAACTCCCCGCCCAGCGGGCACGCACCCCCCGCGCCGCGTACAGCCGGGCGGTGGCCGCGTCCCGCAGGTAGACGGCGTGCGCCCGCCGCGAGAGGGCAAGTTCGGAGGGCAGCGGGAGATTGGCGCCCAGCGCGTTCAGCTCGCGCAGTGCCCCCCGCAGCCCCAGCCCCTCGGCATAGTGGGCGCTGAGGAGGGGCTGCACATGCACCAGCTGCACACGCCCCGCCTGCGCCGCCAGTGACCCCAGGGTAAGCGCGTGTGCGTCGCCCACCACGACCACGGCCCCAGCCTCTCGTCCCGCCGCCCGCGCCGCCCGCACCTGCCCCAGCGTGGTGCCGATGAGCCCCGCCCGCAGGTCCGCCCGCAGGTTCGCCACGCTGCCGAAGGGAAAGCCCCCACTGGGGAGGGTCAGCGTGGGACCGACGCGCACGGCACCCGGCACCCCCGCATACGCCCGCCCTTCGCCCACCAGCGGCAGCACCCACGCGGGCCGCCCCACTTCCCGCAACAGCCGCGCCCCGATCAGGTCCTCGGCGGTGCCGTTGGAGAGCAGCAGGAGGGGCCGGGCGGGGGAGGAGGGCACGCGGGGCAGGATAGCGGCGCGGCGCGGGGGCTGCCCTCCCCGATTCGCTGGCGTGATACGAATACGTCCGTGTCCGACTTCGACGCCCTACAAGCCGCCATCCGCCGCCGGGCGAGTGAGCGGCAGGCCGAGGCGCGGGCGTGCGAGGCGTTGCTCAATGCCCTCTACCACGCCCTGCGGACGGCCAGCGGGCCGGGTCTGCCCCTGAACAACGTCTCCCTCGACCTCGTGCCTGACCCCGCCGCGACCCTGCGCCCACCGCCGCCGGGGGGGTGGCACGCCGCCTGGTTTCGCCTGGGGTTGTGCGAGGTGCTGGTGCGGGTGCGCCGGGAGGGTGGGGCCTTCGTGGGCGAGTACGGCCAGGGCCTGAGTTTCCGGCTGGAGGACATGGGCGAGGACGCCCTGATCGCCCTGGCCCGCCGGATGCTGCGTGACCTCACCGCCGTCTATGCGGAGACGGCAGGGCCGGGGAGTGGGGCGCTGAACTGACCCCGGCAATCAAGGGCACGAAAAAAGGCCCCCGCCTGGGGAGCCTCTGGAATGACAGGTTCGCTTACGCCTGCGCCCAGCGCTTCAGGTAGTCCGCGACCAGTTCGCTGACGTTGACCCCCTCGCGGGCGGCCTTGTCCAGTTGCGCGGCCTTTTCCTCGCGGGTCAGGGGCAGCCACATCGCCACGTACTCGCGCCCGCCTTCCACCTTGTACTCGCCGCCGTGCTCGTCGCGCTGTACCACACCCTGTTGCTGTTCCATGTCGTCTCCTCCGGCCTGCATCAGCCACTCCACCACTCGCGCTTTCAAGAAGCGCCACTCGCGCCCCACCTTGCGCCCCGGAATGTCCCCGCTCCGCACCAGCGCGTAAGCCGTCGTCTCGCTGACCTTGAGATAGGCCGCCAGCTCCTCCAACGTCAGCACCTCGTCCATGCCGCTGCTCCACCTCCTTGAAGCTGACGGTATCTTGCAGCATATAATGCTAAATAGCAATAGATAGGAGTAGATAGCCTACTGTTCTCCCTCCGGCCAGAGGGTTCGCAGCACTTCCGCCGCCGTGCCCTCCCGTCCCCGCGCGTGGCCCTCCCCGGCCCAGAGGCTCAGGAACTCGGCGCGTCCGGTCCGGGCCGCCGTCGTCCGCAGGTCGCGGGTCAGCGCGTTCTGGAGCGGGGAGGGAAGGGGGATTGCCACCTCCGCCGTGACCCGGTTGGCGAGGCCCCGCGCCGGTCGGCCCGAGAAAGCGCGGGTGAGGACCGTCTGCCCCGGATCGGCGGCGGCGAGGGCGGCCCGGTAGGGGGCAGAGGTTCCGGCTTCCTTGGCCCGCAGAAAGGCCGTGCCGCACTGCACCAGACTGGCGCCCGCGTTCAGCGCCGCCCGCACGTCCGCCGCGTCCATCAAGCCGCCCGCTGCGATGACGGGGAGGTTTACCGCCGCCGCAACCGCCCTCGTCAGGGCCAGCGTGTCCGCGAGGTCGTCCTGCATCCAGCCTCCCCGGTGCCCACCTGCCGCACCGCCCTGCACCACGACCGCATTCACCCCGTCGGCCGCGAGTGCCTTGGCTTCTGCCAGACTGGTCGCCGTCCCGACCGTCAGGATGTCGCTCTCCCGCAGGGCCGCCCGCTCCGTTGTCCCCAGTCGCCCGAACGCGAAGGAGAACGCGGCGGGCCGCACCTCCAGCACCGCTTGGAACTGCGCGGCGAAGTCCTCCTGCACCCGCTCCGGTAAGGTCGGCGCGGGCAGTCCCAGTTCCGCGTGCAGGGGGGCGAGTTCCGCCGTCGCTGCCGCGACTTCCTCGGGGGTTACCGTGGGCAGGGGGTGCGGCACGAACAGGTTCACCGCGAAGGGCCGCTCCGTTCGCGCCCGCACCGCCGCGCCCGCCTCCACGATCTGCGCGGGGCTGAGGTACGCGGCGCCCAGGCTTCCCAGCCCGCCCGCCTCCGACACCGCCGCGACCAGTTCGGGGGTGCTGATGCCGCCCGCCATCGGGGCCTGAATGACAGGGACGCGCAGCCCCAAGCGCCGCATCAGCTCGTTCATTCCCCCAGGGTAGGCGCCCGCCCCGTACCCTGAACCTGTGACCCCGCCCCTCCCCCCCGGCTGGCCCCGCGCCTGGACCGCCTTTCGCCGGGCCGCCTATGCCGCGTCCCCGCCGCCACGGCGTCAGTTCCCGCCCCGCGAGTTTCTGGACCATCTGCTCACGGGGGCCGCCGAGCGCCTGCCCCTGCTGGACGCGCCGCCGCTGGCGTGGGCCGACGCCGAGCGGGTCCACGCCCCGGCGTACCTGGCCCGCTGGCGCCGGGGCGAGGTCACGCGGGAGGAGGAACGGGCGCTGGGCTTTCCCTGGACTCCGGCAGTTGTGGAGCGCGGCCTGGGGAGCAGCGGCGCGACCCTGGCGGCCACGCACGACGCCCTTGTGCACGGCCTGGGGATCAACCTCGGCGGGGGAACCCACCATGCCTCGCGCGACCGGGCGGAGGGGTTTTCCTTCCTGAACGACGTGGCGATCAGCGCCCGCTGGCTGCTGGACGGCGGGCACGCGCGGCGGGTGCTGGTCCTTGATCTGGACGTGCATCAGGGCAACGGGACGGCGGCCCTGTTCGCGGATGAGCCCCGCGTGCTGACCGTCAGCGTGCATGGGGCGAACAACTACCCCTTTCGGAAGGCCACCAGTGACCTTGACGTGCCCCTCCCCGACGACACCGGGGACGCGGCTTACCTCGCCGCGCTGGACGAACGGGTGGCGCCCGCCGTCGCCGCCTTCCGGCCCGACTTCGCCTTCTACCTCGCGGGGGCGGACGTGCTGGAGGGGGATCAGCTCGGCAAGCTGGCCCTCACGCTGGAGGGGGTGCGGGAGCGCGACGACCGGGTCTTTCGCTGGGCGGCCCGCACCCGGATGCCGCTGGTGACCGTGATGGCCGGTGGATATAACCGCGACCCGGAGAGGCTGATCGCGGCACGGCTGGGCACCCTGGACGCGGCACTCGCGGCCTTCCAGCTCCCTGGGGGCGCTATCATGTTGGGATGACCCACCTCCTCCCGCCCCCGTGAGCGCGAGTCGCAGGTGAGCGTTTCGTCCAAAACCCTAGACCGGGTGTGCCCGCCGCCGCCCGCAGGAGCCCTGCCATGACCACCCCCACCGCTCAACTGGAGCACGAGATCGCCCGCCGCCGCACCTTCGCCATCATCTCCCACCCCGACGCGGGCAAGACCACCATCACCGAAAAGCTGCTGCTGTACGGCGGCGCCATTCAGGAGGCCGGATCGGTCACCGCCAAGGAAGGCCGCTCGCACACCAAGTCCGACTGGATGAGCATCGAGCAGCAGCGCGGCATCTCGATTTCCTCCTCGGCGCTGACCTTCGAGTACGGCGGGCGGCACATCAACCTGCTCGACACGCCGGGACACCAGGACTTCTCGGAGGACACCTACCGTACCCTGACCGCCGCCGACTCCGCGCTGATGGTGCTGGACGCGGCCCGTGGCGTGCAGGCCCAGACCGAGAAGCTGTTCGCGGTGTGCCGCAACCGGGGAATCCCGATCCTGACCTTCGTGAACAAGATGGACCGCCCCGCCCAGGACCCCTTCGAACTGATCGCGCAGGTGGAGGGGACGCTGAAGATCACGGCGGTGCCGCTGACGTGGCCTATCGGGGACGGCCCCGACTTCAAGGGGGTCTATGACCTCCAGACCGGGCAGGTCCTTGCCTTCGAGCGCACCTCCGGCGGCAAGCACCGGGCGCCGGTGCAGACGGCGGGCCTGGACGATCCCCAGCTTGACGCGCTCGTGGGCGCTGACCTCGCCGCCAAGCTGCGCGAGGACGTGGAGCTGATTCAGGGGGCGATGCCCGAGTTCGACCCCGCCGCCTTCCTGTCGGGCGAACTCACCCCGGTCTTCTTCGGCTCCGCGATGAACAACTTCGGCGTGGAGCACTTCCTGCGGAACTTCGTGGACCTCGCGCCGCCGCCCGGCCCGGTGGAGACGAACTTGGGCGAACGCGAACCAGAGGCGGGCTTCGCGGGCTTCATCTTCAAGTTGCAGGCCAACATGAGCAAGCAGCACCGCGACCGCACCGCCTTTATGCGCGTCATGAGCGGACACTTCGAGCGCGGCATGGACGTGACCCACACCCGCACCGGCCGCAAGCTGCGGCTCTCGCAGGCGCACACCCTGTTTGCCCAGGACCGCGAGAAGGTCGAGGAGGCGTATCCCGGCGACATCGTCGGGCTGGTCAACCCCGGCGTCTTCCAGATCGGGGACGTGGTGAGCGTGGATGCCAAGGTCACGCTGCCGAGCTTTCCGCGCTTCACGCCGGAAACCTTTGCCACCATCTCCCTGAAGGACGTGGGCAAGCGCAAGGCCTTTATGAAGGGCCTGACCCAGCTCGCGGAGGAAGGCGTCGTGCAGGTCTTCTACCCGACGGACGGGGCGCGTGACCCCTACCTCGGCGCGGTCGGCCCCCTCCAGTTTGAGGTCTTCCAGGCCCGTCTCGCGGAGGAATACGGGGTGGACGTGGAACTGCATGTCACGTCCTATGGGCTGGTGCGCTGGTTGGCAGGTGATCCCAGCAACGTGGCCCGTTTCGCCCGCCACGTCGAGGACGACCAGGGCCGCCCGGTGATGCTGTTCCGCTCCAAGTACGACCTGGAATACACCGCCGAACAGCACCCGGAAATTGAATTTCTACCGCTGCCGAAGGACCTGACGCGAGTCTAGGGATGCGGCTCGAACGCGTTCCCCCGGCTTTCTTCGCCCTCACCACCGTCAGCGCGGCGCTGGGGATGAATGTCCGCGCCGTCACCGGGGTGGAGCTGACCCGCACCCCGCACGGCTTCACGGGCCGCTCAGAGGTCCGGGAGGGCGGGCAGCTCTACCGGCAAACCTTCCTGCTGAACGCGGAGGGCATCTACACCGGGGGCGAGTGCGGCTGCGGGCGCAAGGGCTGCGTGCATCTCGCGCGGGCGCTGCTCAGTCCCGCGCTGGAACGGGCACTGGAGGCCAGCGGAACGGGGGAGGCGCCGCGCCCCGACCCGACCCCGGTTCCCCTTCCCGCAGAGCCCACGCCGGACGCCGAGCCGGACGGGAGAGCTGGGAACGACGAGGCCCTCCCGCTGGCGACCCCGCTGCGGCAGTGGCTGGCGCGGGCTTCCGAGCTGGTGCCGGAGGCGGAGGGTGGACCGGGCGGGGCGGGGCGCTCCGGCCTGCGCTACGACCTCTCGCTGCTGGCGCCCCGGCGCGGCGCGGGGGAGACGCTGGCGCTGCGGGTCTGGCGCGGCGCGGAGGTGCGGGGCGAGTGGCAGCAGACCCAACCTTTTGCCCTGCCCCCGCATCTGCGCTGGCTGGCCGGGGGCCTGCCCGATTCCCGGCTGCTGCCCCCCTACGCCCGCCCGGACCACGACCTGCTGCATCTGCTGGCGCTGGCGGGCCACAGCCGGATGCGCGGCGGCGAGGAAACCTGGCTGCTGGAGGGCGCCCATCCGCTGACCGAGCCCCTGCTCGCGCGGCTGCTGGGAAGCGGGCGACTGCACTGGGCGGGCGGGCCGACCCCGCTGACTCCCAGCCCTGACCTCCCCGTCACCCTGGCCTGGGACCTGGACGCGGGCGGGGTGCAGCGGCCCCGGCTGACGCTGCCGCCGGGCGTGCGCGTGTTGCCGACCACCCCGCGCTGGTACCTGAACGAGGCAGACGGCACCCTGGGCCGGGTGACCTCCCCGCTGCCACCCGCCCTGGAGGACGCGCTGCGCCAGCTTCCCCCGGTGCCGCCCGCGCAGGCAGCCAGCTTCGCCCGCGCCCTGCGCGACGGGTTTCCGGGCCTGGACCTGCCTGCCCCCCGGCCCATCCCGGTGCGCCGCGAGACGCTGCCCTACCAGCCGGTACTGACCCTGCGCGAGGAGCGGGTGCCAGTCACCCGCCGCCGGGCCGGGCGCCGCAGCCTGGGCGACGAGCACCTGGGGGTCGCGGTGCTGGCCCACCACTACGGCGGCCAGCCGCTGGACGTGGACCGCCAGAGGTACGAGAACGGCGTGCTGCACCTCGCCACCCGCGACCCCGCCGCCGAGAAGCGGGCCGCCGGGCAGCTCACCCGCACTGGCCTGAAACGGCTCCAGAGCCTCCAGCCGCGCGGCGATCATGTCCGTCACCCGGACGCGGAGAGGCTCTACGCCTACGCCGACGAGGGCCGCTGGCGCACCTTCCTGACCGACGCGGTGCCGAAGCTGGAGGCCAGAGGCTTCCGGGTCAAGGTCGATCCCAGCTTTCCCTACCACTACGCCGAGGTCGAGGACTGGTACGGCGAGGCCGAGGAGGAGGGCGGCTGGTTCACCCTCGAACTCGGGGTCGTGGTGGACGGCGAGCGCCTGAGCCTGATCCCGATTCTGGTGTCCCTGATCGCCGGGCGCCCTGAACTCTTCACGCCCGAAGCCCTCGCGGCCCTGAAAGACGACGACGTGATCACGGCCCGCCTGCCCGATGGCCGCCGCCTCGCGCTGCCTGCCGGGCGGGTGCGGGCGATGCTCAGCGTGCTCGTCGAGCTGCACCTGCGCGAGCTGCCGGAAGGCCCGCTGCGGCTGCCGCTGCTGGACGCCGCCCGCCTCGCCGCACTCGACGAGGCCCTGCACGCCCGCTGGCTGGGCGCCGAGCGCCTGCTGGAGCTGGGCCGCCGCCTGCGCTCCTTCCGGGGGGTGGCGGATGTGGCGCCGCCGCAGGGCCTGAACGCCGAGCTGCGCCCCTATCAGCGCCAGGGGTTGTCGTGGTTGCAATTCCTGCGCGAGTACGACCTGGGCGGGATTCTGGCGGACGACATGGGGTTAGGCAAAACCCTCCAGACCCTCGCCCACCTCCAGACCGAGAAGGAGGCAGGACGTGCCGACCGCCCCAGCCTCGTCATCGCCCCTACCAGCGTCCTCGGCAACTGGCGTGCGGAGGCGGCCCGCTTCACGCCGGGCCTGAGGGTCCTGACCCTGCACGGGCCGGGGCGCAAGGCGGAGTTCGGGCGCATTCCAGAGCACGACCTGGTGCTGTCCACCTATCCGTTGCTGCCGCGTGACGTAGACGCCCTGCGCGAACACGAGTTCCACCTCCTGGTGCTGGACGAGGCGCAGAACATCAAGAATCCCCGGAGCGCCGCCGCGAAGGCTGCCGGAGCCCTCAAGGCCCGCCACCGCCTGGCCCTGACCGGCACGCCACTGGAAAACCACCTGGGCGAGCTGTGGTCGCAGTTCAACTTCCTGGCGCCGGGGCTGCTGTACGACGAGCGGACCTTCCGAGAGCTGTACCGCACGCCCATCGAGAAGCAGGGGGACCGGGCTCGCCAGGCCGCCCTCGCCGCCCGCGTCAAACCCTTCATCCTCCGGCGCGAGAAACGCGACGTGGCCTCCGAACTGCCGCCCAAGACCGAGATTCCCGTGCGCGTGACCCTCGACGGCGACCAGCGTGACCTCTACGAGACGGTGCGCGTCACCATGCTGGAGCGGGTGCGCGAGGAACTCGACGCGCGGGGGTTGGCCCGCTCGACGGTTGCCATACTCGACGCGCTGCTGAAATTGCGTCAGGCCGTCACCGACCCGCGCCTCGTGAGGCTGGAGGCCGCCCGCAAGGTGGCGGGCAGCGCCAAGCTCGACTGGCTGACGCAGAACCTTCCCCAGATGGTGGAAGAAGGCCGCCGCGTCCTGATCTTCTCGCAGTTCGCCACGCTGCTGGGGCTGCTGGAGGAGACACTGGCGGAACTGGGCATCGGGTACGCCAAGCTGACCGGGCAGACCAAGAACCGGGCGGCGCAGATTGGGCGCTTCCAGGGAGGCGAGGTGCCCGTTTTCCTGATCAGCCTCAAGGCGGGGGGCGTGGGCCTGAATCTCACCGCCGCCGACACGGTGATTCACCTCGACCCCTGGTGGAACCCCGCCGCCGAGAATCAGGCCACCGACCGCGCCTACCGCATCGGGCAGGACAAGCCCGTCTTCGTCTACAAGCTGATCGCGGCGGGCAGCGTGGAGGAGCGGATTCTCGACCTCCAGGGGCGCAAGTCCGCGCTGGCAAGGGGCGTGCTGGACGGCGGCCTGACCAGCGCCACGCAACTCACGACCGGCGATCTGGAGCGGCTGTTCGCCCCCCTGGAGGACGGGGTGGAGGTTGCCGAGCCGGTGCCGTCAGACTGATCGGGGAATGGAGGGGGCGGAAGAGACACGCCCGACCAATTCAGGCCGGTCTCCGCCGGGGCCAGAGACGGAGGAGCCAGGCACCGTCGCTCTCCCGGTGGGCGTACCCCAGCAGCCAGGTGGGATATCTCATCGGCCAGAGGGTAATCACGAGTTGGCCGAAGCTCAGAATCATGAAAATCTGCGCGACCAGCCAGACCGTCTCCGTGCGAATACCGACGAGCGCCACCGCTCCCAACCCCAGCATCAGCAGCGAGGCGAGCGGGCCACCCGCCGTGGCCCAGAAGTGCTGGTGGGGCGTCAGGCGGCCCTCCCAGATGCACAGACCGCCCCAGAAAAAGAGCCGCCGCATGACCACCGTCAGCCTTCCGGCACGCACCTGAAAGAGCGGTCGGCTGAAGTCCGGCCCCACGTCCACCGTGACGGGTTCCCGCGTCCTCAACAGCGGTACGGCGGCGTGCCCCAGCTCATGCCCCAGCGTGACCAGCGGAAGGGCGAGGAGATAGAGCAGGCGCACGGTGAGGCTGTCGTCCACCCCGCACTCTTACCACGTTCCTGATCGGTCAGGGGCTGCACATGCGGCGTCCATGCCCGGTCACGTCCAGCGCAGCGCCAGCACCGCTTCCACCGTCTCCGCGACGCTTTGTTCGCCGTTCTCCACGATCTGCCACCCGGCGGCCCGGAACTCGTCGGGGCGCAGGGCGGGGGCAAGGGCAGTAATGAGCGGGGCGAGGAGGTCAGGGGCGAAGGGCTTGCCTATGCGGCCAGCATTGCGCCCCTGCGCGACCTCCAGCCCCGGCGCGAGGAGCACCGGGCGCACGTCCAGCTCCGCCCAGTGCGGCGTGAACAGCGCGAGGTCGGCGGGCCACAGCACGTCGTCCACCACGACCGTGAACCCCGCCCCCGCGTACAGGCGGGCGGTCTGCGCGGCGGCGGTGCGGGCCAGCCGGAACTGCCGGGCCGTCTCCGGGTTCTCTTCCAGGCTGGGGTGCGCGATGCCCGAAACCACGAAGTCGCGCAGGTCGTCCACCGGCAGGTGCAGGCCGAGCGAAAAGTGCCCCAGCAGGGCACGGGCCACCGTACTCTTGCCCGCGCCGGGGCTTCCACTGATGACCCAGACTGGGCCGGGTGCGTGAGGCGGGTGCACCCTACCGCCCTCCCTGGTAGGCCCGCGCGGGGACATACAGCTCGTGCCCGGTCGGGAAGGTGAAGCGCACTCCAGCGGGGAACCAGACGACGCGGCTTTGCTGCCAGTTCGTCCTGTCCACGCCGGGCAGGTCGGGCAGGGGGACGAAATGGCCGTAGGAGGGGCTCTCGGCCTCGCGTCCCAGGTACAGCCGCCAGCGGCGCACGGACCCGAACAGCGAGGTGAGGTCGGGGCCGTCGTCCAGAATCAGGGCGTGGTGGAGGCCATCCGGCGCGTCCCAGCGGGCGACCATCTGCGCTCTGGGGGCGATTAGCACGGCCCAGAGCAGACAGGCGGCGAGGAAGCCGCCCGTCGCTGCGAGAAGAACCGCGCTCCGGTGAGTCATTCCAGGAAACGCCCCCCCTCCTGCACCAGCTCCCCGTCCAGCGTCAGGCGGCCCTGCCCGCGCAGGTCGGTGATGAGGTCCCAGTGAATCGCGCTGGCGTTGGTGCCCCCGGTCTCCGGGTACGAGCGGCCCAGGGCGAGGTGAACGGTGCCGCCGATCTTCTCGTCGAAGAGGATGTTCCCGGTCGGCGTCTGAATGCCGAAATTGGTGCCGATGCCCAGTTCGCCCAGCCGCCGGGCTCCTGGGTCGGTCGCCAGGGCCGCCCGCAGCACGTCCTCGCCTTCCTCGGCGGTCGCCTCCACGACCTCGCCCGCCCGGAAGACCAGTCTCGCGCCGCGCACCACCACGCCGCCGTAGCTCGCGGGTACGGTGAAGGTGACCACGCCCTCGGCGCTGTCTTCAAGCGGACCGGTGAAGACCTCGCCGCTGGGCATGTTGCGCTTGCCGTCGCTGTTGGCCCAGGTGCGGCCCCCCACCCGCAGGGTGAGGTCGGTGCCCGGCGCCTCGATCCGCACCGTGTCGGCCCGCGTCAGGCGGTCAATCAGCCGCGCCTGCATCTCGCGCACCTCGCCCCAAGCGGCGACCGGGTCGGCGCGGTCGAGGAACATCGCCCGCATCACGAAGGCGCCGAACTCGGCCTCGCTCATGCCCGCCTGCGCCGCCGCGTGCGCGGTGGGGTAGAGGGTCAGGCTCCACTTCTTCCGCGCCCGGATCGCGGCGACCGGGGCGCGGGAGGCCGTCAGGCGGGCGCGGCGGGCGGCGTCGCCGGGGGTGCCGGGTTCGGGGGTCAGAATGCGGAGGCTGCCGTCGAGCGCCTCCACGTCCGCGAGGTCGGCGGAGTGCGCCTCGTCCAGTACGGTGTCGGCGGCAAGTTCGGTCCAGTCGTCGTCCTGACCGGGATAGTCCAGCCGCACGACGGGGCGGGCGCCGCGCGTCAGCAGGGCGCGGGTCACTGCCCGCACCAGGGGCGTGCCGGACACGCCGCCCGCGACCAGCAGGCGCTCGCCGGGCGCCGCCGACAGGCAGTAGTCCGCCAGCAGCGCGGCGTGCGCGGCGGGATCGTAGCTCAGGGCCGGGAAGGACTCAGGGGTGGGCACGGCCCGAGGGTAGAGCATCGGGCCGCCGCTTGCCCCGCTATGCTGCCCGGCACATGACGGCGCCCCTGTCCCCCTCCGGTTCCGCCCCCGCCCCCGGCCCCTCGGACACGGCCGTGCTCACCGTGACCTGCCCCGACCGGGGGGGCATCGTGGCGGCGGTGTCGCAGTTTCTGTTCAACCATGGGGCGAACATCATCCACTCCGACCAGCATTCCAGCGGGCTGGCGGGGGGTACCTTTTTCATGCGGATGGAGTTCTCGCTCGCGGGCCTCGACCTCGCGCTCGAGCCGTTGCGGCGGGCCTTTCAGAGTGTGGTGGCCGAGCCGTTCGGCATGGAGTGGCGCCTCAGCGACGCCGCGCGGCCGGGGCGAATGGCGCTGATGGTCAGCCGCTACGACCACTGCCTGCTCGACCTGCTGTGGCGGGTGCGGCGGGGCGACCTGAACGCCGAGGTGCCCCTCGTCCTGAGCAACCACGAGGACCTGCGGGGCGACGCGGAGACCTTCGGGGTGCCCTTTCACGTCATTCCCGTGACCCGCGAGAACAAGCCGGAGGCCGAGGCCGAGCAGGTGCGGCGGCTGCGGGAGGCCGGGGCCGACTTCGTGGTGCTGGCCCGCTACATGCAGATTCTCTCGGGCGACTTTCTGCGCGAGGTGGGGTGCCCGGTCATCAACATCCACCACTCGTTTCTGCCCGCCTTCGTGGGGGCCAACCCCTACCGGGCCGCCTTCGAGCGCGGCGTGAAACTGATCGGGGCGACCAGCCACTACGTCACCGAAGACCTCGACGCCGGGCCGATCATCGCGCAGGACGTGATTCCGGTCACCCACCGCGAAACGCCCGAGTCCCTGGTCCGCCTCGGCCGCGACGTGGAGCGGCAGGTGCTCGCCCGCGCGGTCAAGGCCCACGCCGACCACCGGGTGCTGGTGGAGGGCAACAAGACGGTGGTGTTCTAGGGCGTGGGGCGTCCCCACGGGCTCGGCGGCTAGTTCAGCTCCCGTGCCTCCAGCGGCACCCCCGCCCGCAGCACGTCGAGGCGGTCGAGCAGGGTGGGTGCCCGCAGCGCTTCCTCGCGCTCTGCGGCGTCCAGCGGCAAGAGGGCAGCGGCGTAGCTCGCCAGCAGCAGGGGCGTTTCGGGGGCGTGGGTGCGGAGCTGCTCGGCCTCGGTGGGGTGCAGGCGCAGCAGATCGCTCAGGAGCCGCCGGGCGGTGGCCTCCTCGGCGGGGGTGCCCAGCGGGTCGGGGTCCAGCGGCCAGAGGTCCACCTCGGCGCTGAGGTAGGCGTGGGTGGGGTCGAACTCGCGCACCCGGAAGCGCTCGCCGCCCACCACCAGAATGGAACTCGTGCCGTCCTCGTGCGTCTCGGCCTCCAGCAGGTGCGCCAGGGTGCCCACCCGGCCGATGCGGTCGAGCAGGGTCGTGCCCCCCTCCATCCGGGACTGCATCCGCACCACGCCGAAGGGCTCTCCACTCGCCTGCACCCGCGCCAGCAGTTCGCGGTAGCGTGGTTCAAAGACGTAGAGCGGCAGCACCTGCCCCGGAAAGAGGACGGTATTCGGGAGGGGAAAGAGCGGCAGCGACATATCTCTGCGGCTATGCTGCGCCTTCGGGCGCGGGGGAACGTCAGCCGGGACTACAGACCCGGCCCAGGTTTCGGGGTGCGTGATCGCTTTCGCCTGGGCGCGGGGGGAGGCGGAGCACCCCACGTGGCGAGGTCTTCCAGAGTTGCCCCCAGCGCCAGCAGCGCCGCGCTGTCCTGGGGCGTGAGGCCCGCGCCCGGCAGCAGGTCGGGCCGCCGCGCCAGGGTGCGGGCCAGCGCCTGCTCGCGCCGCCAGCGGGCGATAGCGCCGTGGTTGCCTCCCTTCAGCACGTCAGGAACCGCCAGTCTACGCCACTCGGGGGGACGGGTGTACTCCGGGTAGTCCAGCAGCCCGCTGGAAAAGGAGTCGTCCCGGTGCGAGGCTTCGTCGCCCAGCACGCCGGGGCGCAGCCGCGCGACGGCTTCCAGCACGCAGGCCGCCGCCGCCTCGCCGCCCATCATCACGAAGTCCCCAAGGCTGAGTTCGCGCGTCACCAGCGTTTCCACCCGAGCGTCAAACCCCTCATAGCGCCCGCACAGGAAGGCGAGGTGCTCACGCTCGGACAGCTCCTCCGCCGTGCGCTGGGTGAACCGTTCCCCGGCGGGCGTGAACAGGATCACCTCGTCGGCGGGCGGCAGGCTGGCGAGCGCCCGCTCGGCCACGTCCACCCGGATCACCATGCCCGCGCCCCCGCCGTAGGGGGTGTCGTCCACCTTCGCGTGCTTGTTGTCCGCGAAGTCGCGCATATTGACGAGGTTCACGCCGATCAGCCCCCGCGCCGCCGCCTTGCCCAGAATCGCCTCGGAGGCGAAGGGCGCGAGCAACTCGGGGAAAAGGGTCAGGAAGGAGAAGGTCAGCACCTGAGCCTCACGCTTCCCCTTCCTCCTCACCCAGCAGCCCGGCGGGGGCCTCGTCGGTCAGGGCGACGGCCTCGGGGCGGCCCTGGGCATTCAGGCGGACCTCCACGTAGGGCGCTTGCAGGGGCAGAAAGCCCTCGCCCGCCGCGTGCGTGACCACCAAGAGATCCTGATGCCCGGCGTCCTGCACATCGGCGACCTCGCCCAGCCGCTCACCCGCCGCGCCGTACACGGGCAGGCCGCGCAACTCGTGGTAGTAGTACTCGCCTTCCTCTAGCGGGGGGAGGTCGGCGTCAGCGGCGTAAACGTTCGCGCCACGCAGGGCCTCGGCCCCCTCGCGCGTGATAATTCCGGCGAGGTGCAGGGCCACCCCCGGCGCGAGGGGGTCGGCGCGGCGCACCCGCAGCCAACCTCGGCCTTCCACCCACACGCGCGGCAGCTCCAGCAGTTGCGCGGGGTCGCCCAGCACGTAGACCTTCACGCCGCCCGAGACGCCGTGCGGTCCCAGGAAGTGCCCCAGCCGGGTGGTGTCGTCCGGCGGATTCATGCGCCCACCCTCAGCCCTTCCGGGGCGCGTCGAGGTCCACGTTGATGCGGTCGGCGGGGTCGGTCGCGGCCCGCACCAGGGTGCGAATCGCCTGGATGACCCGGCCCTGCCGCCCGATCAGTCGTCCTTCCTCGCCGGGGCCAACCCGCACGATCACGGTCGGCCCGCGCCGCGAGGCCCGCACCAGCGAGGGCTGGTCCACCACGCTCTGCGCCAGAAAGAGGGTCAGGTCCACGGGATCGGTCTTCATGGGGGGCATTCTAGGGGAGCGGTTCACCCAGCGCGTCCAACGACTGGGCCAGCCCCAGCACCCACCCATCCTCGCCACGCGGCCCGACGAGTTGGACGCCCACGAAGGGCATTCCTGTCGGCAGGGCCACGCTGGGCAGCCCCAGCAGGCTGAAGGGCACGGTCAGGCGCAGCATGGCGCGGCGCAGCGGGACGCGGCCCCCCGGCAGGTCCACCTCGTCCGTCCCCAGAAGGGGTGGGGGCGTAGGAACGGCGGGCGCGAGAAGCACGTCGCATGTCTCCAACAAGGCGTCCACCTCGGCCCGGTACACCTCCCGGCGAGCGTGGGCAGCGGTGACCTCCTCCGCGCTGAGGGCCTCCCCCTGCCGCAGCGAAGCCAGGGTGAAGGGCAGGAAGCCCGGCTCGGGAAGCCGCAACGCCTCCCGGTGCACCTGCGCCGCCTCGCTCAGCACGATGGGCGTGTAGGCGTCCAGCATCTCGGGCAAGTTCACCGACGGGAGGATGGCCCCCCGCGCCTCCAGTTCAGAGGCGAACGCTTCCACCGCTGCCTGCACCTCGTTCGTGACCCACCCCTGGGGCAGCCACAGGCCTACCCGCACCCCGGCCCAGTCTCGCGCCGGGACTGCCGTCCCCGTCAGGGCCTCGTGAACGCGCACCACCGCTCCCACGTCGCGGGCGAGCGGCCCCGCGTGGTCGCAGGTGGGCGAGAGGGGCAGCACGCCGTCGGTGCTCCAGGCCGGATGCCCCTTCGTCGGCTTGTAGCCCACCACCCCGCACCACGCCGCCGGAACCCGGATGGAGCCGCCCGTGTCCGTCCCCAGCGCGAAGTTCACCTGCCCCAGCGCCACGCTCGCGGCCGCCCCGCTGCTGCTGCCGCCCGGAGCGTGCCCCGGCATGAAGGGATGCTCGGTGCCTCCAAAGCCATTCATCCCCGTGATGCCCAGCGCGACCTCGTGCAGGTGGGTCTTGCCCACCGCCGACGCGCCCAGGTCCAGCAGTCGCCGCACCAGCACGCTCTCCGCGACCTCTGGCACGGGCGCCCGCGTGCTCGCCGCCAGCGGCCAGCCGGGGACACCAAACAGGTCCTTAACGCTGAAGGTCAGCCCCGCCAGCGGCCCGTCCGGGTTGCCGAGCAAGGGAGAGGCCGGGCGGTAGGCCCAAACCCGCTGGGGGTCGGGAGTGGGGGAGGGGTCGGAGGGCACGGTCACAGTGGCAAGGTAGCAGCCCTCAAAACGGCAGAATCGCCGGTTGCTGCCACACCCCCTGCGCCAGCGTGAATGGCCCGAAGGTGGGCTGCCCCAGCCGCCCGAAGTCGGCGGTAAAGCTGCCGTCCACCCGGAAGGCCACCTCCTGCCCCCGCGCCACCCGCAGGAAGGCCCCGGCGGTCGTCAGGGTGACGGGCAGCCGCACCTCGGCCACCAGCGGCCCCTCGCCCCGCGCCGGGAGGTTCACGCCGGGCAGGGTGACGGCCCCCACGTCCTCCCCGTCAATGACGAGCCGGGCGTCCACCCGCGCGAGGCGCACCGGCAGCGGATTAGGATTGCCCACTCGCAACCCCACCGTGACCGAGGCGACCGCCGGATTGCCGCCCCCCGGCAGGCTCAGCCCGGTGAGGCGCACGCTCTGAAGCTCGAAGGTGGGCACCTGCACCACCGACGGCAGCGAGGCCAGCGGCGCACAGCCGGACACGGACAGCGCCAGCAGGGGCGCGGCGAGGAGGGAAGAGAGCCGCTTCACGCCCCCCACGCTATCCCGACCGCCTGCGCCTTGCCTGACCGGAGTACCCTGCCCCCATGACAGGCCAGGGCTGGGAGGCGGTGCGGCGGGCGCTGATGGTCGGTGCCCTGCTGGGGGGCGTGGCGGACGCGGCGGAACTGGAATTCGGTGTGTCTTACGCGGCGCCGGGGGGTCTGCTGCCCCGCGTGGGCATCACGGACGTGGACCTCGGCCGGGTGCGGCTGGACGCGGCGGCGAGCACGCGGGCGCTGGAGGCGCGGGTGTCGGGCGGGCTGAGCCTGCCCCCCGCCGGGGCCGTCTCGCTGACGGGCGGCGCTGCCGTGACCTACCGGGGCGGCGTGCGGCTGGACACCCGCGCGAGCGGCACGCTGGGGCCGGTGGCCCTGAACGTGGGCGGGAGCTTTTTCACCGCCGCCGCGACCGACATCGACCCTCTCGCCGCGTGGGCTCTGACGCCCACCGACCTGCGGACGCGGGGCTGGGCGGCCGACGTGACGGCCCGCTACCGGGTCAGCCGCACCCTCGTCGCCGTCGCCGGGGGCGAGTTCGGGGTGCAGCCCCACGCCCTGCTGGGGGCCGAGTGGCGGCGCGACCTCACCCGCACCCTCCCGCCGGAGGAGGGCGACGACCCCGACGCCGAACCCCTCACCGAGCGCACGGGCAGCGTCACCCTGCGGTTGGGCGCACGGGCGGGCGCGGACGTGCTTGGGGTCACGGGCGGGGCGACCTACACGGCCGAGTCGGGCCTCACCGCCTCGCTGGACGCCCTCGCCGGGCCGGGGAGCTGGGGAGCGGTGGGGAGCTTGGAGGTGCCCGGCCTGCTGGGGGAGGAGAGTGCCACCCGCCTCTACCTCGCCTATGAACCGTGGCGCCGCGCCGCCGCCGGGCTGCGGGCTGGGGCGGAAGTGGAAGTGCCCCTCGGTCCCGGCACCCTGACCACCGACGTGCGGGGCGGCAGCGGGGGTTTCGGTGTCCGGGCAACCTACCGCTTCCCGTTGGGAGGCGACGAGGACAGCGGCGAGTAGCCGTTCCCACCGTCTCTGGGCGGCGTGAATGCCCGGTCAGGCTGTGCCCCGCCTTCTCATGGGTGGGGATGAAAGACTCTGCACGTGAAGCACTTCTTCCCCCTCCTGACCCTCGCCGCCCTGGTGTCCACGGCGGGCGCCCAGACCGCGCAGGACATCCTCAAGCGGGTGGACAGCGCCCAGAAGTCGGCCAAGGACGTGTCCTTCCGCCTGACCGGGAGCGCCTCGCTGGAGTCCCAGGCCCAGAAGATCGACCTGACCGTGCGCTCCATCCCCGCGCAGGGCGTGGCCCGCATCCAGTTCAACGCCCCCGACGCGCTGGCCGACAACATCGTGGTGGCCGACCGCAATGAAGTGCGCCAGTACCTCTTCCTGACCAACCAGATCACCGTCACGCCCATCAAGAAGGCCACCGCTCAGGCGGGCCTCGGCGGGCTGGATTTCACCCGGCTGAGCAACGTCTCGGACCTGCTGGACGACTACGCCGTGCGCCTGGTGGGCACCGCGACCTCCGGCGGCAACAAGGTGTATCAGCTTGAAGCCACTCCCAAGAACAGCGGCGACAAGGCCCGCGTCTGGATTACCGAAGCGGGCTGGCGCCCCACCCGCATCCAGTTCCTGGGCAGTGGCAACCGCGTCTTGGCCGACCTGAACGTTTCCAACTACCGTGTCAACAGCGGCCTGACCGTGGCGGGCCTCAAGACCCTGCCCAAGAACGCGCAGGTGATCCGGCAGTAAGCAAGGGCCTCCGCACCTCCTTCAGGCTCCAGCTCCTGCTGGGGCCTTTTTGCGGCCTGCTGAGCGCGAACGGCCCCCAAAACGCAGCGCCCCCACCACGCGGGCGGGGGCACTCGGTCGATGAAAGGGGCGGGGAGGGTCAGCTCAGGACGCGGCGGGCGCCGATGTAGCGCTGCGCCCAGTAGGGGTTGCCGAAGAGGGGCTCGATCACGGTGCGGCCCTGGTAGCTGTTGGCGTTCGCCATCAGGCCGTCCCCGACGTAGATCCCCACGTGGCTGGCGACGCGGCCAGTGGTGTTGAAAAACACGAGGTCGCCGGGCATCAGGTTGCGGCTGCTCACCGCGTAGCCGGTGCGCCACTGCGCCGCCGCCGTGCGCGGCAGGGTGATGCCGAGCTGCTTGAACACCAGCGAGGTGTAGCCCGAGCAGTCGATGCCCCGGCCCCCCGTGCCGCCCAGCGCGTAGCGGATGCCCAGGAAGCGCGAGGCCGTGGAGCGCACGTACGCGCCGCCACGGGGCGCCGCCGGAGCCGCCGTGCGGGCGGTGGTCGCGGGCGCGGCCACATTGCCGAGGTTCAGCTTCTGCCCGATCTCGATGGTCGTGGACCGCAGGCCGTTGAGCCGCATGATCTGCGCGGGTTCCATCCGGTACACGCTGGCGATCTTGGAGAGCGTGTCCCCGGCCTTGACAGTGTAGGTGGCGGCGAGGGCGGGCGCACTGCCCAGGGCAGCGGCGATCAGGAGGGTTCGGAGCGCTTTCATCGACCTGGTGAGTTTAGCGGCCCTTTATTCTTTTTTCCTTAATCCTCGGGCGAAACCGGGTTTTTTATGCGCCTATGCGGCCTCTATACGGTCACGATCCCGATGGAATGAGGAAAAAACACCGATCAGATTCAAGCTTCTCAGATTCTGACTCATTTCTTTAAACGCCGAAGTTATTGCGGTAGGAACGAGGTTTTCCTCCTGTCTTGGTCGAAGTACAAATCTCATGTTTCTCACCCATGCGGTTGGCCTACCTGGGGTGAAGCTGGGTCCTCATGGAGGCAGTTCCGGTGGCCGGGGAAGCCTATACTTCAGCCCACAGTGGGCCGGGGGCCGCTCCGGCTGGAGGACCGATGAAGGAACCCATGACGACCGAACAGCTCTTGCAGGGGCTCAAGCACTACCGCCGCATCGCCCGGCAGGACATGCTGCGGGCGCCGGAAACCCCGCATCCGGACGCCTTTTTGCAGCACGCCGAGAGCCGCCGGGCGGTGTACGTTGAACTCGGGCAGTACGCCGAGGGGCACGCCAGCGACGAGGTCATCGACTACGCGCTCTCCCTCTACCGCGCTCTGCCCTTCGTGACGGGCACGCCCGAGCAGGAGCACGCCGAGATCAAGGGCCGCGAGAATGCGCTGGAGAACTTCTTCCTGCTCGTCGGGCTAGACCCCAAGACCCGGCGCGAGGCCCGCAGCCACCGCCCCAAGTTGGGCGCGGCCCCGGCGGGTACTCCGGCGCAGGGCTGACCCCTCCCGCCGGGCAGCCCTCTTTGTAGACTGCCCCCCATGCCCAACCCCGAATTCGTCGGACTCGTGAGCACCCTTCAGGCGACCGCTGAAGCCGCGCTCGGCGACCTGAACGCCGCGACCGCCAGCGCCGCCCGCGACGGCCTCTTGACCGAGGACCGTGCTCGCCAGACCGCCGAGCGTTCCCTGCGGCTGCTCACCATGCTGGCCGAGAAGACGCGCGGCAACCTCGACTTCACGGAGGCCGAGCTGCTCACGGACGCCATCGGCAGCCTGCGGGCGCGGCTGGGTAACTAGGGTAGGGGGCAACTAGCGTGCGGGCCGTGTTGCAGCGCGTGACCCGCGCGACCTGTACGGTGGAGGGGCGAGTCACGGGCGAGACGGGGCCGGGCCTCCTCGTGCTGCTGGGCGTCGCGCCGGAAGACACCCCCGAGACCGCGCAGGTCCTCGCCGCCAAGATCGCCCGGCTGCGTCTGTTCGCGGACGGGGCGGGGAAGATGAACCTCAGTGTGCAGGACATCGGCGGCGGGGTCCTGAGCGTCAGTCAGTTCACCCTGTTCGCGGACACGCGGCGGGGCAACCGGCCGGGGTTCTCCAGCGCCGCGCCGCCCGAACAGGCCCGCGCCCTGTACGCCGAGTTCAATGCGGCGCTGCGGGCCTGTGGCCTGCCGGTGGGGGAGGGGGTCTTCGGGGCACACATGAGCCTCGACCTGACCAACGACGGCCCGGTCACGCTGGTGCTGGACACCGCCCAGCCTTGACGGTTCATCCGGCCCCCCGCGCCCGGCGGCTATCCTGCCGGGCATGAACCCCCGCAGCGTTGCAGTTCGTCCGGCCTGGCCGCTCCTCTGTGCCGCCGCGCTCCTGCTGGGGACGGCGGGCGCGGCGCACACCGTCGTGAAGGGTGACACGCTGTACTCCATCGCCCGCAAGTACGGCACGACCGTGGCGGAATTGCAGCGCCTCAACGCGCTGGCGGACACCACCATCGAGATCGGCCAGACGCTGCGCCTGCCCGGTGAGCCGCCGCTGCCGCCCCAGGTGCCCGCCACGCCTCCCGTCGCCACGCCCCCGGCCCCGGCCACGCCCCCCCTGACCCGCGTGACCCGGTTGGAAGGTGTCTCGGTGACGGCCCCGGCCAGCGTGCGGATGGGCGACGCCTTCGTGCTGCGGCTCAGCGGGGCGCGGGCAGGCGAGGTCACGGTGCGCTTTCCCAGCGAGGTGGGCGAGAACGTGCGGCTGCCCGCCGAGCGCCTCACGCCGGTCGGCGCGGCGGGCGAGTACGTGGTGCCGGGGCGGGTGGTGCTGGGCAAGACCACCCCGGTGACCTACGAGGTCGCGCTGGACGGCAAGGCCCTGCGCGGCAGCATTCCCGTCACGGGCCTGAACCAGACCGTGCAGTACCTCAACCTGCCCCCCGCCATCAGCCGCAAGCTCGAAGACCCCGGCCGCAAGGCGGAGGACGCCGCCGTGGAACAGGCCTACGCCCGCCGTACGCCCCAGGTGTGGACCCGGCCCTTTGCCCCCGCCGTGAACGTCAAGGCCCAGAGCAGCGCCTTCGGGCAGCCGCGCACTTACGTGGCGGGCGGCCCGGTGCAGTACCACTACGGCACCGACTACCCCGCGCCGGTGGGCACGCCCGTGCTGGCGGTCAACGACGGCACGGTCGTTATGGCCGGGACGTACCCGGTGCGCGGCGGCCTGGTCGTGATCGACCACGGCGCGGGCCTGACCAGCCTGTATTTCCACCAGAGCCGGGTCACCGCCAAGGTTGGCCAGAAGGTCACCCGCGGCCAGAAGATCGGGGAGGTCGGCTCCACCGGCCTGAGCGCCGGGCCGCACCTCCATCTGGAGATGCGGGTACGGGGCGAGGGCACCAATCCGGCGGGGTGGATGAACCGCCTGTGGCCCAGGTAGCGCCGGGCTGCTACCTTCCCCCCATGCTTCCCACGCTCGACCACCTCAACGCCTTTGGCGAGGGCCACCTGCCCGGACTCATCGGCATCCGCTTCACCCACGCCGAGCGCGGGCTGCTGCGCTCCGAGCTGACGCTGCGGCCCGAGCTGCTGGCGCCCAACGGCTTCCTGCACGCGGCGTCGGTGATCGCGCTGGCCGATACCACCTGCGGCTACGGCACCCGGATGCTGCTGCCCCAGGGCGCCGAGAACTTCACCACCATCGAACTCAAGAGCAACCACCTCTCGACCACACGCGACGGGGTGGTCACCTGTGAGGCCCGCGCCGTCCACGCCGGGCGCACCACCCAGGTCTGGGACGCCGAGGTGCGGGGACCGGAGGGCCGGGTGATGGCTCTGTTCCGCTGCACCCAGGCGGTGCTGTACCCCCGATGAGGGGCCGCCCGGAACGAGCTTGATGCCCAGCGCCTCCCACTTCCTCCAGCACCCCGACCCCCTGACCCGCGAGGTCGCGCGGGGATACGCGTCGGGCGCCTTCCTGATGGACAACGGGGACGGGGTGGGGTGGTACGCGGTGGAGACGCGGGCGCTAGTGCCGCTCACCGAGGCGGAAGGGTTGCATGTGGCCCGGCGGCTGCGGCGGGAGCTGGGGCGCTTCGAGGTGCGGGTGGACACGGCCTTCGCGCAGGTCGTGGAGGGGTGCCGGGGGCGCCTGCCAGGGTCCCCCGAGCGCGACGGCGAGTGGATCAGCCCGCCGCTGGCCGAACTGTACGCGCACCTGCACCGGACCGGCTTGGCTCATTCCTTCGAGGTCTGGCGGGAGGGTGAACTCGCGGGCGGGGTGCTGGGGCTGAGCCTGGGCGGGGCTTTTATCGCCGAGAGCAAGTTTCACCGCGTCACCAACGCGAGCAAGGTCGCCCTCGTGCGGCTGGCCGGGCACCTGTACGCGCGGGGTTTCGCACTGCTGGACGCGCAGATTCAGAACCCCCATCTCGCCCGGCTGGGGGTCTACGAGGTGGGGGGGGGCGAGTACGCCCGGCTGCTGCGGTCGGCGCTGGTGCTGGACGTGGACCTGCACGGGCCGCCGAAGACGCCCTAGCCAGCCCCAGCGTTCCGGTGAGAGAACCCTATACGCTGGGGCATGACGCTGCCGCTGCCCGTCCGTCCCGGCCCGTCCCCCGCCGCGCCCCTGCGGGTGCTGATCTGCGACGAGATGAATCCCGGACTCCTGGAGCACGCGGGCTTCGAGATCGACTATGAGGGCAACCTCCCGCGCGAGGAGACGCTGCGCCGCTTGCCCGACTACGACGCCCTGATCACGCGCAGCCGCACCCGCGTGGACCGCGAGTTGCTGGAGGCGGCGGGGCCGAGACTCCGGGTGATCGGGCGCGGGGGCGTGGGGGTGGACAACATCGACCTCGACGCCTGCTCGCGCCGGGGCATCCTGGTGCTGAACGCGCCCGAGAGCAACACCGTCTCGGCCGCCGAACTCGCCCTCGCGCACCTGCTGGCCGCCGCGCGGGGGCTGACGCGCTCGGACCGCCGGACGCGGGCGGGGCAGTGGGACCGGACGTTTCTGGGCACCGAGCTGAAGGACAAGACCCTGGGCATCGTGGGTCTGGGCCGCATCGGGTCCGTCGTGGCGGAGCGGGCGCAGGGGCTGCGGCTGAATGTGGTCGCCCACGATCCCTACGTGCCGGAGAGCAAGTTCGGGCGGCTGGGCGTGGAGCGGGCCGCCACCCTGGACGAGTTGCTGGACCGGGCAGACTTCCTGACCGTCCACACCCCGCTGACCGAGGAGACGCGGGGCCTGATTGGGGAGCGCGAACTCGCCCGCTTGAAACCCGGCGCCGTCGTCGTGAACGCGGCGCGGGGCGGCATCGTGGACGAGGGGGCGCTGGCAGCGGCCCTGCACCGGGGGCACCTGCTGGGCGCGGGCGTGGACGTGTTCGTGGAAGAACCGCCCGCGCCGGGGCACCCTCTGCTGGAGGCCCCCAACCTCAGCGTCACCGCGCACCTGGGCGCGAACACCGCCGAGGCGCAGGAACGCGTCGGGGCCGAGATCGTGGGGCGGGTCCTCGCGGCCCTGCACGGGGACGTGAGCCGGGGCGCCGTGAACGCGCCCGCGCTGGACCCCCGCACCCTGGAGGCGCTGGGCGGCTACCTCGACCTGGGCGAGAAACTGGGGCGCATCCTGACCCAACTGCTGCCGGGAGCGCACGAGCTGGAGGTGACCTTCCGGGGCGACTTTCCCGCCGACCCCGCGCCGGTCGTGACGGCGGTGCTGGTGGGCTATCTCTCGGGCAGCACCGACGAGGTGCCCAACCTGATCAACGCCCGCGCCCTCGCCCGCGAACGGGGCCTGACCCTGACCGTGCGCGAGGACGCCGAGAGTCCCGACTACCAGACCGAGGTGATCGTGCGGGCGACCGCCCACGGCGAGGGGGGCCGCCCCCGCACCCGCACGGTGGGGGGCACCGTCTTCGGGCGCAGCCCCCGGTTGACCCGGCTGCGCGACTTCCGGGTGGAACTCGCCCCCGAGGGCTTCATCCTGATCGCCTCCAACCAGGACCGGCCCGGCGCGGTGGCCGCGCTCTCGGCGCTGCTGGGGGGCTGGGGGGTCAACATCGCGGGCATGGCGCTGGGCCGCGCCGAGCGGGGCGGGCAGGCCCTGTTCACTCTGACGCTGGACGACAGCCTGAGCGCCGAGCAGCTCGGGGCCATCCGGGCACTCGGCATGATCGACTCGGCGTATCTGGTGCAGGTGTAGCGGGGTACGGGAGCGTGGAGGCCGAATCCCGCACACCTCCCGGCCCCGCCCCCGCGCTAGCCTGACCGCGTGAAGCTCAACCCCTCCGCCCGGCCCGGCGGCGCTCGTTTCACGGCGCGGCGGGCGTGGTCCCTGCTGGCCCTGCTCGCTCTGGCGCCCCTGACTGCCGCTCAGACGGCGGCGAGCGAGCGCCGGGTGCCGCCCGACCCCCTGGTGGTGGTGGGGATTGCCCCCGCCGCGCTGCCCGTGACGCCGGGGGCCTCCGCTGGCCTGGTCGCGGTGCGGGGCCGCTACAGCGCCCACGTCCGGCTGCTGGACGCCGCGACCGGCGAGGGCCGCCGCTCGGTCATGCTGCCCCCCGAGGCCCTGCTGGACGTGCCCCCGGCCCTCAGCCACGACGGGCGCTGGATCGCCGTGGCGCTGACGCCCGACCCCCTCACCCGCGCTGGGCGGGTCGGGGTGCTCAGCACCTATCAGACCTCCGCGTCGGCCCTTACCTTTCAAAAGCTGCTCGTCGCAGGCGGCCTGACGGGGACGACCCGACTCACCTTCAGCCCGGACGGCACCCGGCTGGCGGCGGGCAACCGCAACGGCTACGCCCAACTGTGGGACTGGACGGCCGCCCGGCGCGTGACCACCGTGACCAGCCAGGGCGGGGGCGAGCCGACCGCGCTGCCCTTCAGCCCCGACAGCCGCCTCTTCGCGCCCCTGTTCCGGGGACAGACCAAAACGCGTCTCTTCGAGAGCGGCACGGGGGCGCTGCGAGCCACCCTGAACGGGGTGGGCTACGGCACCTTCACGCCCGACAGCGCCGGGATGCTGGCCTCGCGTGGGCGACTGATTCGCCTCTCGGACGGCAAGGAACTCCCTGCGCCCGCTTACCTCGCCGGCACCAGCGGCGTGGTCGGCTTCAGCGCGGACGGCAGCCGGGTCCTCGTGCGCCGCACCGGGGTGGACGTGCAGGGCCGCGAGTGGCTGGAGTTGCGCGAGGTCGCCACGGGCCGCACCCTAGGCGCCATTACCCGCGTCTGGGACGGCTGGCCCGAGGCCCTCAGCCCCGACGGCACCACCTTGATCGGCGGCGACGGGGAAGGCGGGGTGCGGCTGCTGCCGCTGGCGCCGCCGAGGTAGGAAGGAGCTGACGTTGCCCGTGGTGCCCCTGTTCTGGCGCGGCTCTCCGGCGCCTTCTACACCCCGCCCAGCTTGCTAGGGTGCGGAGATGGGGAATGGAGCAGAGTCTCTGGAAGCCGTTACCGTCTGGGCGCCCCTGGTGCCTGAGTTGACGGTCCGTGACCTGGCCCGCAGCCTGGACGTGTACACCCGGCTCTTCGGCTTCACTGTCCACTACACGCGGCCCGGCTTCGCCTACCTCAGCCTGGGGCCGGTCCAGTGGATGCTGGAGCAGGTCCGGGAGGCCAATGCCTGGCAGACGGGCACCCTGGAGTATCCCTTCGGACGCGGCATCAACTTTCAGATCGAGGCCCCGGACGTGGACGGCCTCTACGGGCGCCTGCTGGCAGCGTCTTATCCGATCAAGGTGCCGCTCACCACGTCCCGCTACCTGGAGGGCGAGACGGAACATGTTCAGCGCGAATTTCTGGTCCTTGATCCAGACGGGTATCTTCTGCGGTTCATCGGCCCAGGCGAGGAGGGGGGCCGTTCGGGCTAGACCGGCGCGGGGCACCGCCACCTCAGCCCCTACCATGAACCCATGCCTGATCCTAGCTACGACGCCCACCTCCCCCTCAACCGCCCGCGCCTGATCGCGCCCGGCCCGGTGGAGGTCGAGCCGCGCGTGCTGCTGGAACTCGCCCGCCCGCAGCCGCACCACCGCTCGCCGGAGGGCATCGCGGCCCTGGTAGAGGCGCGGGCCAAGCTCACGGCCCTGCTGGGCGCCCCCTACGACGCGGTGATCACCACCAGCAGCGGCACCGGGGCCTTCGAGGGAGCGCTCGTCAGCCTGACGCCGGAGGGCGCGAAGGTTGTCAACGCGCAGGCGGGCAAGTTCAGCGAGCGCTGGGGCGAGATGGCGCACAGGCTCGGTTACGACACCACACTGGTTTCCAACCCCTGGGGTGACCTGCTCGACCCGGAGGAAGTGGCGGACGCCTGCGTGGATGCCCACACCCTGCTCGTCACCCACAGCGAAACGAGCACGGGGGCGCTGCACGACCTCGCGGCGATCACGCGGGCAGCCAAGGCGCGGAATCCCGACCTGATCGTGATCGCCGACTGCATCACGTCCTACGGGGTGGCTGAGTTGCGCCCCGCCGAGTGGGGGGTGGACGCCATCGTCAGCGGCAGCCAGAAGGGCACCGCCACGCCCCCCGGCCTGGGCTTCGTGCTGTTCAGCCCCGAGGTGCAGCAGCGGATGTTGGGGGCCACCGGGCGCGGCTTTTACCTGGACCTGACCCGCGAGCTGCGCGGCCAGAAGGACGGCAACACCCCCCAGACGCCTGCCATCAACCTGATCTTCGCGCTGTCGCTCGCGCTTGACCGCCTGCTAGCCGTGCCGCGCGAGGTGCTGTGGGCCGAGAAACGGCGGCAGGCCGACGCGCTGATTGCGGCCGGGGAGGCACTGGGGGCTCCGGCGTGGGCCGCCCGCACCTCGCCCGCCGTCGCGGTGCTGCGGCCCCCCACGCCCCTCACCGGCCGTCAGGTGGCCGCCCGCCTCGCCGAGATGGGTCAGCGGGCGCTTCCCGGTCAGGCCCCACACGAGGACACGGTGTTTCGCGTCTCCACCCTGGGGTACGCCGACCGCTACGACGCGCTGGGCATCGCGGGCATTTTGGAAGACTGCTTCGCCAACCTGGGCGTCTCTTTTGAGCGCGGCGCGGCGGTGTCGGCAGCGTGGCGGGCACTGGCCGAGGGGTAGAGGAGAGGTAGAAAACCCCTCTCCGTAGGGGAGAGGGGCCTCGCACCGCGAGGGGGTGAGGGTTCCTCAGTCCAGCACGTCGATTCCGGCCGTCCGGACCCGCGCCTTCACGTCCCCGGCCCCCTCGCCGGTCACGCGCATCACGAAGCGGCGGTGGGGCTGGCCTCCCTCGGCGCTGTGGCCGTAGGTCGCCACGCTGATGATGTTGCTGGGCTGCGCGGCCTGCGCGGCGCGGGCGAGGCTGCCGGGGGTATCGGGCATGTCGAGGGTGAGGCGGGTGCCCCCCTCCTTCATGCCCATGATGTCGACAAAGGCCCGCAGCACGTCGGTGATGGTGATGATGCCGGTGACCCGGCCCCCCGCGTCCACGACCGGCAGGCCGCCGACCCCGTGCTCCTGCATCCGCAGGGCGGCGTCTTCCATGTACTCGTCTTCGTGCGCGGTGATGACCGGGCGGGCCATCATCTCCGAGACGGTCAGTTTGCTCAGCAGGTAGTTCAGTTCCCAGACGCTCAGGGTGGTGGCCTTGCTGGGCATCGCGTCCTTGAGGTCCTTGCGGGTGGTGATGCCGATCAACCGGCCCCCCTCCATCACCGGCAGACGGCGGAAGCCCCGTTCCTTGAGAATGCGCAGGGCGTCCATCACGGGCGTATCGGGCGTGACCGTGATCGGGTCACGCGTCATCCAGTCGCGGACAAGCATGACTCAGCTTACCTTTCCTGGCGGCGGATGGAAGCCCCTGTCAAGCTGACGCACTGCTGATTCCCCATGTGAAGCGGATGCACAGAACTTCATTCGGCTCAGAAAGGGCCGTGCTAGCGTGCGCCCCATGAAGATCAACGCCAAGGCGCTCGCTCCCGTGGCCCTCGTGGCCGCGTTCGGTCTGGGGACCCTCGCCCCGCACGCGCAGACCACTCCCCAGAAGGTCGGTTTCGTGGATGTCCAGACCATCATGAACGCCCAGCCGGTCGGCAAGGAGCTCACCGACCTGCGCAAGAAGGCCGAAACCGAACTCAGCGGCCTGGAAAAGCAGATTCGTGACATTGACGCCAAGGGCGCTCAGGCCTCGGCCGCCGAGAAGGACAAGCGCACCCAGCTCGTGGGCACCCTGCAGGCCCGCGCCAAGGCCTACGACACCCAGATTCAGGGCATGCAGGCCCGCGTGACGGCCGCCGAGAAGGCAGCCGACACCGCGATCAGCACTGTCGCCAAGTCCAACGGCTACTCCATCGTGATGGACCGCCGCGTGGCGGCCACCAGCGGCCTGGTGGTGTTTGCCGAGAACGGCACCGACCTCACCGACGCGGCCGTCAAGGCCCTGAAGTAAGCGCTGTCCGACCCCGGCGCAGGCTGACGGCCCCCGCACCTGCGGGGGTTTCGCCTTGAAGCCGCCTTTCCCCTCCCGAAAGCCCACATCCCGAAAGGAAGTGCCCATGCGTTACGCCCTTCTCCTCCTTCCGCTGGCCCTGCTGAGCACGGTGCCGCAGGCCCAGAAGGCCCGCTCGCGCGTCGGCTTCGTGAACGTGCAGCAGGCGGTCGCCGCGATGCCGAACTCGGCAGGCTACCTCAGCCTGCAAAAGCGGGTGGACGCCGACCTCAAAGCCAAACAGGCCAACCTCCAGAAGCTCGCGGCGCAGGCCCAGAAGACCCGCAAGGCCGCCGATGCGCAGGCCTACCAGAAAGCGCAGCAGAGCCTGGTCACGGCCCAGAGGAACCACGACACCCGGTTGGCGAAGGAGTTCAAGCCGCTCCAGACCCGCCTGAACTCGGTCGTGGCCTCGGTGGCGCGGGGCAGCGGGTTCACGGTCGTCCTCGACCGCCGCGTCGCCGCGCAGTCGGGCGTGGTGGTGTACGCCAACACGTCGGCCACCGACCTTACCCCGGCGGTCGTCAAGGCCCTCAAGAAGTAAACAGAAGTCAACGCGTTCCAGCGGGGCGGCCTTCTTCCTTCGGGGAGGGGCCGCCCCGCCCGCTGTTAGCCTGCCTGACATGCCGGACTCCGACGACAAGGCCACCGCCCGCACACAGATTTTTGGAGCGCAGGAGGAACGCATTCTCGCGCGGCTCGCCCGCCTCGACCCCAGCCTGATGGCGTATATCCGCGACTTCGCCTACGACACGGTGTACGAGCGCCCCGGCCTGGACCTCAAGACGAAAGAATTGATCGCCTGTGCGCTGCTGGCCGCGCTGGGCAGCCCCCCGGAGCTGAAGACCCACCTGCGCGGGGCGTTGCGGGCGGGCGCGACCGAGGCTGAGGTGCGCGAGGCGCTGCTCTTTTGCGTGCCGTACCTGGGATTTCCCCGTGTGGTGGCGGCCTTTACGCAGCTTGAAACCCTTCTGGAAGTGACCGCAAAAGACCCCCCGTCCACCGGGGACGAGGGGCGGCAGGGAAGTGAGAGTTAGAAGCCGGTCTTGATGCCGATGCGGGCCTTGAAGACGGTGCCAGGCTGGCGGTAGATGCCTTCGGCTGCGCCCGCGTCGGTGTCCGCGCCGCTCGACTGGCGCACGTTGACCGCGCTGCCGAAGAACTGATCGATGCCCAGGTCGCCCACGAGACTGAGATTAGACCCGATCGCGTAGCTCGCCATCACGCCCGCGCCGATGCCGAAGTTGTTGCTGGAGTAGGTGGTGCTTTCCCCCTCATAGCTGAGGGCACCCCGGAACAGGCCATAGCGCCCGCCCGCGTACACCAGGCTGTTCACGCCGGGAGCGACCTGCCCGAGGGCGTAGGTGCCGTCGAGGCTGAAAATGGTCGCGCTGCCCGACTCGGTGGCGTCGAAGATGTCTTTGAATTCGCCCAGGGTAATGGCGTCGTCCTCGCCCAGCGTGACGAGGGCCGCGTTGTCGTCGAGGAGATCCAAGCGCGAGAAGGACACGCCCGCCTTCACGCCGAAAGGTCCGGCCACGTTGGGCACGTGCAGGAAGACCTCACCGCTCAGGCCGCCCGCATACCCGCCGGTCAGGCCGAGTTCGACGCCGCTCAGGCCCGTGCTGATGGGCGTGGCAGGAATCGCGTTCACGGTGGTCGTGGTGGTCTGGGCACCCGCCGTGGCGAGGGCGGCGGCGGCAGTCAGGGCAAGAAGCTGTTTCATATCCCCCGCAGCCTCGGCGACCAAGATGAGCCCCGCCCCTCATGAGTTTGACGGCGGCTTTATGAATGGGAGATGGGTCGGGGGGCCTGGGTGAGATTCCCTGCCCATAAACCAGCCTGCTAAACTTGCACCGAGTCCAAACAGCGCGGCGCTCCTCCTGGAGTCCGCCTGCCCTGGACGGCGAACAGCAAACTGTAGCGATGAGGGGGAGGGCCTGGCCCCACCCCGCTTTATCTTGGAGGCCACATGAAGATCCTGACCCTGGTAAGACAAGTGCCCGACGCGGAGGCCCGCGTGAAGATCAGCGGGGGCCACGTCGATCTGGAGGGGGCGACCCTGGTGATCGACGGCATGGACGAGTACGGCGTGGAGGAGGCCCTGCGTCTGCGCGAGGGCGGCACGGCCGTCGAGGAGATCGTCGCGCTGGCCGTCGGCCCCAAGCGGGTCGAGGATGCCTTGCGCACTGCCCTGGCGATGGGCGTCGACCGGGCCATCCACATCGAGACGGACGAGAAGCTCGACCCCATCGCGCTGAGCCGCGTCGTCGCGCAGGTGGCGCAGGCGGAAGGCGCAGGCCTGATCCTGGTCGGCGGGCAGGAGGCCGACTGGGACAGCCAGGCGCTGGGGGCGGCGACCGCCGAGCGCCTGGGCTGGCCGCAACTCACCTGGACCAATGAGCTGAAGGTCGATGGCGACACCCTCACGGGCCGCCACGATGTGGACGACGGCAACGAGAGCTTCCGCGCCTCCCTGCCCGCCGTGGTGACCACCCAGCAGGGCCTCAACGAGCCGCGCTACCCGACGCTGCCCAACATCATGAAGGCCAAGAAAAAGGAGCTGCGCAAGGACATGCTGGACAGCTACGGCGCGGCCCCGACGGTGCGCGTGGTGGGCAGCGAGATCCAGACCCGCGCCCGCCTGAACAAGATGATCGACGGCAAGGACCCGCAGGCCGCCGCCGAACAACTCCTCGACCTCCTGCGCAATGAAGCGAAGGTGCTCGCATGATCCTGATCGTCGCTGAACACTCGGGGGGCCAGCTCGCCAAGGCCACCCTCGAAATGGTCACTGCCGCCCGTGAATCCGGGCGTGAGGGACCGGTGACCCTCCTCGTGCTGGGCCAGGGCACCGCCGATGTGGCGAACGCCGCCGCCGCTGTCGCCGATCAGGTGCTCGTGGCAGATCTGCCCGCGCTGGCGCAGTACAACGCTGAGCTGTGGGCCGCTGCGACTGCGCAGATCGCCCAGGAGGGCGAGGCCCACACCGTCATCATCGGCGGCAGCCGCTCGGGCCGTGAGTTCGCGCCGCGCGTGGCCGTGAAGCTCGACGCCCCCTACCTCGAGGACGCGATCAGCCTGAAGGCGAACGGCGCGGCCCTGCAGGCCCAGCGCTACACCTACCTCGCCCGCGTGACCGAGACGGTGGAGGCCGAGGCCCCGGTCATCGTGGTGACCGTGAAGCCCGGCTCCTTCGCTCCCGCCCAGCCCGCTGCCGCTGCGGGCGAGCAGTACGACGTAGAACTTGACCTCCCCGCCTCCCGTGTAGAAGTGACGGGCAAGAGCGTGGAGAAGTCCAGCCGCGTGGCCCTGACCGAGGCCGACGTGATCGTGAGCGGCGGGCGCGGGGTGGGTAGCCCCGAGAACTTCACGGCCTATGTGGAGGGCCTCGCCGACCGCCTCGGGGCGGGCGTGGGCGCCACCCGCGCGGTCGTGGACGCGGGCTGGCGGCCCTACGCCGAGCAGGTGGGCCAGACGGGCAAGACCGTGCAGCCCAAGGCCTACGTCGCGCTGGGCGTGAGCGGCGCAGTGCAGCACCTCTCGGGCATGGGCAAGAGCAAGTACATCGTGGCAATCAACAAGGACGCCGAGGCCCCCATCTTCAAGGTGGCCGACTACGGCATCGTGGGCGACGTGAACCAGATTGTGCCCGCCTTGATCGAGGCGGCCCGCAAGTAAACGCCTTGCGCCGCGCCGGACTGGTGCTGCTGGCCGGAGTGCTGGGGTCGTGTGCCCCGGCGCTCTTTCCGTCCGTGCCCGACCGGGAAGACAGCCCGGTGGCGGTTGTTCAGCGGCTGGGGTGGGGCACGCCGGAAGCGTTCGCGGCGGCGCGACCGCGCCTTGAGCCGCTGTGGCCCGCCCTCGACTGGGAAAACAACGGGTGCAGCACTCCGCAGGGCCTCGGTCTGGGCTACCGCGACGACTTCGACTCGGCGTGCGTGGTCCACGACTTCGCGTACCACAACCTGCGGGTGCTGGAGCCCACCGCTGGCAACCGCCGCGCCAGCGACGAGGCCTTTCGCGTCAACCTACGGGCGATCTGTGCCCGCAAGGCGCTGGCCGCCCGGCCCGCCTGCTATTCGGCGGCGGAGGCGTATTACCGGGCGGTGCGGCTGCGGGGCCACACGCGGTTCGCGCCGGGCACGTAGGGCAGACCAGGAAGGCAGCATGAACGGCCCTCCGCTCCGGCGGGGGCTGTTTTTATTTGGGGTGGCTGGTCAGAGCGAGGAGTGCCGATGCTGTCCGGCGGGCTGAGCACGGTACACTCCGGTCGTACCCACAACCTGCTCTCAGGAGGTCCCATGCACCGACGGCCTATCCCCGCCCTGTCCCTCGCCTTGCTGCCGCTCGCCCTCGCCGCGTGTGGGGCGCCCCCGCCTGCCCCGGCCCCCAGCCTGACGGCCGACTACGCGGCCCGGCCTGAGTTGCAGGACCCGGACAGCCAGGCCATCCTGGCGCGGTACGGCGACGATCCCGGTCTGCTCGCCGCGCTTCAGGAGGCTTACGGCGAGCGGCCTGCCGATCTCTCGCGCCCGCAGGTTCCGCTGCTGACCGGGCAGGACCTTGCCTCCGACCGCCTCGCGTACGTCAAACGCGTAGCCTGGGGAACGGTGGCGGCCTACAACGGGCAGTACACGGCCTACGCGGGCACGGCGCGGCCCTACTCCGGCCTGGATTGGACCCGCGACGGATGCAGCGCTCCCGACGGTGTGGGCCTGGGCTACCGCGAGGACTTCCGGCCCGCCTGCCATGTCCACGACTTCGGCTACCGCAACCTCAAGGTCTACGAGCGGACTTCGGCCAATCGCCTGAACACCGACGACGCTTTCTACGCCAACATGAAGGCCATCTGCGCGGCCAAGAGTTGGTACGTGCGCCCGGCCTGTTACAGCGCGGCCTACGCCTACTACCAGGGCGTTCGGGTGGGGGGCGCGGGCAGCTTCTAGATCAGGTGATGGAAGGGGACCCCTCACCCCCTCGCTGCGCGAGGCCCCTCTCCCCCTGGTTAGAGGGGTCGAAAAGCCCTCTCCTGGGGGAGAGGGTTGGGTGAGGGGTCTTTCGCACCGAACCTGATCTGTCAATGCACTGCGGCAGGCACCGGGGAGGGCAGAAAAACTCCTCCCCGATTACCCGATCTCCAGCACGACCTCGTGCGCTAGTCCGGCCCGCCGGGCGACCTGCCACGCGCCCCGGGCGTCCCCCCGCGCGACCCGCTCCATGAAGTCCTCGCGGCGGGCCAGGGTGGTCAGCGTCCAGAAGTCGCCCCACACCTCCAGGCCCCATTCCTGGCGCATGGCGCGGGCAGCGGCGGCCCAGATCGGCTCGGAGAGGTGCTCCAGCGGTGCCACGTAATGCAGCTCGCCGTCGGTGCCGGGGGTGCGGGCGACCTCGCGGGCGTAGTCGGCCTTCTCGCGGCGGGTCAGGGTCTCCCAGGTTCCGGCGGCGCAGTAGCGGGCAGGCAGCGCACTGAAGGTATCGCGGCAACGGGTGGGCCGGGCGGCGTACTGGCTGCATCCGCCCGTCTCCCGGTCGAGCAGCGGGCAAAACCCCACCTCGCGGCGGTGGCGCTCCACGTAAGTCGCCTCGTCGGGGGCGGTGCGGGCGTTGTGCAGGACCTGACGGGCGTGCGCCTCCACGCGGGCCGCCGCCTCCCCGTCCAGGGCCGCCGCCGTCACCAGCGCTTCGGCGAGGCTCACCCGGATGGGCATGTCGCAGCACGCGAAGCACCCGGCCCCGCAGTAGACCTGCCCGCCGCGCTCCCGGTAACGGGTCAGCCATCCGTCGGCCTGCCGCGCGTAACGGGCGTAGCCACGTTCGACGGCCGCCGTGACGGAGCGGAACCGGGCGGCGGAGGGCGGGGCAGGGGCCAGGGGGGTGGGGCGTGGGCGCGTCACCGGGGCAGGGTAGCGCGGGTATACTCGCCGCAACGTGTTCAGGCGCCCCCGTCCGCCGCAGCCTCCCTCCGGGTCCGAGGCTGCTCCTGTCACCCTCTCCCCGGCTTCCGGCAGCGCCCCGGCCGACGCGACCGCGCTGCTGGCCCGCCTGCTCGCACGGCCCAGTGCGGCCAGTGTGCTGGACGGGGCGCTGGCCCACGCCGCCGCGCTGCTGGGCAGTGAGGCCAAGGGTTACGCGGTGCTGGGCCGTGGGGCTGCTCCTGTGGTGGCGGTCCACGGTTACCCCCGCACGCTTGCCGGCACCACGCTGGAAGGCCCGTGGGTGACGGCGGGTGGTCGTCCTCAGCTTCTCCAGGGCCGTGATCTCTACGCGGCCAATCCCCCCGAAGCGCTCGCCCGGCTGGAGGCGGCGGGGGCGCGGCAGGCGCCGCTGACCTTCGTGGTGCCGCTGACCGACCACGGGCGCACGCTGGGGGCGCTGGTGCTGGACTGTCCGGCGGGCACGTCCCTCAGCCCGGCCGCGCAGTCGGCGGTGACCGCGTGGGCAGCGTCGGTCGCGCCCCTCGTCGCCGTGATGGAAAGCCGCCGCGAGTGGCGGCAGACGGCCCGGCAGATCGCCTCGGCCGTTGTCGAGGCCGTGGAAAGCCTGGAGTTCGACGCCCTGGGGCACGGGGAGGCGGTCGCCGACCTCGCCGTGCGTCTGGGCGAGGCAGCGGGCCTCTCGCCGCGCGAGCGTGAGGAGCTGTGGTACGCCGCGCTGTTGCACGACCTCGGCAAGATTCACGGTGAGCCGGGGCACGCGCAGATGGGGGCCAACTTCCTTCACAGCGTGTCCCACTTCGCCGAAGCGCAGCGGGCCATCCGGCACCACCACGAACGCTGGGACGGTCAGGGCGAGCCCGACGGCCTTTCCGGCGAGGAGATTCCCCTGTATGCCCGCCTCCTCGCGGTGGCGAACGCCTCGGCCCACGCGGACGGGAACCTCGCCGCGGTGCAGGCGCAGGCAGGGACGGTCCTCGATCCTCAGCTTGTGGAGCTGCTCGCCAGCTTGCCCCCCGCCCCGGCGGGCGCGGAAGCCTGACCGGTCCCGCCCGGCCCGGCGCGGCCCCGCTATGATGCCCGCGTGACCTCGGGCGGCCTGCCATCCCACCGTTTCCCCGTGCTGGAAGCCCGCTTCGGTCCCCTGACCCCGATGGACGCGGGGATGCAGAGCCGGGTCTACGCGGCGGCGGGCGGCGACGTGGTCGTCAAGGTGTACCGCACCCAGCGCGGCGAACACCGCCTGGAGGCCGGGAATATGCGCCGCGCCGACCTGGGGGCCTGGGTCGTGGACGCGGTCGAGGCCGACGGGGTGGAGGCCCTGATCCTGCGCCGCTTTCCGGGTCGGCCCCTGACCGCCGCCGACGTTCCCGCCGCGCTGCCAAGATTGCGCGAGATTCTGGGGGCGCTGCACCAGGACCACCTCGGGACGGTGGACCTGCGCCGGGTGCGTGAGCGGCTGCGGCGCTTCCGCTCGGCACTGGCGGCTTATCCCCTCGACGACCTGTTCGACGCGGTCGAGGAGCCGCTGGAGCGCGGATTGCTAGACCAACCCGCCGCGTTTTGCCACCTCGACCTGTGGCACGACAATATTCTGATTGAGCCGGGCCTGATCACGCCGCCGGGGGAAGCGGACGGGGCCAGCCGCGAGGTCCTCGTCATCGACTGGACGAAGGCGGGATGGGACGACCCCCTGCGTGACCTCGCCCTCCTCAAGACGGGCACCCTCGACCTGCTGCCGCCGGATGAGAGTTTGGGCGCGGCGCTGACCTTCCTCCCCGACCGTGCCCCCGCCACCCTGACCCGACTGCGGGCGTACCTCGCGCACACCTACCTGCACGACCTGTACTGGTTCCTGATGAACGAACCCTATGAGTTCGACCGCCAGCGGCCCGTCAAGGAGCGGCTGGCGCGGCATGTGCTGGCGCGGCTGCCGGGGTAGGACTGGGGCACCCACCGCCGGACGGGTATCGTGGGGCCATGCTCACGGCCGTCACCCACCCCCTCATTCAGCACAAACTCTCCCTGATGCGCGACGTACACACCGGGGTCAAGGAGTTCCGCGAACTCGCCGCCGAGGTGTCCATGTTGCTCGCCTATGAGGCGATGCGCGACCTGGAAGTGACGCCCACCCGCCTCCAGACCCCCCTTGAGGAAGGCGAGTTCCCGATGCTCAGCGGGAAGAAGCTCGCGCTCGTCGCCATCCTGCGGGCCGGGCTGATCATGACGGACGCCATCGTGAACCTCGTGCCCGCCGCCAAGGTGGGGCATATCGGGATGTACCGCGACCCCGGGACGCTGCAACCCGTCGCCTACTACAACAAACTGCCCGCCGACATCGCCGAACGCCGCGTCTTCCTGACCGACCCCATGCTCGCCACGGGCGGCAGCGCGAGCGCGGCGATCACGGCGCTCAAGGAGGCCGGTGCCCAGAGCATCAAGCTGATGTGCATCCTCGCCGCCCCCGAGGGCGTGGCCGTCATTGAGCGCGACCACCCCGACGTGGAGATCGTGGTCGCCGCCGTCGACGAGCGCCTCAACGACCACGGTTACATCGTGCCGGGCCTGGGCGACGCGGGCGACCGCATCTACGGCACGAAGTAGGCGGGGCGGGAAAGAGGCTGCACCTTTCGTCGGTCGCCTTCCTCATGCCTGACCCTTACAATCCCGTCAGCTTATGGATTCCTTGAGGGACCTCGCCGCCAGCCTCGGCATCGCCAACATCACCGGGCGCGGCTTTCTGAGCGTGCTGCTCACCTTTCTGACCGCGTGGCTGTTCACCTGGCGGTTTATCCCGCGCGTGCGCGAGTTCGCCATCAAGGTGGGTTGGGCGGACCAACCCAACGAGCGGCGGCTGAACAAGGAGCCGCTGCCCAACGCGGGCGGGCTGGCGATCTTCGCGGGCTTTCTGGTCAGCGTGGTCGTGGCGTGGGCGCTGCGGCCCATCGTGATCGAGCAGGTCAACATTCAGGTGCTGGCGATCCTCTTGGGCGCCTCGGTGCTGGTGCTGACCGGCTTTATCGACGACCAGTTCGGCCTCTCGCCCCTGTTCCGGCTGATCGTGCAGGCGCTGGCGGCCGTGCTGCTGGTCGTCAACGGGCTGACGCTCGACTTCAACGCGATTCCCTTCCTGCCGGTGCTGCCGGACGCGGTGAACGGGCCGCTCAGCGTGGCGCTGACCATCCTGTGGGTGGTCGGCCTGACCAACGCCGTCAACCTGATGGACGGGGTGGATGGGGTGGTGGGCGGCGTGGGCTTCGTGACGAGCATGGTGCTGCTGGTCACGGCGGCGCAGTTTCCCGACCGGGCGGCGGCGGTCGTGCTGCTCGCGGGGCTGGCGGGGGCCGCGCTGGGCTACCTGCGGCACAATTTCAACCCCAGCCGCATCATCATGGGGGACGCGGGGGCGTACCTGTTCGGCTACACCCTGGCCGCCGTGAGCCTGCTGGGGACCCTGAAGTTCAGCGCGGGGGCCAGCCTGCTGGTGCCGCTGCTGGTGATGGCGCTGCCCATCCTCGACACCACGCAGGTGGTGATCGGGCGGCTGGCGCGTGGCATCCGCAATCCGCTGGGGCACCCGGACAAGACCCACATCCACCACCGGGTGCTGGCGCGGACCTCCAGCGCCCGGCGCACCGCCGTGATCCTGTGGATCGTCGCCCTGTGGTGCGGGGTCATCGGGATGCTGGCGCAGGGGGTGCCCCTCGCCGCCATCGCGGGAACCGTGGCTGCTTGCGCCCTGTGCCTGTGGTTCGTCGCGCACCGCCGGGTGCGGGCGCACGGGCGCGAAACGGTGCCGCCTGTTCCTCCCGCACCACAAGGCGACCACCGCTGACGTTCCTCTCTTCGCCCCGCCCCCGCCGGGGCGCTGTCCTGACCCCTGGAGCTTCCATGACCGACCCCGCCCCCAAACGCATCGTCCTCGCCTTCGGCACCCGCCCGGAAGCCACCAAGATGGCCCCGGTGCACTCGGCCATCGGGGCGCAGCCGGGCCTGACGCCGCTGATCCTCTCGACCGGGCAGCAGCGGCAGATGCTCGACGAGGCATTGGCCGTCTTCGGCCTGACGCCCGACGAGGACCTCCAGGTCATGACCGACCGCCAGACGCTGGCCGACCTGACCGGGCGCATCGTGCCGCAGGCGGGGCGCAAGCTGCGCGAGATGGAGGCCGACATGGTGCTGGTCCACGGGGACACGACCACGTCCTTTTGCGTGGCGCTCAGCGCCTTTTACGAGGGGATTCCGGTGGCGCACGTGGAGGCGGGGCTACGCAGCGGGAGTATGCGTGAGCCCTTTCCGGAGGAGGCCAACCGCCGCCTGACCGGGGTGCTCAGCGACCTGGATTTCGCGCCGACGCCCGGCAGCGCTGAGAACCTGCGCCGGGAGGGCAAGGGCGAACTGGGCCTCTTCGTGACCGGACAGACCGCCGTGGACGCGGTGCGTGAGGTCGCCGGGCGAGTGCCGCTGCGCCCCGAGTGGCAGGCGAAATTGGACGCGGGCGGGCGGCTGGTGACCGTCACCATGCACCGCCGCGAGAACCTGCCCATGATGCGTGAGATGGCCGAGGCCCTCGCGGACGTGGCCCGCGCCCATCCGGACACGCACTTTGTCTACCCGGTCCACCTCAACCCGGCGGTGCAGGAGGCGGTGCGCCCGGCCTTACAGGGACTGCCCAACTTTGAACTCACCGACCCCCTGGATTACGCGCAGATGGCCCCGCTGATGGCGGCCTCGGCGCTGCTGGCGACCGACTCCGGGGGCCTTCAGGAGGAGGGGGCGGCGCTCGGCGTCCCAGTGGCCGTCCTGCGCAACGTCACCGAGCGCCCCGAGGGGCTGGAGGCGGGCGTGCTGACCCTGGCCGGAAACGACCCGCAGAACCTCCGCGCGGTGCTGGGCCGCCTGCTCTCGGACGAGGCCGAACTCGCCCGGATGCGCTCGGCCCGCAATCCTTATGGGGACGGGCACGCGGCGCGGCGGATCGCGGCGGCGGTGGCGTGGCACTTCGGGCTGGGAGAGAGGCCGGAGAACTGGGCGTAGGGACGGTCAGTTCTCCTCGGCCTCGTCAAGCTGGGCGCTGACCTGCTCGCTCCAGGCGCGGCCCTCGTCGCCGCCCCACAGCAGCCAGGCGATATAGCCGCGTGAGGGCTTGCCGCCGTCCTCGCCAGTCTGCTCCAGGTTGTCGTGCGCGTGGCGGGGGAAGTACTGGGCGACGTGCCGTACCTCCTCCGGGGAGAGGTCGCCTCCCGCTGCGAGCTTCTCAGCCATGTGTTCACCGACCTCGGTGCCGCCGTAGCCGTGTTCGTCGCGCAGGCGCAGGCCCAGCGCGGCATTGTCCTGCACCTGTTTGGGGACGCGGAGGTCAGGGTTCTTCTGGCTCATGCCGCAGCATCGGCGGTGCCCGCGTCCGGCGGGTGAGCCCCCGTTGCCCCTTTGTTAGAACGGTGTCACCGCGCCCTATGCTGGGGGCAGCGTGACTCAGGCACTTTCCCCGTCTTCCCTTTCCGGGCGGTCCTACGCCGTCGTTCTCAACCCCACCGCCGGGCGTGGCCTGGCGGGGCGCACCTGGCCCCGGCTGGAGGCCGAGTTACGGGTGCGGGCGCTGGACTACGAGGTCATTCAGGAGGCGAGCGGTCCGGCGGCGCTGGCGCGGGTGCAGGCCCTCCCGCCCGGCGTGGCGGTGCTGGCGGTCGGCGGGGACGGAACGGTGGGGGCGCTGCTGCCCGCGCTGGTGGGGACCGGGCGGCCCCTGGGGGTCATTCCGCTGGGGACCGGGAACGACTTCGCGGGGATGCTGGGCCTCAAGCCGGGCGACTTCCGGGCGGCCCTCTCGCGGATCGCGGGGGCACCCCGCCCGGTGGACGCCCTGCGGGTGACCGTGCAGGGGGAGGGCGGCGCGGGCGAGACGCGGCTGCTCCTCAACGGCCTGGGCATGGGCTTCGACGCGCAGCTCACCGCCCGGCTGCCGGAGGCTCCCGCGTGGCTGCCGGGGCTGGGGCGCTACGCCTGGGCCGCCCTGACCACCCTGCGCCACCTGACCCTCACGCCCGTCACGGCCGACGTGGACGGCGAACGTCTCTATGCAGGCCCCAGCATCCTCGCCGCCGCGATGAATGGCACCCGCTACGGGGGCGGCTTTCACATCAGCCCCCAGTCTGACCCACGCGACGGCCTCCTCAATGTGGTCGTCAGCGGTCCGTTGGGGCGGCGGCAGGTGCTGCGGCTGATGGCGCTGGTGCTACCGGGCCGTCACCTGGGCGACCCCGGCGTCCATCACCGCGCGGGCCGGGTGGCCGAGCTGACCTGGGCGCAACCGACTTGGCTGCACCTCGACGGCGATGTGGTGGGCCGGGCGACCGGGGTGCGGGTGGAGGTGCTGCCGGGGGCGGTGGCGCTGCTGGGGCGCTGAAGGGCAGCAAAAAGCCCCAGCCGAGGCTGGGGCCTGTCGGGTGATGCGGAGCTTTACAGCCCGGCCAGGGTCTTGCGTGCCTGCTCCAGATCGCGCTTCTCCCAGAAGGTGTCGGCGGGCAGGCTGACCGCCTTTTCCAGTTGGGTGCGGGCGCCCGCCTTGTTGCCCTGAAGCAGCAGGGCGTTGGCGTACTCGATGCGGTGCACGGCCGCGTTGGGTTCCAGCGCGATGGCCTTTTCGAAGTTGGGGTTGATCTGGTTGCGCTTGGCGCCCGTCGCCAGGGTCGCCACGGTGCCCTTGGAGACGAGGTTGGCGTGCCACAGCCCCAGCGCCACGTAGGCCGAGGCCATGTTGGGCTTGAGCTTGATGGCGGTGTCGAGGTTCTTCTTCATGTCGCCCGCCAGCCCCAGGCTGTTCAGGATGCCGCTGTACTGCGCCAGACGGCCCTGGGCGCGAGCAAGTTCGAAGTAGGCGTCGGGATTGTTCTTGTCGGCATTGATCGCCTGACGGGCGTAATCCTGCGCCTTCTGGAAGAGGCCCTTCTTGGCACTCTCGGCGCTCAGGCCTGCACCGGCGGTGGTGGCTTCGGCGGCCAGGGCGTAGCCCGCGCTCGTCTTCAGGGCGGCGGCGGCGGTCGCGGCCTCCTGCCACTTGCCCTGGTCGTACAGGGACTCGGCGGCGGCGAGCGACTGCGCCGAGGCGCTTCCGGCAGCGGCAAGGGCGAGGGTCAGCAGGGCAGGCACGGCAAACTTCTGGGACATGGGTGTTCCTCCTGGGGTCTGAACTGTGGGAAAACTGGACCGAGTATACACAGCCCCCCGCGCTGTCTGTCTGACGCGCCCGTCAGAAACCGGGGGGGGTGCTAGGCTCGGCTCACCGTGGACTGGAAGGCGACCCTGGCCGACTTGCGCCTGCACCTGCCGCCCCGCCACGAGCCGGGCCGGGGCCTGCGCGGCAGCCTGCGCTGGCTGGAGGCCGAACTGCGCGAGCGGGGCGGCAATCCGGCGGCGCTGCGCAACATCGTCTACCGCGACGTGGGCACCCCCCGCGACAAGGCGCTGCTGCGCGGCATCCTGGCCGACCTCGCGCGGGAGGCGGGCCGTCCGTTGGAGGCCGCCCCCCCTGACCCGGCCCCGCCCGCGCCGCTGTCCCCCGAACTTGAACTGCTGGGCCGCGCCAAGAAACGCGCCTACAAGCAGTTTCTGGCCGGGGTGCGGGCCGGGCGCTCGCCCCGGCTGATCGTGACCGGACGGCCGGGCGCGGGCAAGACCGTGCTGCTCGACCACCTGGAGTGGGCGCTGGGGGAGGTGCCGGGGCTGAGTGTGCGGCGGCTGGGGCTGGAGGGGGAGGTGGCCGACGTGCTGGGTCTGGTTCCGGCGGGCACCTCGTGGGCGGGGCAGGCGGCGGCGCAGGCGGAGGCGGCCCGCCGCGCCCTGCCCCCCGCGCCGGGCGTGCTGCTCGTCCGGGTGACGGCGGACGTGCGCTTCGGGGGAGAGTCGCCCCGCTCGCCCGACGGTCCCCTCACCCCGGCGGCGTGGGCGGCCGAGCACCTCCTGCGCCCCGCGCCCCCCGGCGTGGCGGTGCTGCTCGCGCTGGAGGACGCGGCGGGGCTGCCGTCCGGCGTGGCCGAGGTCATCGACCTGCGGCCCCCCACCCTCGCCGAGGCGCGGGCGTACCTGATGGCGCGGCTGGGGGTGTCCCGCGAACGGGCCGACGCCCTCGTGCGCGAGACGGGGCGGCACCTCGACCGCCTCGCGCTGCTGGCGGCGGGGGGGGACCCGGACCCGGCGGCCCCCCCCGCCCGCCTCCTTTCCGACCCCGACGTGCGGCGGCTGGCGGCGGCGGTATCGGCGCTGGAGGGCAGGACCCTGTGCCCCGAGCCTCTCGGGGCGGCGCTGGGGGTGGAGGTGGCGGCCCTGCCCCCCCACGCCCGCGCCCTGCTGCACCCACACCCGCAGGGGTGGACCCCGGCCCCGGCCCTCGCCGCCGCCCTCGCCGGGGTGCCCACCGCCGAGCGGGACGCGGCCCGCCGCCGCCTGACCGCCGCACCGCCCCACCCGGCCCTCGCTGCGGCGCGGCTGGCCGCCTTCGCGGGGCTGGGCAAGTGGGAGGCTCTCGCCCGCTGGCTCGCGGCCCATCCCGACGAGGCGCGGCACCTTCCCCCCCTGTGGCCGCGCGTGCGCCGGGGGGCGGCGGGCGAGGTGAGGGAAGCGCTGGCCCGCGCGGTCGCCGCCCACCACGCCGGGCGCGGCGAGTATGACGATCCGGGGGCACGCGACGCCCTCTTCACCCTGCTGGAGTCCGGGCGGGCGGCGGTGCGGGCCTGGGCGCGGGTCAAGCTCGCCGAGAGCAGCGTGGACGCGGGCAACTTCGAGGCGGCCAAGGCGGGCTTGAACCACCCCGACCTGTGCGCGGCCCTCGCCGGACCCCCCGACCCCTGGCAGGCGGCGGCGCAGGCGGACGCGCTGCTCGTGGAGGCGGCCCTGGCCCGCTGGCGCGGCGACCTGACGGCGGCCACCCGCGCCGTCACCGACCCGCGCACGGCGGCGGGGGGGGCGCGGGCAGAGCTGTGGCGCGGCCTCGTCGCCAAGGACCGGGGCGACTGGGAGGCGGCGCTGCGCGGCCTGCGCGGGGTGCCCGAGTCCAGCCCGCTGCTCTCGGCCCGCGCCCGCTACCAGGAGGGCGATCTCAGGTTGCGCCTCGGCCAGCCGCACGGGGCGCTGGACGCCCTGACCGAGGCGGCCGGACGGCTGGAGGCGGCCGGAGGCAGCGCCGAGGAGCAGGCCCGCGCCCTGGCCCGCGCCGCGACTGCCCTGCGGCGACTGGGCCGCCCCGCCGAGGGTCTGGAACGCTGGCGCTCGGCGCTGGCCCTCCTCGGGGACGGCACCTGGGACGGCGACGCGGTGCCCCGTGCCCGTCTGCTTAGCGAGGGGGTGCCCCTCCTGCTCGCGCTGGCCCGCCCGGACGAGGCGCTCGCGCTCGCCGCCGAGGCCCGCCGCCTGCTCGCCCGCCCCGGCCCGCGCCGCCCGGAGGCCGCCTACCGCACCCGCCGCACCGACTACCGGGTCGCGCTGGCCTACCTGACGCGGGGGGCCGGGCTGCCCTACCTCCAGCCTTTCGCCGGGCCGACGGCCGACCACCCCGACCTCGCCCACGCCCGCGCCCTGCTGGACCACCTCCTCGCGGCGCCCGCCGCTCCCGGCGACCGGGAGGAGGTGCTGCGCTTCGACCAGTGGCTCAGCCGCGCTCTGGCCGACCCTGACCCCCGGCAGGCGCTGGAGTTCACCGGGCGGGCGCTGGACCTGACCGACCACCCCTACGCGGGGGCGCAGGCCCACGCCCTCCACGCCGAGGCGCTGCTGCGGGCGGGGCGGGAGGAGGAGGCCCTGGGGCACATCAACCGTGCCCACGCCCTGCTGCGCCGGGTGCAGACCGGGCTGCCCGGCCCCCCCGATGCCGACCCCGGCCTGACGGCGGGCCTGCTGGCGCTGGAGGCCCGCGCGACCATCACTGACGGCCTCCCCACCCTGCGCTGGCTGCGCGGGGCACTCGCCGCCGACCCCGCCCTGGCCCCCTTTCGCCCCGGCGTGTGGCGCGAGGCGGGGCGGGCGCTGGAGGAGCGGCACCCCCAGCCGGAGGCCGTGCTGCGGGCGCTGCATCCCGGCTGGGAGCCGGGGCCGTGGCGGGTGTGCGACGCGCTGGTGCTGCTGGAGACCGCCTCATCGCGGACGGACGGCGAAGCCAGCGGGTATGCTGCCCCCTGATGACCTCTCCCGAAGAGTCCAGCGCTCCGGCCGGGGGCCGCGCCGCCGTGCGCCTGTTGCAAGGCTACCTGTGGCATCCCGAGAGTCTGGACGTGGACCTCGAACAGTTCCTGACCCACGACCTCGACGACGCGCACGCGCTGTGGGACGCGGTGCAGCCGCCCTTCGCCTTTTTCGAGAACGGCGAGCCGACCGCTTCCCAGACCTTCTACCAGTTCACCGTGTTGCGCCTGTACGACGAAAAGCCGGACGCCGACACCATGCACGCCCACGCCGAGGCCGCCAGCCACGCCCTGAACCCGCTGCTGGACGCCACGCCCCCCGGCGTGGGCTGGCAACTGTGGGAGGACCTGCGCGAGCTATGACTGCCGAGCGCCGCGCCCCTGACTGGCTGGACCTGCGCGTGGAGGGCGACCCTCACCCCCGCCGTTTTGACGCGCCCGAGACGCTGCGCGATTACCTCTTGCGGGTGGAGCGCCTGTCCGCCGAGGCCGCCGACCTGTTGCTGAGGCAGGGCGAGGTCGGCCCTCCCCACGCCCGCCGGGGCTACCGGGTGGAGCGGCTACGGCCATGACCGAAGTTCCTGCCACCGAAGGCCCCGTCGTCGCCATTCCCGTCTACGCCGGAGTCAGTGAACTGGAACTCGGCATGATGGTCGCTGTCTGCCGCCTGTGCGGGGGTGAGGGTCAGGCACGCACGGTGAGCCGTTCGCGGGCGAGCATCGTGACCGCCGGGGGCTTGGTGAGCACGCCCCATGTCCTGTACGCCGCCCTGCCCGAACCCGCCGCCCTGCTGATTCCCGGCGGTCCCGGCGCGGCGAAGGCGGCCCGCGACCCCCTGCTGCGCGAGTTTCTCGCCGGGCACGCGGCGTTGCCGACCGGGGCAAGTGGCAGCGGCCTGCTGCTCCCCGGCGCGGCGGGCACCCTGGCGGGCCGGGTGGTGGGCGGCCCCGCCGACCTCGCGGACACGCTCTGGGGCCACGCGCCCGCCGACGTGCGCCCCGGCGAGGTGGTGACCGACGGCCTCCTCACGACGACCCCCTCTGGCCTGCCTGCCCTGCACGCGGCCCTTGCGGTCGCCGCCCACGTCTGGGGCGAAGCCGCCGCGTGGGAGGCCGCCGAGCGCCTCGGCCACGCCTGATGCCCGGTGGGGGAGAGGACCGCGAGTACGTCACTCTGCCTCAACCGCCCGACGAGGCCACCCTCACTGCGCTGCTGGACATGCCGGGCGGTGCCTGTCTAAGCCTGGAGCGCGGTCAGGACGCGGCAGGCCGCTCGCGCGTAGTGATTGCGGTCGCCCACCCCGACCCGGAGGTTGTCGCCCGCACCCGGCAGAACCTGCTGCGGGCGTGTCTGGCGCGGGGAGTACGGGCCTTCGTCGTCTGATGGGCTGACCCGCGTTCCATTCCGCGCATTCCCGCTGCGCTAGCCTGCCTCCCATGCTGGAGCGTCCTCGTCGCCTGCGCCGCAGCGCTGGCCTGCGTGCCCTGACCCGCGAGGTCAGTCTCGCGCCCCACCACTTCATCCACCCCATCTTTGTCCACGAGGAAGAGGGCGAGACCCCCATCGCCACCATGCCCGGCGTGAGCCGCCACCCGGTCGCGGGGGCGGTCACCCAGGCGCGGGAAGCCCTGAGCCTGGGCATCCTCAGCGTGATCCTGTTCGGCATTCCCTCCCAGAAAGACCCCCAGGGCAGCGGGGCCTACGCCGAGGGCGGCGTCATTCAGCGGGCAGCGGCGGCGATCAAGGCGGAGGTGCCGGGCGTGACCGTCATTGCCGATACCTGCCTGTGCGAGTACACCGACCACGGCCACTGCGGGCCGCTGTGCCAGACGGGGGAAGGTGACTGGACCGTGGACAACGACGCCGCGCTGGAGCTGCTCGCCCGCACCGCCGTCTCGCAGGCCCGCGCCGGGGCCGACGTGGTGGCCCCCAGCGCGATGATGGACGGACAGGTCGGCGCGATTCGCTCTGCCCTGGACGCGGCGGGCTTCGAGCACGTGCCCGTCATGGCCTACGCCGTCAAATACGCCAGCGCTTATTACGGCCCCTTCCGCGACGCGGCGGGCAGCGCCCCCAGCGTGGGCAACCGGGCGTCGTATCAGATGGACCCGGCGGGCGGCGAGCGCGAGGCCCTGCGCGAGGCCCGGCTGGACGCCGAACAGGGCGCCGACTTCCTGATGGTCAAACCCGCGCTGGCCTACCTCGACATGCTGCGGGCGCTGCGCGAGAACTTCGACCTGCCGCTGGTCGCCTACAACGTCAGCGGCGAGTATTCGCTGATCAAGGCGGCGGCCCAGGCCGGGTACATGGACGAGCGCCGCACCGTGCTGGAGACCCTGACCGGGATGCGCCGCGCCGGGGCCGACGCGATCATCACCTATCACGCGCTGGACGCGGCCCGGTGGTTGCGCGAGGAGGGGGGCGCATGACCAGCGCCACTTCCCCCCTACGGGTGGACTGGGTGGACACCGGGCTGTGGCCGGGACGTCTGGGCCTGACCATCGCTCCCGGCAAGAAGGGCGAGAGCCTCTACCAACCTGGCGTGACCCACGAGCGCGATCTGGACGCCGATCTGACCCGGCTCGCGCAGGAGGGGACCACCGTCATCGCGCCGCTGCTGGAAGACCACGAGTTTGGGCTGCTGGGCATCCCTGACTACCACGAGCGAGTCGCGGAACGCGGGCTGACGCTGGTGGGCTGCCCCATCCGCGACGTGGACGTGCCGCGTGACCTCGACACGTTCAACTCCTTTCTCGATGAACTGATGGAACATCTGCTGGACGGCCGCGCTGTCGTCCTGCACTGCCGGGGCGGACTGGGCCGGGCGGGGCTGGTCGCCGCTTGCCTGCTGGTCCGCGCGGGAATGCCGCCGGAGCAGGCCATCACCCGCGTGCGCGAGGCCCGCGAGGGGGCCATCGAGACGGACGCGCAGGCCCGCTTCGTCCACGAGTTCGCCGAGCTGTAGGCCCTGCACTCCCGGTGCGGGTTCGGCGGTGTGGCGGGCGTCACCAAGCCTGCGCCGTGCCGGACTACGCTGGGGCCATGAAACAATTCACTGCCGTGGCCCTCGCCGCGCTGCTGGCCTCGTGTGCGCCCGCATTCACGGCGGTGCCGCCGGGCCGCGTCGTCAATGCTGCGACCGGGCAGGAGGGCACCGTCACTTTCGCGGCGGGCAGCCTGCGCCCCGGCTCACCTGCGACGGGGGCCGACAACGTGGTCCTGAACATCGGCGGGCAGACCTACACGGGCCGCGCGGCCGTGCTGGACGGAACCCTTGCCACCGCGCCCCTCGCCCTGAGCGTGGCGGTGGGCGGCACGGCGGGCACGGGCGGCTCGACCTTCGGCTGGGGCGCCCGCCTCGGCCCCGCCCCGCAGCCCCAGGGCACCCTCCGCGCAGGCAGCCTGATCGCCCGCACCGCTGGCCCCTCGCCCCGAACCCTGACCTGCACCCTGACCGTGGATGAGCGGGAGCGCGGCTTTGGGGAGTGCCGGGACGAGGCCGGGGTGCGGTACGTGATGCAGTTTTGAGCGACCAGCCGCCAGCCAGAACACGAAAAAGCAGAAGCCGTGAGGCCTCTGCTTCTTTTTGCTGGCGGCTGGCCGCTCTCCTTACGACTGCTGGTACATCACCGCCCGCTTGACTTCCTCGATGATCGTGGTGATCGGGATGTCGCGGGGGCAGGCCTCGGTGCAGTTGTAAGCGGTGCGGCAGCGCCAGACGCCCGTGTTCTGGTTCATGATGTTCAGGCGCTGGTTGGTGGCCTCGTCGCGGCTGTCAAAGATAAAGCGGTGCGCCTGCACGATGGCCGCCGGGCCGAGGTACGAGCCGTTCACCCAGAAAATCGGGCAGGAGGTCGTGCAGCACGCGCACAGGATGCAGTTGCTGGAGTGCTGCATCCGGTCGGCCTGAGCGGGCGACTGGATGCGCTCCCCGGCGGGGGGCGGCGACTCGTTGATGAAGTAGGGCATGATTGCCCGGTACGAGTCGAAAAAGGGGTCCATGTCGACCAGCAGGTCCTTCTCGACCTTCAGTCCGCGAATGGGCTCGACCGTCAGGGTGCCGCCGTCTTTGACCACGTCGCGCAGCAGCACCTTGCAGGCCAGGCGGTTGCGGCCCGCGATCATCATCGCGTCGCTGCCGCAGATGCCGTGCCCGCACGAGCGCCGGAAGGTGAGCGTGGGCTCGACGTACCACTTGACGTAGTTCAGCACGTCCAGCACGCGGTCGCTGGCCTGCGCCTCTACCGGGTAGGTTTCCCAGTGGGGCTTTTTGTCGGTTTCCGGGTTGAAGCGCAGAATCTTGACATTCACGCGCATGGGGGGCGTGGTGTGGGTATCGAGGGGAATGTGCTGTTCTGCCATTTCTGTTCCTCAGGAGTGGGGGAGGGAGGAGGCCGGGTGCCTTCCCTCCCCCCACCCCGGTTAGTACACGCGGGCTTTAGGCTCGAAGGCGTGGGTGTACCCCTTGAGGGCCACGTCCTTGTAGCCGATCAGCACCTCGCCGGGCTTGTTCAAATCCTTGTAGGCCATGGTGTGCTTGAGCCAGTTGACGTCGTCGCGCTCGTGGTAGTCCTCGCGGTCGTGGGCGCCGCGCGACTCGGTGCGGTTGAGCGCACTGGCGGTCATGGCCTCGGCGCAGTCGAGCATAAAGCCGAGTTCCATCGCCTCGATCAGCTCACTGTTGTAACGGCGGCCGGGGTCCGACACGCTGACGTGGCGGTAGCGGTCCTTGAGGTCCTTGATGATCTCGACCTGCCGCGCCATGTCGGGGCCGTTGCGGAAGATGCCGACGTTGTTCATCATCGACTCTTGCAGCTCGCGCCGGATCACGGCGGCGTTCTCCTTGCCGCTCGCCGCACGCAGGGCTTCCAGCGTCGCCACGCTCTCGCGCTCGGGGTCGGCGGGCATGTCCGCGTACTCGACCTGCCGGGCGTACTGCGCGGCGGCGGTCCCGGCCCGGCGCCCGAACACGATCAGGTCCCCGAGGCTGTTGGTGCCCAGGCGGTTGGCCCCGTGCAGCGACACGCAGGCCTGCTCGCCCGCCGCGTACAGCCCCTCGATGCTGCCGCCCGCGCCGTCACTGAGGCACAGCCCGTTGATGTCGGTCGGGATGCCGCCCATCGCGTAGTGCGCGGTCGGCTGAATCGCCACGAGGTCCTTGACCGGGTCCTGCCCCAGATAGGTCCGCGCCAGGTCGGTGATCTCCGCGAGCTTGCCCTCAATCACCTCACGCGGAAGGTGCGTCAGGTCGATATGCACGGCGTCCTTGTCCGCGCCGACGCCCCGGCCCTCGCGGATCTCGGTGATGATCGAGCGCGAGACAATGTCGCGCGGCGCGAGGTCCTTGATGGTGGGCGCGTAGCGCTCCATGAAGCGCTCGCCGTCCGCGTTGCGCAGGATGCCGCCCTCGCCGCGAATGCCTTCGGTGACCAGGATGCCCAGCTTGGCGAGGCCGGTCGGGTGGAACTGGTAGAACTCCATGTCCTCCAGCGGCAGGCCCTTGCGGTAGTAGATGCTCATCAGGTCGCCCGTCAGCGTCAGCGCGTTGGACGTGATTTTGAAGATGCGCCCGTACCCGCCCGCCGCCAGGATCACGGCCTTGGCGTGGAAGGTGTGGATCTCCCCGGTCGCGTAGTGGTAGGCCACGACGCCCCGGCAGCGCCCCTCCTCGATAATCAGGTCGGTGACATGGAACTCGTTGTAGAAGGTGGTGCCTTCCTTGACGTTCTGCTGAAACAGCGTCTGGAGGATCATGTGCCCGGTGCGGTCCTGCGCGTAGCAGCTTCGCTCGACCGCCGCCTTGCCGAAGTCACGGGTGTGGCCGCCGAACTTGCGCTGGGCGATCTTGCCTTCCGGCGTGCGCGAGAAGGGCAGGCCCATGTGCTCGAGTTCGTACACCGCGTCAATGATGTCCTTGGCGAACACCTCGGCGGCGTCCTGATCGGTCAGGTAGTCGCCCCCCTTGATGGTGTCGAACATGTGCCATTCCCAGTGGTCTTCTTGCACGTTGCCCAGCGCCGCGCCGATGCCCCCCTGCGCGGCCCCGGTGTGCGAGCGGGTGGGGTACAGCTTGGTGATGCAGGCGACCGAGGCGCCTCCCTTGGCGGCGTAGAGGGCGGCCATCAGTCCTGCGCCGCCCGCCCCCACCACCAGTACGTCGAAACGATGGTGCATTGGTTCCGTCCTTTAAGCCTTAGATCGAGAACAGCCCGACGGTGCCCAGCGTAAAGATCACCGCGCTGATCGTGTAGAAGATGGTCTTGACCCACGCCCGGTTGGGCCGCGAGCGCACGTAGTCCTCGATGGAATACCGCGCCCCGTTGACCCCGTGCAGCATGGTCAGGGCCAGGATGGTCCAGTCGTAGAACTTCCAGGCCGGGTTTTGCAGCTTGGCGACGACCGCCGTGTAGGTGGCGTCGGACTCGCTGACCTGGATGAAGGTCATGTAGATGTGCCCCAGCACCAGAAAGACCAGAATCAGGCCGCTGATGCGCATGAAGATCCACCAGTTCAGCTCGGCGTTGGAGTGCGACTGCTGCCGGGCGTCGGTGAAGGTGCGTGCGCGAATCATCAGTAGCCCCCCAGGATGCGCGGGATGTTCACCCAGGTGGTGTAGGCAGTCGCCATCAGCGTCAGGGCCATGACGCCGTACCACATCTGGCGCTGGTAGGCCACGCCCCGGCCGGTAAAGTCCATCACCATGATGCGCAGGCCATTCAGGGCGTGGTAGACCACCCCGGCCGTCACCAGAATCAGCCCCACCCGGAACGGCCACAGGTCGTACAGGTGGTGCACCGCCATATACACGTCCTCGCCGAACATAATCAGGCTGATGCTGACCACGTGCAGCAGGAAGTAAGCCAGAATCGCCAGCCCCGACAGGCGGTGAAGCAGCCACGCCCACTGCCCTTCTCTTCCTCGGTACATTCCCTCAGTCCTCCTCTTCCTTGGTGCCTTCCCTGCATTCCTTCTGGCAGGGCGGGGGCCGCGGCGTGCCCGGCGGTCCGCGTGCTTCCCACTTCCTACAGAGGAGAAGCCGCGCCGCGCCGTTGCAGACAGGCCACACGATACCACCGCCCAGCGAAGCTGCCTCGCGGCCATATTCATGTCGCCTGCGGATGCCCGCTCACTCTAGAGCAGCCTGCTGCCCACAGCTGACGCCGACCCCACAGTCTCCGCCTCTGCCCCCGCCTGCCCCCTCGTCACGCCCCGCCCGGACGCGCTAGGGTGCCCCCATGACGCGGCCCGACGCGCAAGTCCCCCCGCCCGCCCCCTCCGCCACCGAGGTGGAATACGTCCGCAAGCTCTCGCTGGCGATTCTGAGCACCCTGCAAGCCAAAGGGCTGCTGAGTGCCGACGAGGTCGACGCGGTTCTGATCGCTGCCCGCCGCGCGGCCCAGGGGGCGCCCGTCGCCACTCCGGCCCCGGCCGCCCCCCGCCCCCTGGCGGCCCCGGCCATGCAGGTCACGGTTCAGCCCGCCACGTCACTGACTTTCCACGCCCACGCCCGCGCTCTCCAGGCCGAACCGGAGGTCGGCACGCCGCCCGCCGTGGACGCAGTGGAGGAGGTGCCTGACCCTTCCTCCGGCGAGGCGCAGGCGACCGAGTCCCCCGAACCGCTCACGGTCGAGGCACCCTCCCAGCCCACCGAACTCGGGCCAGACACGGTGGGGGACGGCACGGTCCCTTCTGCCGCTCTGGAGGCGCCGGAAGCCAGCCCCGTGCCCCCGCAGGTGCCTGAACCTGAAGCCGGGTCGGTCGAGCCGCCCGCCCAGACCATCGTCATCGGGCCGGATGAGGTGGAGGAGAGGACAGACCCGGAGACGGCGACCGCCGCCGCAGACGACCTCGTGCTGGACGGCCCCACACAAACCAAACCCACCGAGGAACCCAAGCCCGCCGTGCCGACCTTCGACCTGAAGCTGGACTGAGGGGCGGGGGCAAGCAGGCAGCAAAGAAAAAAGAAAGGAGAGGCGGGGAATCCCCCCTCGCCTCTCTCCGTGGGCTTGAATCCCGGGCTCAGAACTCGACGGTTTCGTTGGTGCCCAGGTCAGTCGCGGGCTTGCCGGTCACGGCGGCGCGGGCCATCTGGAGCATGCTCTTGAGCTTGCCGTCGCTGCCCCAGTATTCGCCGCCCTGCGCCTCGATCTTGATGAGCTGCACGCTGGGGTCGTCGATGCCGCCGGGGAAGTACGCCTTGTAGAAGTCACTCCACAGTTCTTCGAGCTTGGCGCGGTTCTCCACGAGCTGCGCCACGCCGCTGATGCTGACGTAGTTGCCGCCGCCGTGGTCCGAGTAGCTGACGTTCACGTTGGGCCGGACCATCATGCTCTGCACCTGCTGGGTGTCCTTGCCTCCGATAAACCACACGTCACCGTCGAACTCGGTCTGCTGGGTGGTCATGGGGTGGGCCTGAAGGTGGCCGTCTTCGGTCTCGACCGTCAGCATGGCGAACTTGACGCCCTTCATGACGGCGGCCATCGCCTTGATGGTTTCCTCGCGGGTGGGGTGGTCGCTACTTTGGCTCATGTCCGAACCCTGCCACAGCGTCCCCCCCGCTTTGTAGGGGGAGCCGTACCGTCTCAAGGTTGTCTTCAGGCGGCCCTCTCATGCACCCGGTCGGGCACGTTCCGCACCAGGATCACTCCTGCCAAGAAAAAGAGGGCGGCGAGGCCGAACACCAGCGTGTAGCCCAGGTTGCCGCCCTGCGCGTTGCCCCAGTCCAGCAGCGCACCCTGCGGGGCACTGGAGAGCTGCGGCGCGACAAAGGCCACGTGCCAGATGCCCATGTCGCGGGCGTAGCTGCCCGCACTCGGCATCGCGTCGCTGCCCAGCGCCCAGTCCACGCTGGTAAAGGCCCCGAAGCCCAGCCCGAAGACCACTGCGAGCGCGAGCGCCGCCGGAAAGCCGGGCGCGACGAGCAGCAGCAGCGCCGCCGCCGCCATCAGCCCGCCCGCCACGTAGATCACCGGTTTGCGGCCCACCCGGTCACTCATCCGCCCGCCGACGAGCGCCGAGGCGATGCTCCCCACGATGATGCACGCCAGCATGATGGAGGTACTCGTCCCCGCGTCCTGTTGCCGCAGCACGTCCGCGTTGTAGTACTGGAGGAAGGGCTGCACGCTGTACTGCCCCAGCGCGAACAGCACCCGTGTCACGAAGACCCAGAAGAAGGGCGCGTAGGCGAAGAGTTGCGCCCAGCTCAGCTTCGGGGCTTGTTCCGCCCCCTCGACCCGGTCGAGGTGCGCGGGCACGCCCCGAAGGGTCACGAGCGCTGGGACGAGCAGGAACAGGGCGATCAGCGCGAAGGACGCCCACGACGGCAGCCCCAGCGCCCCCAGCCCGAAGGCGGCGACCGCGCCCAGCAGTTGCCCGAAGGCCTGAAGCATCGCCATCACGCCGCTGTAACGCCCACGCTGCTGGGGCGCGACGAGTTGCGGAATCAGGGCGCTGTAGGGGGCGGTCGCGTAGTTGTTGCCGAACTGCACCAGCATGAACCCCAGCACGTACACCCAGAAGCCGCCCACTCCCGCCAGGGCCGTCGCCGCGAAGCCCATCACCGCCAGCCCCGCCAGATTGACCGCCAGCCCCAGCCGGATATACGGCAGCCGCCGCCCGCTGCGGTCGCTCCTGGCCCCGATGATGGGCGGCAGCACCAGCCCGATCACGGCCCCGACCGCCACCAGCGCACCGAGATAGCTGCCTTTTTGCTCCTCGCCCACGAAGCGCACCACGTCGGCGGGCATCAGGATCAGCAGCAGCAGCAGCCAGTGAAAGGCGGTCCCGAACCAGAAGGCCGACAGCGCCCACGGGCTCACGGGAGTGACGGCGGGCGGACGCACGGGCGGCTGGGTTGCGGTCATGTGGGGCCGAGTATAGGCGCCGGGCCTTTACCGCCCCTTCACCCGCCCATAGGGGTGTGTTGCGAACAGCAGTCGGCGCTCACGGTGGCGCGGCAGACTGCCCGCATGACTGCGCCTGTGAACCTCGAAAAAGCCCTCGCCGCCTTCCGCACCGCCTTCACCTACGAGCATCCGGAGGGCATTCAGATCACCCCGCAAGTCGCCGGGGACGAGCTGCGCGTCGAGGTGCGTCACCAGGACGTGAACGCCCTGCGCGGCTTCGACGTGATCGCCCAGCCGCTGGAAACCGAGGAGCGAGATGCCCAGCAGCTCGGCGAGGACATCGCCCGCGTCGTCGAGCAGGAGCTGATGTACGGCCAGCTTCCCGTCGTGGGCGAGGACGGGGCCTTCCGGCGCATCGTCGTCTGACTCTTGCCATGAAGAGGGCCGCCCACGTCGCTGTAGGCGGCCCTTTGCTTGAAGTCTCAGATCGGCTTGCGCAGCGTGGCGAACACCAGCCCGAAAATCCAGCACAGCAGGATCAGGCCGATCAGGGACGCGTCGAGGTTGAAGTCGGGCCGCAGCGCGTCGCCCGTCACCTTGAACACGCCGTAAGGGGCCAGCCACCCCAGCGCGTAGATAGACGCCCGGCGCAGGAAGGGCCGGGTACTCGCCGCGACGGGGAAGAGGCGGGCGGGGAGCAGCATGGCGGGCAGCAGCAGCAGTTGCGAGAGCCAGAACCACAGCGGCAGATTGCCGAAACCGTGTTCAAATCCGGCGAACAGCACGTTGAGGGCCGCAATCAGCAGGCCCGTCACGATCATGGAGCGCAGGAGCAGGGGATTCACCCGCGCATGTTGTCACAGGCATTCAGTCGGGGGGCCGGGGTACGGGGTCCCGCCCCCTGTGACAACATGGCCGGATGACCCATTCCTCGCCCGATCCCCTCCACGGCGTCACCCTCCAGCAGGTCGTGGAGCGCCTCGCCGGGCACTACGGCTGGGAGGAACTGGCCCGGCGGGTGCCCGTCCGCTGCTTTCAGAACGACCCGTCGGTGTCCTCCTGCCTGAAATTTCTGCGCCGCACGCCGTGGGCACGGGCAAAGGTGGAGGCGTTGTACGTGGCCCTGGTGCGCGACGAGCGGGAAACCTGAGCCTCAGCGCCCGCTCAGGGTGACCCGCGTCTGCGGCCCCGGCAGCCGCTCGGCCACGTACTGAATCTGCTCGCTGCCCCGGTTCAGCAGCGCGGCGAATTCGTCGTCGTCGCGGTAGAGGCCTTCCGGCCCGCCCTGGGGGACATAGCCGCCCGCCTCCAGGGCGGGAATGAGCACGCGGGGGCGCCAGCCCGGCAGCACGTACTGCTCGACCCGCGCGTAGCCCGAGCGCACTTCCTCCCGGTAGGAACGGCTCTCCGGGCAGGCGGGGGCGGCCCCGGCGGGCAGGGGAGAGACGCCCCAGACCCGGCCCGGTTCCTCGATGCAGTACAGCGGCCCCCGCCAGCGGCTCTCGCTCACCTGCCAGACGCCCACTCCCGCCAGCAGCGCGGGGACGACCAGCAGCACAGGCCATCCCCAGCGCACGGCTCAGGCCTGGCTGGTGATAAAGGGCAGGTTGCGGTCGAACTGCGAGCGGTCCAAGCCGTAGCCGTAGACAAAGGCGTCGGGGATGGTAAAGCCCAGGTACTCCACCGGCACCTCGACCCGGCGGCGACTGGGTTTGCTCAGCAGGGCCGCGACCTTGAGGCTGGCCGGGCCGCGCCCCTGGAGGTAGTGCAGCAGGTAGTTCATGGTGATGCCCGTATCCACGATGTCCTCGACCAGCACGACGTGCCGCCCACTGATCGGGAATTGCAGGTCCTTGACGAGCTTGACCTCGCCGCTGGACTGCTTGGCGTCCCCGTAGGAGCTGGCCTGGAGAAAATCGATGGTGCAGGGCATGCCGATGGCCCGCACGAGGTCGGCGTGGAACATGAATGCGCCGTTCAGCACGCAGATCAGGTGCGGGTCCTTGCCCGCGTAGTCCTGCCGCATGCGGGCGCCGAGTTCCTGAATGCGGGCCTGAAGTTGCTCCTGCGTGATCTGCACGGGGCCGTTGCCGGGGGCGAGGCTCATATGGGGTTCAGGCTAACACGGGTCTTCCGGTACGGGGCGCCCGGCGGGAGGAAGCCCCCCCACCGCCCTATACTCCCGCCCATATGACCGCCCAGCCGCTGCCCGAGTCCCCCTCCATTCCCGGCGTCCTGGGCCGCATCGTGCACGAGCGGGTGGCCGATTACCAGGGGGCCGACCCCCGGCTGGGGCCGGGGCGGACGCGGGCGCGGGCCTTCCACGCGGCCCTGTCGCGCCCCGGCCTCGCCCTGATCGCAGAGGTGAAGCGGGCCAGCCCCAGCCAGGGGGCCATCGCGCCGCTGGACCCCGCTGACGCCGCCCGCGCTTACGTCTCGGGCGGGGCCGCCGCCATCAGCGTGCTGACCGAGCCGAGGCACTTCGGCGGCAGCCCGGAGGCGCTGCGCGAGGTCGTGGGGTCTGTCACTGCTCCAGCACTCCGCAAGGACTTCGTGGTTCACCCCGCCATGCTGCGCGAGGCCGCCGACTGGGGCGCCTCGGCCGCGCTGCTGATGGTGAGCGTGCTGGGGGAGGCGACGGGAGAGTATTTGCGGGCCGCCCACCACGTCGGCCTCGACGCCCTGGTCGAGGTGCACGACGAGGCCGAACTGGAGGTCGCGCTGGCGACTGGGGCCGAGATCATCGGCGTGAACAACCGTGACCTGCGGTCCCTGGAGATTGACCTGTCAGTCAGCCCCCGCTTGATTCGCCGGGCGCGGGAGGCGGGCTTCATGGGCCTGCTCGTCGCGGAGAGTGGCTACCGGAGTGCCGCCGACCTCGCGGGCGTGCGCGGGCTGGCCGACGCGGTGCTGGTGGGCAGCAGCCTCGCCGGAAGCGGTGACTTGGAGGGGGCGACGCGGGCGCTGCTGGCGGGGGACGCTTGACTGTGCTGCCCACCCTCTACCTGCTGCTCGCGCTTGCTCTCGCTGGGGCGCTGGTCGCGCTCCTGCTACGCCCCGGCTCGGCGCGGGCGGGCGTGGTCTGGGGACTGGCGGCGGGGCTGCCCCTGCTCGCGGCGCTGGCGGGCGCCTTCGCGGGTCAGTCGCGGGCCGTGCGGGTGCTGGAGGGCTACGCGCCTGCCCCCGTTCCCGTCGTCCTCGTCCACGGCGTTCGCCGCACCACCCTGACCCTGAGCGCCGCAGACGCGGCCTGCGTGGAGCGGGCACTGCGCCTCGGGGTGAGGAGCGAGCTGCGGACCACCGGACAGCCCATCCCCCTGACCGGCGAGACGCGGGTGGAGGGTGCCCTTCCTCCCACCGAGATCGTGGGGGCCCTGACCCTCCGGGGCCTGACGTGCCCCAACGTGCGGGCGGTGCCGGAAGAGGGCTGAGCGCCCCTCAGTCCCCCAGATAGCGCCGCAACTCGTCCAGCGAGTGCCCGGTCCCGATCACGACCAGTTTGTCGTGCGGTCGCAGCTCGTCCTCGGCGCGGGGGGTCACCTCGATCTTGCCGCCCCGACTCACCGCGATGACCTGCACGCCGAAGCGCCCGGTCAGGTTGAGGTCGCGCAGCCGCCCACGCAGCCGCTCGTTGGCCTCAATTTCCACGATGGCGTAATCGCCCCCGAGGTCCAGCGTGTCCACGATGTTGGGGGTGGCGATCTGGCGGGCCAGCCGCACGCCCATATCGTGCTCAGGCCGGATGACGAGGTCCGCCCCGATGCGCTCCAGCACCCGCCGGGCCATCTCGTCCACCGCCTTGGTGACCACGTAGGGCGCCCCCAGGCTCTTGGCATTCATGGTCGCCAGGATGTTGGCCTGCACGTCGGTCCCGATGGCGACGACCACCACGTCAAAGTCGCCCACCCCGATGGCCCGCAGCGCCCGCTCGTCGGAGGCGTCCACGACGGCCGCGTGCGTCACGAGGTTCATCACCCGCTCCACGTTCTCCTCGCTGCGGTCCACGGCGACCACCTCGTGCCCCATCTCGTAGAGGGTGGTTGCCACGGCGGTCCCGAAGCGGCCCAGCCCGATCACCAGGCATTGTTTGGTTTTCATGCGTGCGGCCTCATGCTGGGAGACAGGGTAGCGGGTGAGCGCTCACCCCACCAGGATGTCGCGCTCGGGCGGGTACTTGATTGCCCGGCTCTGCTGGCTGCGCAGGCTGAAGGCCACCGCGAAGGTCACCGGCCCGATGCGTCCCAGGTACATCAGCACGGTCAGGATGATCAGGCCGGGATCGTTGATGAGGGGGGTGGTGTTCATGGACAGGCCCACCGTCGCCGCCGCGCTCACCGTCTCGAACAGCAGGTGCGTGAAGCCGAGGTTCGGGTTGGTCGCCAGCAGCGCGAAAAAGGCGGTGGCGACCATCAGGGTATACAGGGTGGTCACCGTGGCGGCCCGGACGAGGTTCTCGGGCAGGATGCGCCGCCCGAACACGATCAGGTCGCCCCGCCCCCGCACCATGTTCCACGCGCTGCCCACCAGAATGGCGAAGGTACTCGTCTTGATGCCCCCCCCCGTCGAGCCGCTGTTGGCTCCGATAAACATCAGCCCCATCAGCAGAAAGAGGCTGGCACTCGTCATGGCCGAGATGTCCACTGTGGCGAAGCCGCCCGAGCGCGGCGTCACGCTCTGGAAGAAGGCGGCGAGCAGTTTCCCCCCCGTGTCCAGCGGACCGAAGGTGCGGGCATTGCCCCACTCCAGCGCGAGCAGTAGCACGGCCCCCAGCAGAAGCAGCAGCCCGGTCGTGACCAGCGTGATCTTGGAGTAGGTCAGCAGCCGGGTGCGCCGGGGCTGGCGCAGGTGCCCCAGCACGTTGAGCTGTACCAGAAAGCCCAGCCCGCCCAGCACGATCAGGCTGCTGACCGTCAGGCTGACGAGGGGATCGGCGGCGTACTGCCCCATCCCACCCGGCACCACCACGAAGCCCGCGTTGTTGTACGCGCTGACCGAGTGGAACACGGCCTGATACAGCCCTTCCCCCAGCCCGAACTGCGGCACGAAGCGCAGGGCGAGCAGCGCGGCCCCCGCCGCCTCGGCCACGAAGGTGTACAGGAAGATGGTGCGGATCAGGGGCAGGACTCCGCCCACGTCCAGCGCGTTGATCTGCTGCACGAGGTGCTGCCGCTCGGAGAAATTCACCCGCCGCCCGGTCAGGAACGCGAACAGCGTCCCGAAAGTCAGGATGCCCAGCCCGCCCACCTGCGAGAGCAGCAGGATCAGCAGTTGGCCGGGCCGGGTAAACGCCTCGCCCGTGTCGGCGACCACCAGCCCGGTGATGCAGATCGCGCTCGTGGCGGTAAACAGGCGGTCCACGAAGTTCAACTCCGCCCCCGGTGCGACCACCCCCGGCAAGTGCAGCAGCGCCGTGCCCAGCGCGATGCCCACGAGGTACACCAGCGCGATAAGTTGCGGCGGCGTGAAGCGGGCCACGAGCGCCCGGCGGGGCCGCCCGGAGGCGCGCGGCCACGAGGTGGAGGGGGGATGCGGGGGGCGGGTCATGCGGGAACGCGCGATTCTACACCCGCGCAGACTCTGAAGGCCCCGGCAGGGCGGCCCGCCCCGTATACTGCCCTGCTATGCCCCGCCCCGCCCGCGTCAACCCGTCCCGCCAGAAAAATCCGACCTTCACCCGGCCACAAAAGCCCAAGGGCGACCACCGCGCCCGGCAACCCGCCCACGAGTACGCCCTGGAGGCCCTGCCCGGCCTGGAGGAAGTCGCCGCCGAGGAACTGCGCGGGGTGCCGCTGGCCCGCGACCTGCGGGGCCTGCGCTTCTGGTATCCCGGCGACCCCGAGCGCCTGACCCGGCTGCGCGGGGCGGTCGCGGCCTACCGGGTGCGGGCCTGGGACGTGCCCCGGCCGCGCGGCCTGCTGGGGCACCAGCAACTCGGGGAGCTGACGGCCTTTCTGGGGGAAGTCGTGCGCTGGGGCGGGCACCGGTCCTTCCGGCTGGCGGCGGCGGGCCGCGAGTCGGCGGTGATGATCCGGCTGGCCGAAGAACTGTCGCGGGGGCTGGACCTCCCCTTTGACCCGGAAGAAGGCGAGCTGCTCGTCCGGCTGCGCCCCCAGGAGGGCGGCCCCGGCTGGGAGGTGCTGGCTCGAATCACTCCCCGGCCCCTCTCCGCGCGGGCGTGGCGGGTGTGCAACCGGGGCGGTGGCTTGAACGCGACGATTGCCTACGCCCTGCACCGCCTCGCTGGGGTACGCGAGGAGGACCGCGTCTTCAACCCGATGGCGGGCAGCGGCACCCTCCTCGTGGAACGTGCCCTGCTGGGACCGTCGGCGGCGATGGTGGGTGTCGACATCGACCCGGGGGCCGTTGCCTGCGCCCGCGCCAACCTCCAGGCCGCCGGGCGGGAGGTGGAGGTCGCGGAGGTGGACGCCCTGGCGACGGGCCTGCCGCCCCGCTCCTTCGACCTGATCGTCTGCGACCTGCCCTGGGGCGACGCCATCGGCTCGCACCGGGCCAACGCCGCGCTCTACCCCGCCTTCCTGACCGAGATGCACCGCCTGTTGTCGCGGCACGGCCGCCTCGCGGTGGTCACCCACGAGATCCGGCTGTTCGAGGGGTTGCTGCGCGATCAGGACCGCTGGCATGTCCGCGAACTGTTTCAGGTCTACAGCGGCGGGCATCATCCCAAGGGGTATCTGCTCAGCAAGCGGTGAGGCGTCCTCACGCCTCTGGCCCCACCGCCCCCCCACGCGGCCACACCACCAGCACTACCCCCGCCAGAATCACGGCGAGCGCCAGCCACCCCAGCCCGGTCAGGCTTTCTCCTCCCAGGCCGACGCCCAGCAGCACGGCCACGACCGGGTTGACGTAGGCGTAACTCGTCGCCAGTGCGGGGCGGGTGTGCGCCACGAGGTACATGTAGGCGCTGTAAGCGACGAGGCTCCCGAACACCGCCAGGTACGCCAGCGCCCACAGGCTGGCCGGGGTGGGCGTGCCCCAGCGTTCCCCCATCACGAGGCTCATTCCTCCCAGCAGCACGGCGCCGGTCAGCATCTCGGCGGCGCTGCCCATCAGTCCGGCGGGGAGGGGCAATCGGCGCGACCACTGGCTGCCGAAGGTCCAGCACAGAGGGGCCAGTATCAGCAGCCCGGCCGCCAGCGGTGTGGCCCGCAGCTCGCCCACGTTCAGCAGTACGATGCCCACCAGCCCGATCCCGATACCCACCCACTCGCGCCCGCTGGTGCGCTCGCCCCACAGCCGCGCGAAGAGGGAAGCGAACAGGGGAGACACCGCGATCACCATCGCCGCCACGCTGCTGCTCGCGTCGCGCTCGGCCAGGGTGACCAGCCCAGTGCCGCCGCCCAGTAGCAAGAGGCCCACCAGCGCCGAGGCCCGCCACTCCCTCGCGGTCGGCCTCGGCGCCCCGCGCCAGCGCAGAAACGCGTACAGCAGCGCCCCCGCCGCCAGAAAGCGCAGCGAGAGCATGCCCATCGGCGGCAGGCTCCCGATCGCCACCTTGATGCCGAAATAGGTGCTGCCCCACAGCACATACACCAGGGCGAGGCACAGCAGGACGGTGGGGGTCAGGCGGGCGGTGCGGGAGGCGGGGACGGAGGTCACGCGCCGAGCATAGGCTGACCGGGGGGTGAGGGCCGCGCGGGCGTCCCGCATCGCGGGCGGGGGACCACCCCCACCGACTCCCCCCATTGGCCGCCTCAGGTGCGCCTCCCCGCCATGACCCCCGCCCTACACTCCCGGCGTGCTTCCCACCGAACGGCACTGGACGGCCCTGCTCGCGGGTGGATTGCTGGCTGTGGGGGCGCTGACGCTGGGACCTGCCCTGCGCCCGCCCGTGACCGTTCCGACGGTGACGCGGGTGGCCCTGCCGCCGCCTGCCACCCCGCCCGAGGCCGCGCCGGAGTACCCCACGACCAGCAGCGTGACGCCGCTGATCTCGGGCCGCTTGAACCTGAACACGGCGACCACCGAGCAGCTCGAAGCCCTCCCACGCGTTGGCCCCGCCCTCGCGGCCCGGATTGTGGCGGGGCGGCCCTACCGCTCGCTGGCCGACCTGGACGGGGTGAAGGGCATAGGTCCCTCCACCCTGGAGGACCTCGCGCCCCTCGTCACGTTCTGATGCTGGGGCGGCACGCAGGTTCTCCAGTCGTTTCGGTGCCGAGTTCCACCAGCGGAACGCGGGCCACTGCCGGGCGCCTCGCCTGGCCTGTTCCCCTCGCGCTCGGCGTGATTGGCGGCATCCTGCTGGGACTGGGGCTGATCTGGGGAGGGCTGGTGATGCTGGCAGGCATGGTGCTCGCGGCATTGGATCGCCGCCCCCTCCTCGGCCTCCTCGCAGTCGTGGGCCTGGGGCTGGGGTTCGGCTCCGAGCGTCTGAACGCGGCGAAACCCGACCCCATGACCCCCTGGGTAGGCGCCCTCGTCACCCTGCGCGGCGAGTGGGACGGTCAATTCCTGCGGCTGGACGATCCCCCGGCGCGGATAGCCCTCTCGCCCAAGCCGACCCAGTCTTCCGGCGAACTGACGGTCAGTGGGCGCCTGGTCCGCCCCGACGGGCGGCGCATTCCGGGCGGCTTCGACCAGGCCGCGTGGCTGCGCGGGCAAGGCGGGCTGCTGGTGCCCACGCCGACGGCCGTGCTCGTCGCCGCCAGGGTCCGTGCTCATACCCCGGAAGGAGGGGGGCGCGGCTGGTTCCGCCGGGGCCTGACCGCCGGGCTGGGGGAACGGCAGGCCGCGCTGATGCAGGCCATCGAACTCGGGGACCGGGGCGACATTGGCCGCGAGGAGTTCGCGGAAGGGTATTCGGTGCGCGACGCCTTTGCCCGCTCGGGCCTCTCGCACCTGATGGCCCTTAGCGGGCAGAACGTGGCCCTGCTGACCGGAGTGGTCGTGTGGCTGCTGATTCGTCTGCGGGTGCGGGTGGCGTGGCGCTACGTGGTGGCCGCCGGACTGCTGGTGCCCTACCTGATGCTGGTGGGCGTCTCGCCCAGCATCCTGCGGGCCGTCCTGATGGGCTTTGCCGTGCTCGTCGCCTTTGCCCTCGGGCGCGGGAAGCCCGACCCCTACGGCACGGTCGCACTCGCGGCGGTCGCCTGCCTGCTGCCCTTCCCGCTGTGGTTGCTGGATGTGGGGTTCCAACTCTCCTTCCTCGCGGTGCTGGGGCTGACCCTCTCGGGGAAGCTGGCCGCCCGACTGCCCGAGCGCTGGCCGATGGCCCTGCGACTCGCCCTCGTTGCCACCGTGCTGGCCGAACTCGCCACCCTGCCCGTCATCGCGGGCACCTTCGGGCAACTGCCGCTCGTCGGCCTGCCCGCCAACCTCGTCGCGGGGGTGATCATGGCCGCGTTGGTGCCGCTGGGCTTTCTGGCGGGGCTGCTGGGACCGCTCGGCGTGGTCCTCAGCCCGCTGACGGGGCTGCTCGCCTGGGCGCTGCTGCTCGTGGTAGAGGTCTTCGGCAAGGCCCCGGTGCTGACCTGGGGGAGTGTGGGTGCGGGAGGTTTCGTGGCTTACGGGGTGGCCGCGCTCGCCGGAGTGTTGTGGCTGCTGGGGCGGGTGCGGGCACCCGTGGCGCTGGGGACCGCGCTGGCCTGTGCTCTCCTGACCGCCCTGCCAGGCTGGATTCGCCCCGCCCACGAACTCGTCTTTCTGGACGTGGGCCAGGGCGACAGCACCCTGATCCGGTCGCGGGGGCTGGAGGTTCTCGTGGACGGCGGCGGCTCGGTCGGCTCCGACTACGACGTGGGCACCCGCACGGTCGTCCCCGCGCTGCGGGCGCTGGGGGTGCGGGAACTGGACATCGTGGTGGCGACCCATGCAGACACGGATCACATTGAGGGGCTGTCTGGCGTCCTGCGCTCGCTTCCGGTGGGCGAACTCTGGATCGGCCAGCGCAAGACCGACGATCCGGTGCTGGCCGAACTCCTCGACGTGGCCCGTGAGGAGGGCGTCCCCGTCCGCGAGGTCCGCCGGGGCGACCGGGTGGAGGCTGGGGACGTTCGTCTGACCGTCCTCTGGCCTGAGGGCCGCTTCTGGTCCACCGAGGACAACGACAACAGCGTCGCCCTGACCGTCGAGTCGGGCGACTTCCGCGCCGCTCTGCTGGGCGACCTGGATGCCTGGGGCGAGGCGCGGGTGGGCGTGGGCGACCTCGACCTCCTCAAAGCCGCCCATCACGGCAGCCGCCACAGCACGGGGGAAGCCGTCTTGAAGGAGAGCACGCCCGCCGACGTGCTGATCAGCGTGGGCCGCAACACCTACGGGCACCCGCACCCGGATGTGCTGGAACGTCTGACCGTTGCGGGGGCGAAGGTCTGGCGGACCGATCAACTTGGGACCGTGCGCTGGCCGCTGCCGTAAAGGTCGTCACTCCAGCGTGACCGTCCGCCCCTCCCGCGCCGCCGCGAACAGTGCGTCCAGCACCCGCGCCTGCCGCACGGCGTCCTGCGGCGGGAAAAGGGGCGTTTCCTCGCCCTGCGCCGCCCGCCCAAAGTGCGCCACCATCGCCGCGTAGCCGTTGTGGGGAGCGAACGTTTCGGTACGTTCACCCGCACCGGTACGGACCCGCAGAGTCAGGGGCACTCCATTGTGGCTTTCGAAGGCACCGTCCATCTCCAGGCTTCCCAGTGTCCCCACCACCGTGAGCCGTTGTGTGGCTGCCGGACCCCAGTCGAAGGCGCAGTCGATACTCGCCAGTGCCCCCCCGAAATCCATCGTTCCGCTCAGGCCCAGGTCCACGCCCCCCGACGTCCACCGGGCCTGCGCTGTCACCGCTCGCGGCTCGCCCAGCAGCAGCCGGGCCAGGCTGACTGGGTAACAGCCCACGTCATAGAGAGCTCCCCCGCCCATCTCAGCCTCCCAGCGAAAGTCGTCCGGGTTCGTCAGCGGAAAGCCGAAGGCCCCCCGGAAGGCCCGCACCTCGCCCAGTTCCCCCGACGCCACGATCTCGCGCAGGCGGGCCACGTGAGGCTGAAAGCGGTAGGCGAAGGCTTCCAGCAGCACCCGGCCCGTCTCGTCAGCGGTGTCCGCCAACGTCTGCGCTTCTCCCTCGTTCAGCGTCAGCGGCTTTTCCGTCAGCGCGTGTTTGCCCGCCCGCAGCGCGGCCAGGGTCCAGGGGAGGTGGGCATCGTTCGGCAGCGGATTGTAAACGGCCCCCACGTCCGAGGCGATTACGTCGGCGTAAGTGCCCACCCTCCCGATGCCCCACTCCCGCGCGAAGGCCTGTACCCGTTCCGAGTCCGGCTTGCGGGCACCCAGCATCGTCACCTCGCCCCCGGCAGCGCGGATGGCCGGGATGAGGGCACGGGCAATGCGGGCCGCGCCCAGGAGGCCCCAGGTCATGATGGTCATGCGGCGAGCGTACCCGAAAGCCCAAAGGGGAGAGGCCCGCCGGGATCGCTCCCGTGGGCCTCTCGCCGAACGTCAGGGGATTACTCGCCCTGCTTCTCGGTGCCTTCCGCAGTGTCGGCGGGGGCGCTGCCCTCGTCCTTCTTGTCGCTGCCGAGGCCGAACTGCGCGAAGAGGTCGGCGTACACGTCGCCCAGCTTCGTGCTGATCTTGCCGCCCTGCTGGGCGTCCTTGGCGTTGTAGTTGTAGTCGGCGCCGCCACCGCGCCCACCACGGCCGCCGCTGCGTCCGCCGCCCTGGCCGCCACCGCTGTAACGGTCGCTGCGGCTGCCGCCGCCCTGGCTGACGAAGTCGCGCACGGGGCCACCGCCGCCCATCGCCCGGCGGCGCGAGAGGCTCGCCCGCTGCTCGACGGGGTCGATGTTCAGGATCACGGCCTCGATCTCGTCGCCCTTCTTGAAGAGGTCGGCGGGGTTGTTCACGCGCTGCGTGTCGAGTTCGCTGATGTGAATCAGGCCCTCAATGCCCTCCTCGATCTCCATGAAGACGCCGAAGTCGGTCATGCCGGTGATCTTGCCCTTGACGGGCGTGCCGGGCGGGTAACGGTCGGGCAGCGCACTCCAGGGATCGTCGGTGGTCTGACGAATCCCGAGCGAGATGCGGCGCTCCTTGGGATCGATACGCAAGATGACGGCCTCGACCTCGTCGCCTTCCTTCATGACCTCGTTGGGGTGACGCACGCGCTTGGTCCAGCTCATCTCGCTGACGTGCACCAGCCCTTCGAGGCCGCTCTCCAGCTCCACGAAGGCGCCGAAGTTGGTCAGGTTGGTGACCTTGCCCTTCACGCGCTGGCCGATGGAGTAACGGTCCACCGCGCCCTCCCAGGGGTCCTGGGTCAGGGCCTTCATGGAGAGGTTGATGCGCTCGCGGCCCTCGTCCACGTCAATGACCTGCACCTGCACCTTGTCGCCCACCTTGACCACGTCGCGGGGGTGGTTGAAGCGGCCGTAGGTCAGCTCGCTGCGGTGCACCAGCCCGTCGATGCCGCCGAGGTTCACGAAGACGCCGAAGTCGGTGATTTCCACGACCTCGCCCTCGAACTGGGCGCCGGGGACCAGCTTGCCCACGGTCTGCTCGCGGGCCTGGGCCTTCTGGGCTTCCATGATGGCGCGGTGGCTGATGATCACGCGGTTGCGCTTGCGGTTGAGCTCAATCAGCTTGACCATCAGGGGCTTGCCGACGTAAGGATCAAGGTCGTTGACCCGGCGGGTGTCGACCTGCGAGGCGGGCAGGAAGGCCCGGATGCCCTCGACCTGCGCGACGAGGCCGCCGCGCACCTTTTCGAGCACCTCGACCTCAAAGGCCTCGTCGTTCTCCTGCATCTTTTCCAGCACGCGCCAGCCCTTGTCCTGGTCGGCCCGCTTCTTGGAAAGAACGATCTGGCTGTTGGCAAGGTCCACCCGCACGACGTACGCCTCGATCTTGTCACCGGGCTTGTACATCTGCTGGGCTTCTTCCAGCGTGACGGGCTCGTCGCCGATCTGGTTGAGGGGAATGGTGCCCTCTACCTTGGCGCCGACGTCCACCGCGATACCCTCCTGGCCGATAAACACCACGGTGCCGTCGACGATGTCGCCGCGAGACACCATCTGGTGCTCGGTCGACTCGCTGGCAAGCACGTCCTCCATGGTCATGGCGGGGTACTCGCGCTCTTCGGTGCTGGCCGGGGTGCTGCTCGCCTGAGCCTGCGGGGCAGCGGTCTGCTCGCTGCCGGTCTGCCCGGTGCTGGTCTGCTCGGTGCCCGGCGTGGGCTGAGTGGTCCCGCCCTCTGCGGCGGGGGTCTGGGTCTGGTCTTCCATGAACTCCTGCTCCTCCTGCGGGTCCGCCTCCAGCTCGGGTGCGGCCCCACATATACCTGTACCTGCGCTTGGGCGCGGCAACACCTCAGTGTAACATCACCCCATAGGGGGGGCAAGCGCAGGTGCGACCCCGGCCAGGGCGCACTCCGGCCGCCGTGGCCTGCTCATCCCCGCTGCCCCGCAGTTGACGGCCCTGGGGTGGGCCGCTATACTCCCTCACGCTCAGCCTTACGGGGCCGGGCGAGCGCCAGAGCAGTCTCCGTTGGGGCATCGTCTAATGGCAGGACGTCGGTTTCTGGCACCGTTAATCAAGGTTCGAGTCCTTGTGCCCCAGCCAATATCCCCCCCGCCGCGTGCGGGGGCTTTTTTTGCCGCTGATGCTTTGGAAAATAAAGTGTGCTTGCCTGACCATGCCCAAATGTGCGTGGTGGTACGCTCGGAGGCATGACGAGTACCCCCGCCCCTCAGGACTACGACGTGGTGATTATCGGCGGCGGTCCCGCCGGGCTGACGGCGGCCATCTACACGGGCCGGGGCGGCCTGAGCACCCTGGTGCTGGAAAAGGGTCTGCCCGGCGGCCAGATCGCCCAGACCGAGGAGGTCGAGAACTACCCCGGCTTTCCCGAGCCGATCCCCGGCATGGAGCTGGCCCAACGCATGGTGCAGCAGGCCGAGAAGTTCGGCGCCCGCATCGAGATGGAGGAGGTGGAGGCCATCGAGCGTGACGAGTACGCGCACGAATACCCCTTCACGGTGCGGGGCTACGGCGGCACCTACCGCGCCAAGAGCGTCATTCTGGCGACCGGGGCCAACCCCCGGCGCCTGAACATCCCCGGCGAGGAGCACTTCTGGGGCAAGGGCGTCTCGACCTGCGCGACCTGCGACGGCTTTTTCTACCGGGGCAAGAAGGTCGTGGTGATCGGGGGCGGGGACGCGGCGGTGGAGGAGGGCCTCTTCCTGACCAAGTTTGCGGACGAGGTCACCCTGATTCACCGCCGCGACACGCTGCGGGCGAACAAGGTCGCGCAGGCCCGCGCCTTCGCCAACCCCAAGATGAAGTACATCTGGAATACGGTCGTCGAGGAGGTTCAGGGGGCGGACCACGTGACGGGCGTGCGCCTGAAGAGCCTGGAGACGGGCGAGGTCACCGAGATGCCCACCGATGGGGTGTTCATCTTTATCGGGCACGTGCCCAACACCGACTTCGTGAAGGACGTGGTGGCCCTGCGCTCCGACGGCTACGTGGAGGTCACCGACGAGATCTACACCAGCGTGCCGATGCTTTTTGCAGCGGGCGACGTGTCCGACCACGTGTACCGCCAGCTCGCCACCAGCGTGGGGGCGGGCACCCGCGCGGCCATGAGCGCGGAGCGGGCGCTGGCGGCGCTGGAGGTCAGCGCGGGAGACGCCGCTGCGGACTGACCCGGACGGCGGCCCGGTTGGGGCTGACGCACTGGGGCTGGACCGGGTTCCCCGTCTGTCGCTCCCCGCACGGGTCCAGCGCAAGGCGCGGGGGTATTTGGGTAAGGCGGGTCGGCTGGCCCGCAGCCTCAGCCCCCGCCTCGCCTCCCCGCGGGACGCCTGGGCCACGGCACACCTCACCCCGGCGGAGGCCCGCGTCTTCCTGGGAATGGACCCCCGCGACCGCGAGCACGCCTGCCGGGTCACCCGCCACCTGCTGCGCGACCACCCCGCCGCCCCTCCCGAGGTTGTGGCCGCCGCGCTGCTGCACGACTGTGGCAAGAGCATTCGCCCCTACCGGGTCGTCGAGCGGGTGCTGGTGGGCTTGGTGCCCAACCGGCTGGCCCGGCTGCTTCCTTTCGGGGCCTTGTCGGTGCGGGCGTATCACCCCGAGCTGGGCGCCGAACTCCTCGCGCGGGCGGGAGCGCGGCCCCGTGTGGCCCGCCTGGTGGCCCGGCACCACCATGCGGGCACCGACCCCGAGGCGGCCCTGCTGCACCATTACGATGACCTGGAGTAGGGAGGGACTTGACTTTTCCGCCCCCGCACCCCTACACTTACTCTTCGCGCCTGACCCCGCCCACGGGCGGTTTCCCGCACACCGAACGGCCCCATCGTCTAGCGGTCAGGACAGCGCCCTCTCAAGGCGCAGACACGGGTTCAAGTCCCGTTGGGGTCACCACCACGCCGCCGCCTCCCCACCCGGAGGCGGCGCGTTCTTGTTCATTTTTGTCTAGGCTGCCGGGGATGCTGCCCCCTGCCCCTCCTGCCCTGGCCGATCTCCTCGCTTACTTCGGGCCGCTCGCCTCGGAGCGAGCGGAGGTGGCGGGCGGGGTCGCGCTGCACACCCCAGGGGTGAATGTCCTGGGGCTGAATGCCGCCTTTTTGCCGGGCGCAGCTCCGGAGCGGCTGCGGGAGGCGGCCGCGTGGCAGCGGTCGCGGGGGTACCCGCCGCTGGTCGCCGTGCCGGGCCGGGTGGGAGGAGCGGGAGAGGAGATCGCCAGCCTGCGCTGCGGAGTCTACCGGGCCGACCCCTCGCCCTCCCCGTTGACCGCCGAGCAGGTGTCGCGCTTGCACCTGCCGCGCTGGGCCGCCGTGATCGCCGAGGCCCACGGCACGCCCGAGTGGGGGAGCGCCCTGGCCCGCCACCTGGGCCGCGTTCTGGAGGGCAGGCGCGACTACACCCTGCTGCTGGCCTATGCAGGGAGCGAGGCGGTGGGGGCGCTCCTGTGGCAGGCCGCCGGGGCCGGGGGGCGGGCGCACTTGTGGGGCACCCTGGACCCGGCGGTAGACGGTGCCCTGCTGAACGGCGCGGCGACCCTGGGAGAGTTCCTGCTCGCCAGCGTGCCGTCCACTTCCCCGATCTCGGTCGTTGAGGCGGAGGAGGTGAGCTTCTTCCTCATGAAGGGCGACGGAAATCCGTGACTTTGCCTGCCCCAGCAGTGGAAAGTTCACAGCCTGCGTGAGAAGCTTAGAGATTCTTTAAGTTAAAAACCCAGCTTTTGGTCGCCGTCACTGTCGTCAACACCGTTTGCTCAGCATGAGAGATGAGAAGTCTCAACTCATGCCCTACCTACCCTGGCCTGATGTGATGGGGCCTATGTCTGCTCTGAAGCAAGTTCTGCTGGTCGGTGGCCTCCTGACACTCGCGGCGTGCGGCTCGGCGCCCTCCGCTCCCTCGGCACAGGCGCCCGCCGCGAACCCCGCCGTGACCACGCGGCTGGAAGCGCAGGCCAGCGCCGGAACCCTGGTCGTGGGCCAGACCCGGCAGCTCACCGTGTCCGTGGGGGGCCGCCCCGCGCAGCCCGGCGAACTGACCTGGACCACGAGCAACGCGGCGGTCGCTACCGTGTCCCAGACGGGGCTGGTCACCGCCAGGGGTGCCGGAAACGCTGTGATCCGTGCTGCTCTGACCTCTTACCGCAGCGCCTACGTGGACTTCACCCTGACCGTGACGGCGGCGACCGCCCCCGCCCCCGCTCCGGCGCCTGCTCCCACGCCCACCACGCCGAGTGGTTACGCCGGGCGCGTGCTGGAGCTGACGAACGCCGCCCGTGCCCAGGCCCGCACCTGCGGCGCGACCAGCTTCGCGGCAGCGCCCGCGCTGACCTACAACGCGCAGCTCGAGCAGGCCGCGCAGGGCCACGCGACCGACATGGCGACCCGCAACTACTTCAGCCACACCAGCCAGGACGGGCGCACGATGGCCCAGCGCATCTCCGCGACCGGGTACGCGTGGCGCACGATTGGCGAGAACATCGCCGCCGGGCAGACCACCCCGGAGCAGGTCGTGGCGGGCTGGCTCGCCAGCGAGGGCCACTGCCGCAACATCATGAACCCCAGCTTCCGCGAACTCGGCGTGGGCTACGCCCAGGGCGGCAGCTATCGCCACTACTGGGTCCAGAACTTCGGCGCTCGCTGAGGCGTTGAGATCAAGAAGGGCGCGGCGGGGTTGATCAACCCCGCCGCGCCTCCTTTCCGGGTGGCTCAGAGCGGGATGTTCCCGTGCTTCTTGTAGGGCCGCACTTCCTCCTTGCCGCGCAGCATCTCGAACGTCTGGATCAATCGGCGGCGGGTGTCTTCCATCGGAATCACGTCGTCGATGTAGCCCTTGGCGGCCGCCACGTAGGGGTTATCGAAGGTCTCCTTGTACTCGGCGATCTTGGCCGCGCGGGTGGCTTCCGGGTTCTCGGACCGCTTGATCTCGCGGCGGTAGACGATGTTGGCGGCCCCCTCTGCGCCCATCACGGCGACGGCGGCGGTGGGCCAGGCGTACACCACGTCCGCGCCCATGTCGCGGCTGTTCATGGCGAGGTAGGCCCCGCCGTAGCTCTTGCGGGTGATCAGGGTGATCTTGGGGACGGTCGCCTCGGCGTAGGCGTAGAGCATCTTGGCCCCGTGCCGGATGATCCCCGCGTGTTCCTGCGCGACCCCCGGTAGGAAACCGGTCACGTCCACCAGCGTCAGGATCGGAATGTTGTAGCAGTCGCAGGTGCGGATAAAGCGGGCGGCCTTGTCCGAGGCGTCAATGTTCAGCGTCCCCGCCATCACCTTGGGGTTGTTCGCCACGATGCCGACCGAGCGGCCGTTCAGCCGCGCGAAGCCGCAGATCATGTTTTTCGCCCAATTCGGCTGGATTTCGAGAAAGCTGCCTTCGTCCACGAGTTCCCCGATCACCGCGTGCATGTCGTAGGGCTTGCGCTGGTCCGGCGTCACGATCTCCAGCAGCCGGGGAGTGGGACGGTCGGCGGGATCGGCGCAGGGCTGCGCGGGCGTCTCCTCGCGGGCGCTTTGCGGCAGGTAGGTCAGCAGGTCGCGGATGCCCGCGAGGACGGCCTCGTCGCCCTCGTAGGAGAGGTGGGCCACGCCCGACTTGCGGGTGTGCACGTCCGCACCGCCCAGCCCGTCGAAGGTGACTTCCTCACGCGTGACCGACTTGATGACCTCTGGCCCAGTGATGAACATGTAGGAGCTGCCCTGGCTCATCACGACGAAATCGGTCAGGGCGGGCGAGTACACCGCGCCCCCCGCGCACGGCCCCAGGATCGCGCTGATCTGCGGCACGCTGCCCGAGTAGATCGCGTTGCGGTAGAAGATCTCGCCGTAGCCTGACAGGGAATCCACGCCCTCCTGAATGCGGGCGCCCGCGCTGTCGTTCAGGCCGATCACCGGGCAGCCCGTCTTGGCCGCGAGGTCCATCACCTTGGTGACCTTGGCGGCGTTCATCTTGCCCAGTGAGCCGCCCAGCACCGTGAAATCCTGGCTGAACACGAACACTTGCCGCCCGTGGATGGTGCCCCGGCCCGTCACCACGCCCTCGCCAGGAGCCTCCACCCCGTCCATCAGGCGGTTGCGGCCGTGCTCGACGAAGGTGGAGAGTTCCAGGAACGAGCCGGGGTCCAGCAGCGTCTCGATGCGCTCGCGGGCGGTCAGCTTGCCGCCCTCGCGCTGCTTGGCCTGACGCTCGGGGCCGCCGCCCGCCTCGACCTTGGCGCGGCGCTGTTCCATCTCGGCGATAAGTTCCTGAAGCTCGGTTGCGGCCTGGGTCATGCGGCCATGCTACCCGTGCCCGCCCCGTTCCTGCGCCGGGAACAGCGGCTGGGTTCATGGACAAGCCCCCCGGTGTCGGGGGGCGTGGGGGCAGTGAGAGCGATCAGCGCAGGGGCATGGCAGAGAGCAGGCTGCGGGCCTGTTCGGCCACCTCGGGGTCGGCCAGCAGCACGTAATGGTCGGCCTTCATGCCGCCGACGGACGTGAAGTCGCGCCGCCCGCCGCTGAGCGCGTACCCGATCAATCCCCACACCAGCCCGGTGATACCGCCCAGCACCACACCGTAGGCGACGGCAAAGAGGAAATTGCCCGCCGTGAGGCCCAGCAGCCCAAACAGCAGGCCCACGAACAGACCGATCATCAGCCCCTGCGCGAAACCCAGGCCCGCCGCCCGGCCCCAGCTCAGGCGCCCGGTGACCTGCTCGACCATCTTCAGGCCCTCGCCCACGATGGCGGTGCGCTCGACCGGGAACTTCTGGTCGCTGAGGTAATCCACCGCCCGCTGCGCCTCCACGTAGGTCGGGTAGGTCGCCACATTGGTGCGGGTGCGCTGGTCGGGCGTCAGGTCAAGCCGGGGATCTCGCTGGGTCATGGGTCACGTCCTTGGCCCTAGCGTAGGCAGTGGGCACAGCCTTCACCTGAGCGTCAGGTTGAGAGGTCCTCACGCTCGGGGAGAGGGGAGGGACGCAGGCCCCCGTCACCGTTCACCCGGCGAAGACCTCGCGCCGGGCACAAGACTCCGGGCTTCAGCGTGGGGACGCGCTGGGAACGGCGCTGGAGACGGCCGGGCCGTGCCCCTGCGCCCGTTGCCCCAGTTCGGTGACCTCGGGCCGGAAGCCCACCTCGCGGATATAACGCAGGTACTCTCCTTCGCTCAGGGCCTCCTGCTTGCCGCTCAGCGCCACGAAAAAGGCTTCCAGCACATTGGTGGCGAAGTTGCGCTTGCCGATGCGCGGGGTGGTCGTGATCAACCGGGCCACGCCGCGTTCCTCCATCCAGGTGCGGTCGGCCTCCGTGATGGTCTGGGTGAGGACCGTCTTGCCCGCGAGGTCGCGCGGGGCGTAGCGCTTGGCGTAGTGGGTGTCCCCGGCGATCACGTCGGCCCAGGCGTAGTAACGGGTGCCCTGGCCCTGCACGCTGGAGTTCTGCTTGTCGCCGGTCGGGTAAAACCAGTCCTGCGGCAGCCGGGTCAAGGCCGGAAGCGCCAGCCGCGCCAGCCGCCGCAACGCCCCGATGGACCGCAGCGGCACGTTGACATTGAGGCCAAAGACGAGGTCGCCGTACACCACGTCCGCCCCGGCCCCGGCCAGCGCCTCCGCCATCCCGAAGCGGTCCACCGCGCTGACCATCAGCACCCGCTGCTCCCGCCACCCCACCACCGGGTCAAGCTGCGCGATGGCGTCGCGCTCCAGGGTGTTTTTCAGGCCGCTGCCGTCCAGCACGGGCGTCAGCCGCGCGTGCGAGACCAGCTTGCGGACGTTGCTGAAGGTGTAGCGCCGCCCGTCCGCGATCAGGTACAGGTCCGCCCCCCCCAGCCCAAAGGCGTCCACCCGCCCGTCGAGCGAGGCGAACAGGGCGGCGGCCTTCTTCGCGTCCCCGTCCGTCCCGAGCCGCTCGAGCACGAAAGGCTGGCCCAGCACGGTCAGTTCCTCGCGGGCATTGCGCGAGGAGTTGCCCAGCGACACGCTCACGACATGCTTGAAGCCGGGAGGTGCGGGCTGCCAGCCGCGGAGGGGGTCGGTCATGGGGGGCATTGTAGCGGCCAGCCCCCAGCGACCAGCCAAAAAAGCCCCAGCACGGGGCTGAGGCTTTCGGACTTGCTGGCGGCTGGAAGCTGGCCGCCCTTACGGGTACAGCCCCCGCAGCGCCCGCGCCTCCAGCACCCGCGTGCAGGCCACGATGTACACGGCGGTACGCAGGGTCACGCCGTGGCGCTCCTTCACGTCCCACAGGCTCAGGAAGGCTTCCGCCATGATGCGGTCGAGGCGGCCATTGATCTCCTCTTCGGTCCAGAAGAACGACGAGAAGTCCTGCACCCACTCGAAGTACGACACCGTCACGCCGCCTGCGTTGGCGAGCACATCGGGCACCACCGTGACGCCGCGCTCGGCCAGCAGGTCGTCGGCAGCGGGGATGGTGGGGCCGTTGGCGCCCTCCACGATGAGTTTGGCCTTGATGCGGTCGGCGTTTGCCAGCGTGATCTGCTTTTCCAGCGCGGCGGGCACCAGCACGTCGCAGTCCACTCCCCAGAACTCGTCACGGGTGAGTTCCTCGGTGCCGGGCAGGTCGGTGATCTTGCCTGTCTGCCGCAGGTGCGCCAGGGCCGCCGCCGGGTCGATGCCTGCTTCGCTGTAGATCGTCCCCGTCACGTCCTGAATGGCGACGATCTTCGCCCCATGCCCGTGGAAGATGCGGGCGGCGGCCTCGCCCACGTTGCCGAAGCCCTGCACGGCGACCTTCGCTCCTTCCATCGGCATCCCGAGCTTCTTCATCGCCTCGGCACCCGTCACGAAGACGCCGCGCCCGGTCGCGTCGGCGCGGCCCAGCGAGCCGCCCAGGGTCACGGGCTTGCCGGTCACCACGCCGGTCGAGGTGCGGCCCACGTTCATGGAGTAGGTGTCCATCATCCAGGCCATCTCTCTCGGCCCGGTGTTCACGTCGGGGGCGGGGATGTCCTTGTCCGGCCCGATGATCAGTCCGATCTCGGTGGTGTAGCGCCGGGTCAGGCGCTCGAGTTCCCCGGTCGAGTACTTGCGCGGGTCGATACGGATGCCGCCCTTGCCGCCGCCGTAGGGCAGGTTCACGGCGGCGTTCTTGACCGTCATCCACGCGGAAAGGGCCATCACCTCACTGAGGGTCACGTCCTGGTGGTAGCGGATACCGCCCTTGGCGGGCCCGCGCGAGGTGTTGTGCTGCACCCGGTAGCCCTCGAAGTGCGCGACCGTGCCGTCGTCGAGGTGAATGGGAATGTCCACGACGAGGATGCGCTTGGGCCGCTTGAGGGTCTCGACCCAGTAGGCGAGCTTGCCGAGGTAGGGCGTGACGCGCTCGACCTGCTCAAGGAAGATCTCGTAGGGGCCGATGTTGTTGGGGTCGAGGTAGCTGGGGATGGTGTGCTGGCCGAGGCGCTGCGTATTTTGCGGCGGTTGGGCCTGCGGGTCCTGGGTGGTGGTCATGGTGGGAAAGCCTCCGGGGAAAGGGGCAGGGTGACGGTGTCCGACTTTGCCGCACGGGGCGGCTCGCGCGTGGCCGCTGGCTGGGGGGACGCGCCTGGAACCTGGGTTACGGGTACACGCCGCGCATCACCGCCGCCTCGTGCAGGCGGTTCAGGGCCAGCGCGTAGGCGGCCGTCCGCATGTCGAGGTCGCGGGTCCGCATAAAGGCGGTCACGTCCCGCAGGGCTGCGTTCACCCGCAGGTCGATGGCGCGTTCGACCTCGGCAGGCGTCCAGAAGAAGTTGCTGGCGTCCTGCACCCACTCGAGGTAGTTCACGATCACGCCGCCGATGCTGGCGACGAGGTCGGGCAGCACGCACACGCCCTGCGCCCGCAAGACGCGCTCGGCCTCGGGCAGCACGGCGCGGTTGGTGGCCTCCACGACGTAACGGGCGCGGACCGCGTAGGCGTTGCCCGCGTTCACCGAGCCGTAGTCGTAGGCCAGCATCAGGATGTCCGCGTCGAGTTCGACGACCTCGTCGGGACTGATCTCGGTGGCGAAGCCGCGCACGCTGCCGTGCTCCTCGCGGTAGGCCGAGAGTGCCGTGAGGTCGAGGCCGCCGCTGGCGAAGGAGGCTCCGTGCTGGTCGGACACCGCGATCACGAGGGCGCCGCGCTCTGCCAGCACCTGCGCGGCCTTGCGGCCCACGTCCCCGAACCCGTAGACAGCGACCCGCGCCCCGCGCAGGCTCTCGCCCCGGTCTTCCAGCACCTGCGCGGCCACCATCGCCGCCGAGCGGCCCCGCGCGTCCTTGCTGCCGTAGGAGCCGCCCAGCGGGATGGGCTTGCCCACCACCATGCCGCCCTGGGTCGATCCGGTGTTCTCACCGTAGGCATCGAGTATCCACGCCATGGTCTGCGCGTCGGTGCCCACGTCGGGGGCGAGGATGTCCTCGGACGGACCGATCAGCTCGACGAGTTCGGAGGTGTAGCGCCGGGTCAGGCCCTCAAGTTCATGCGGGCTGAGGGTCTGCGGGTCCACGTCCACCCCGCCCTTGGCACCGCCGAGGGGCAGGTCCGCGACCGCCGCCTTGAGGGTCATGATTGCGGCGAGCACCTCGCACTCATGGGCGCTGAGGCCCGTGCGGAAACGCACGCCGCCCATGCTCGGCCCCCGCGCGGTGGAATGCACCGTGCGGTAGCCCCGGAAGACCTGAATGCGCCCGTCGTCCATCCGCACGGGCAGGTTCACGGCGACGGTGCGCCGGGGATACTTGAAATACGCGAGCGACTGGTCAGTCACCTCGCAGTGGGGCAAAGCCTCCTGGAGTTGCTCCATGAGGCCCTGCCAGTTGAGTCCTGATGCCCTCATCACGCTCCTTTGGGGTTCGTCCCGGTGTCCGCCCGAGGATACACGCGCCGCAGCGCCGCGCGTCCCGGCTCCGGCCCCGCCCCACTTGCCGGGGGCACCCCCGTTGTATCGGGGCAACCTGAGAGCGTCAACCTCGGAAAACCGCCTGCCTGGACGGCAAGAACTTGGAAATGCTTCCAGAGGAGAGGGGGGAGGGTGAATCACCCTCTGACTTGGCAACTGACAGCCACAGGCACACCGAACTTGAACCCGGTCTAGAGAGTGTCCGCGAGGATGGGACGGCCAGGGAACGAGCCTTTGCCAGCAGACACTCAGGCCCGGCGGCGGCTCTCGTGGCGGGCGAGGTCCGCCAGGGCCTCGCGGGCGGCGGAGGGGGGCAGGGCCTCCAGCGCGTTGGCGGCGAGGTCGGCGCGGCGGCGAATCTCGGCGTGCGTGCGCTCGGCCGCTCCCGTACCTTCCACGAGGTCCCGCACCCGCTCCACGTCGCCGGGGCGGGCGGCGCGGCGCTCCAGCACCTCACGCACCTCGCCCGCGTGCGGCCCCGCGAGCAGGTCCAGCACCGGCAGGGTGGCCTTGCCCTCGCGCAGGTCGCCGCCGACGGGCTTGCCCAGGGCCGCCTCGTCGCCCGTCAGGTCCAGCAGGTCGTCGCGCATCTGAAAGGCCAGGCCGTATTCCCAGCCGAAGGTCGCCAGGGCCTCGCGCTGCGCGGCGGAGGCGCCCAGCAGCCACGCGGGACCGCAGGCCGCCAGCGCGAGCAAGGCCGCCGTCTTGCCGCCGATGACTTCCAGGTAGGCCTCCAGGCTGTATTCCCCGTAGGCCGCGACCTGGAATTGCAGCACCTCGCCCTCGCAGATGCGCGAGGCCGCGTCCCCGAAGGCGCGGGTCAGGTCGGCGCCTCCGGGCAATCCGGCCAGCAGCGTGAGCAGCCGCGAGAGCATGAAGTCGCCGCTCATCACGCTGACCACGTTGCCGAAGCGCCGGAAGGCGGCGGGCTGGCCCCGGCGGGTGTCGGCGTCGTCGATCAGGTCGTCGTGCAGCAGCGAGGCCGAGTGCAGAAGCTCCACGCAGACGGCGAGGTCCGTGACGTGCCCCCACTCCGGCGCCTCCGGCCGGGCGCCGAGGGCCTGCGCCGCGAGCAGCGTCACGGCGGGGCGGGCCCGCTTGCCCCCGGCGGCCACGAGGTCGTCTCCGATCAGCTCGATAAAGGCCACGCGCGAGCGCAGCACCTCGCGCAGCCGCGCCTCGAAAGCGGTACCGGGGAGGGTCAGGGCGGCCACGCCAGTCATGCGGGCAGTATAGGAAAGGACCCCTGGGCGGAACGTACCGCCGGGCGCAAGGTCTGGCCCCCCCCCACCCGGCGGGGGACAGCCCGGCCCGCCTGTCCCTCGCCGCGGGGCGCTGGGGCGTGGTAAAACCGGAGGAATGGAAAGCGTCGTTGCCCTCTTTCGTGATCCCCGGCAAGCCCAGGGCGCCCTGACCGCTCTTCAGGCCCGTGGCTTCGACCGTGACCGCCTCGCCTTTGCTCTGGCCGACGCGGTGGCCGAAAACGACCTCGCGCAGGCCACCGGCATCAGCCCCGAGGAGGGCGCGCCGGGTGGGTCGGCCAACGTGATTCGCGGCATTCTCCGGGGGGTGCTGGCGGCCCTGGCCCTCACCGTACCCATCTGGCTGCTGCTGCTGTGGATTCCCGAAACCCGCGTCTATCAGGAAGGCGGCCTGCTGACCATCCTGTTCGGCGTGATCGGCGGAGCGGGCCTGGGCGGCATCTTCGGGGCACTGACGGGCAGTGACCACGGTGACTACGTCAAGCTGCTGCGCCGCATGGGCGTGCCCCCCGCCGAGGCCGAGCGCTTTCAGCAGGCGATGGGCGACGGCCACGTCCTCGTGATCGCCCGCGACCCCGACGGCCGCCGCGCCGACGAGGCCCTTAGCCTGATGCGCCGACACGGTGCCCTGCGCCTCGAAGACGCGGTGGGCGGTGGCCGCCTCCAGAGCGAGCGCGAGGGGCAAGACGGGCGCTAGAGCCGGGAGGCGAGACAGGAGCGGCGGGGGAGACCTCGCCGCTCCTTCGTTGTCTGGCAGCGTCCGAACAGCGTCAAGGACGTGCTTGCGCTCCCGGCCACACCAGCGCCCGGTCGGTCACCGTGGGCCACTCGGCGGGGAGGTTGACCTCCCAGCCCTCCCCCACGATCTGGCGCACCGGAACCACCCCCACCCCGCTGCCGCACACCCACGCGCGGGTGACGCTGGGCAGCTCGGCCACGGTGACGGGCCGGGTCTCGAACGTCTGCCCTGCCAGGAAAGCCGCCCGCGTCACTCCCGGCAACCCGCCCGAGGGCACGACCAGCCCCCCGTCCAACTCCAGCAGCGGCGAGGTGCGGCTCCCGTCGACGATATGCCCAGTCCCGTCCGTCAACCAGCCCTCAAAAGCCCCGGCTGCCCCCCGCCCCGCGAGGAGATAGGGCAGGTAGTTCCCGGTCTTGTGAGCGGCGAGTTGCAAATGGACCTGCACGTCGGTGAGCCGCACGGCGACGCCCCCCTCCGATCTCGGCCCCGGTGCGAGCGGTCGCCAAGACCAGAATGTCCCGTCCGGGGTCACGGTGACGCGCAGCAGGCCCCAGCCCGCCGTTTCCAGCCGGGGCAGCTTCTCTTCCGGGTCGGGGAGGCCCAGCCACGCGCATGTCCCGCGCAGCCGGGCGAGGTGCTGGGGCCAGAGCAGCGCCGCCCCGTTCCACGTCCGCACGGTGGTAAAGGCCGACTCGCCCAGCAGCCAGGCGGGCGCGTTGACCTCGGGCGGCAGGGGCCTCACCCCCGCGCCTCCCGGCTGAGCCGCAGCCAGTTGCCCAGCAGCACCCGCCCGGCCGGACTCAGCACACTTTCGGGGTGGAACTGCACCCCCCAGGCGGGGCGGCCCGGCACCTCCAGCGCCATCACCTCGCCGTCCTCGCTGCGGGCGGTCACCAGCTCGCCCGGCAGGCCGCGCACCACCAGCGAGTGATAGCGGCCGAAGGGAGCACCGTCCGCGATCCCGGCGAAGAGGCCCGCCCCCGTGTGCCGCACCGCCGCCGGACGACCGTGGACCGGGGCCGCCCGCTCCACCCGGCCCCCCAGCACCTCGCCCAGCGCCTGATGCCCCAGGCAGACGCCCAGCAGCGGCACGCCTCCCTCCAGGCAGCGGCGGGTCAGCTCCAGCGTGGGGCCGCTCGTGGCAGGAGTGCCCGGCCCCGGCCCCACCAGCACGGCGTCGGGGCGGGAGGCCAGCAGCGCGTCGGCGCTCTCGTCCTGGGTCCGCAGGTCCACCTCGGCCCCCAGCGCGAGGAGGTCGTGGACGAGGTTGAGGGTGAAGGAATCCCGGTTGTCGAGCACCAGCACCCGCAGCCCCGTGCGCGTCCCGGCGGGCGGCGGTGCCCAGGGGCGCCCCGGCACGGGCGGCGCGGGCGGCTGCGGCGGGCGCCCCGGCTGCCCCGCGAGGACCGCGAGGAGGGCCTGCGCCTTGTGGACCGTCTCCTGCGCCTCCCGCCGGGGGTCGGCGTCGATGACGGTGCCGCCGCCCGCGCGGACGGTGACGGTCCAGGTGGGAGCGTCCAGCGGCCAGTCGCCAGCTTCCAGCTTGTCCGGCTGGGAGCTGGCCGATGGAAGCTGGCGACTGAACCCCGCCGTCCGAATCAGGATGTTCACGTCCACCCGCGCCCCGCTGACGATCCCCACCCCGCCCGTGTACCACCCGCGTGGGCCGGGTTCGAGGTCATGGATCGCGGTCATCACGCGGGGTTTGGGAGCCCCCGTGATCGTGCCGCCGGGAAAGGTGGCGGCGAGCAGTTCGCGGACGGTCAGGTCTTCCCGCGCCCGCGCCCGCACCTCCGAGACGAGGTGCATGACGTGGCTGTAGCGCTCCACCAACCCGAAGTCGGGCACCGTCACCGTGCCGGGCGCGGCCACCCGCCCCAGGTCGTGCCGCACGAGGTCCACCAGCATGGTGTGTTCGGCGGTCTCCTTGGGGTCCGAGCGGAGTTCGCGCTCCAGCGCCGCGTCCTCCCCCGGCGTGTCGCCCCGGCGCCGGGTGCCCGCGATGGGCCGGGCCGACACTTCCCCCTCCGTCCACAGCACCAGCCGCTCGGGGGAGCACGACACGATGACCTCGTTCCCCAGGTCCACAAAGGCCATGAACGGGCTGGGGTTGACCTCCCGCAGCCGCAGGTAGGCGGCGAGGGGATCGCCCTCGGCAGTTGCCCGCACCCCCCGCGAGAGGTTGACCTGATAGACCTCCCCGGCCCGGATCAGCTCCTGCACGGCGCGGACGCCCGCCGGGTAGTCCACGTCGTCGGCCCCGAAGGTGCCCACGCGGAGGGTCGGTTGGGGCGCGGGTTGTCCCGCGAGCACCGCCGCCCAGTCCACATGTCCGGCTTCGCCCACGGCTTCCAGCGTGCCCGCCGCGCGGTCCCACACCAGCCCACTGGGATAGAGGCCCCACCACCCTGCCCGCCTGTCCGGGGCGTGGGTGTCCAGCCCAAAGGCGCCTGCCGCCTCGTACTTCAGGCCTCCCAGCCACGCAGGGAAGAGGGCGCTCCCGGCGGGGCGCTCGGGCACGTCCTCCTGCACCCGCACGGGCCAGGCACTCAGGAAGGAATACCGTCCGTACTCCACGACTGGCCCCAGCGATTCCAGCAGCGCGACCCCCGGCGCCCCCGCCGCCCGCAGCCGCAGCAGCATGTCGGCGGGCGAGAGGGAGGCGAGGGAGGCGGGCAGGGGGGGCGGAGCCGTCACGGGCCGGATTGTAGGGGAGCGAGGGCGGGGGTCAGTTCTACGTGACCGCTTTGGATGTGCGGCGTCCTGGCAGGCCCTACCCGGTTAGGCTGAGGGCACGTCCCGTTCCCCGGAGGTTCACGATGACGGTTTCTGCTCGTCTGCGACTGGTTTCTGCGGTCACGCTCGTCCTGTTGCTAGCCGCCTGCACCATCCCCCATGTCCCTTTCCAGACCTCGGACAAGGTGGCACAGGCCGAACGCTCGTGGCACAAAGGAGGCGCCCAGCATGTCGTCGCGGGCCGATATGCCGCCACCTTGACCTTCACCGGGGCGTCGTCGGTTCGGGCGGAGTACGCGGGCGGCACAATGACCCTCGCGGACCGGTCTCTCCCACCCGGCTGTCATCATCTGCCGGTCCAGGCAGGCGACCGCTTGCGGCTAGACGTGACGGAACTGCGGCTGTCCATTCCGGGTGAGCCGTGTGGAGAGTGAGGCGCATGAGGTCACTGGGGTCACCCTCTGGCGTTCCACCCCTCCCCTTGCCCCCTCTCAATGTCGTTAAATCCCTACACCTCGTCCGGGTTTACGGGTACACTTGTCCCATGTGGGTCTCGACCAAAGCCCAGTACGGCCTGCGTGCCCTGATCGAGATCGGGCGCCGGGAAGGCGGCGTGGCCGTGCCGCTCAAGGACGTGGCCGAACGCCAGGGCATCAGCCAGCATTACCTGGAGCAGATCGCCAGCAACCTGCGCCGCTCGGGGTTCATCAAGAGCGTGCGCGGTGCCCACGGCGGCTACCGTCTCGCCCGCCCCGCCCCCGAGATCAGCGCCTACGACGTCGTCACCGCGATGGAGGGCAGCATTGCGCCCGTCTCCTGCGTCGAGGAGGACCATGTCTGCGACAAGGGGCACGTCTGCGGCACGGTGGACCTGTGGCAGCGGGTGGACACCGCCCTGCGTGACGTGCTGGGAGCCACCACCCTGGCCGACCTGATCGCCGACAGCGAGCGGCAGGAACACGCCCGCCTGGTGCAGCTGGAGCCGACTTATCCGGGAGCCAGGAGCTAGCCTTCCCCTTCCAGCCACGCGGCGCCTTCCCCCCGAAGGCGCCCTTTTTCTGGCTCGCCCCGTATCCTGAGGCCCGATGTACCGCCGCCTGCTCAAGCCTGCCCTCTTCCACCTCGACGCCGAGGACGCCCACCACCTCACCCTGCGGGCGTTGGGCATGGCCTCGCGGGTGCCGGGGTGGACCGCTCCCGTCCGGGCACTCACGGCCCCGGCCGACCCCCGGCTGACGCAAACGCTGTGGGGCCACGCTTACCCCTCCCCGCTGGGGCTGGCGGCGGGGCTGGACAAGAACGGGGAGGCGGTCCCGGCCTTCTGTGCCCTGGGCTTTGGCTTCGTGGAGGTCGGCACGGTCACGCCGCTCGCACAGCCCGGCAACGAGCGGCCCCGCCTCTTCCGGTTGCCGCCCGACCGGGCGCTGATCAACCGCATGGGCTTCAACAACGCGGGGGCAGACGCGCTGCACGCCCGTCTCGCCGCATTGGGGACTCGCCCGGTCCCCGTGTGGGTCAACATCGGCAGGAACAAGGCGACGCCCAATGAAGAGGCGACAAGTGACTACCTCCGCCTCGTGCGGGCGCTGGGGGACGTGGCCGACGCCTTTGTGGTCAACGTGAGCAGCCCCAACACGCCGGGCTTACGGGCATTGCAGGCGGCGGGTGACCTCGCGGCCCTCGTGCGGGCGGTGGTGGACGAGGTGGAGGAGGGGCGCGTCCGCACCCTGAACCGTCCCCCCGTCCTCGTGAAGCTGGCCCCCGACCTGCACCCCGCCGACTTTGAGGCGAGCGTGGGCGCGGTGCTGGACGCTGGAGCCCACGGCCTGATCGTGAGCAACACGACCCTCTCGCGGGGCGGCCTGACCCACCCCAGCCGCGAGCAGGCGGGGGGCCTCAGCGGGCGGCCCCTGACCGAGCGGAGCACGGCGCTGGTGCGGGGGGCGTACCGCCTGACCCGTGGCCGGGTGCCGGTCGTGGGGGTCGGCGGCGTGTTCACCGCCGAGGACGCCTACGCCAAGATTCGTGCGGGAGCCAGTCTGGTGGAGGTCTACACGGCCCTGATCTACGAGGGGCCGGGTCTGCCCGCCCGCTTGGGCCGGGGCCTCTCGCGCCTGCTGGAGCGCGACGGCTTCGCGTCGGTGACAGAGGCGGTCGGCGTGGACGCCCGTTGAGGTCGCCTTAGTCAAAGGGTCACAGTGTAAGAAGCCCGCCGCTCGGGGCCGGGGGCCGCGTGGCAGCATGCCTGCATGACCGATCCCGGAGACCTCGCCAACACCGACGCCAACGCCCGCGAAGAGTTCCCCGAGACCAAGCGGGTCAACCCCGGCATAGGGGAAGAGCGCCTTGAAGAAGCCCTCCAGCGCAACGATAAGGACGAGGGTTCGATGGCGTCCGAGAACCCCGATCCCCTCGACCAGTAAGCCGAACAGAACAGCGCCGGGCCTCCATGTGCCCGGCGTTTTCTTATCTCCCGTTACCGTCTGAAGGCGATCCGGCCCCCCACTACGGTCAGGGTAGGCCAGCCGCGCAGCGTTTCACCGGCCCACGGCGAGAACTTCGCCTTGCTGAGGAAGGTGCGGGGGTCCACCTCTCGCTCGGTGTCCAGGTCCAGCACCACGAGGTCAGCGGGCGCACCCGGTTCCAGCGTCGGCGCAGGCCAGCCCAGCACGCGGGCGGGGGCCGCCGTCATCAGGTCGAGCAGCCGCTCCAGGCCCAGCCGCTCCCCAAAGCGGGTCCACATCAGCGGGAAAGCAAGTTCGATGTAGGCGATACCGAAGGGGGCTTCGAGAAGGTCGCGTTCCTTTTCCGCCCCCGTGTGGGGCGCGTGGTCGGTGGCGAGGCAGTCCACCGTGCCGTCGAGCAGCCCCCCCAGCAGTGCGTCGGCGTCGACCTGGGTCCGCAGCGGTGGGGCGACCTTGTAGACCGCGTCGAAGGAGCGCAGCGCCTCGTCCGTGAGGGTGAGGTGGTGGGGGCAGACCTCGCAGGTGACGGGCAGGCCCCGCGCCTTGGCCCCCCGCACCAGCTCCAGCGCCCGCGCCGTCGAGAGGTGCTGGACGTGCAGCCGGGCACCCGTCTGGGCCACGATTTCCAGGTCACGGGCCACCCGCGCCGCTTCCGCCGCCGCCGGGTTGCCGGGCAGCCCCAGCGCTTCGGACACCGGCCCCTCGTTCATCACGCCGCCCGCCCGCAGGGAGGCGTCTTCAGCGTGCACGCTGACGACCATGTCAAGGCTCCGGGCGTACTCCAGCCCCAGCCGCAGCACGCGGGCGTCCTCGTTCGTGCGGCCGTCGTCGGTGAACATGACGGCGCCCGCTTCCTTCAGGTAAGCGAGTTCGGCGAGGTGTTCGCCCTCTTGCCCGCGCGTCAGAGCGGCGGCGGGGCGCAGCCGGGCGAAGCCCAGGCCGTCCGCCTTCTCGATCAGCGTCCGCACGGTCGCCGGGTCGTCCACCACGGGCGACGTGTTGGGCATGGAGACGACCGTCCCGTACCCCCCCGCCGCCGCCGCCGCGAGGCCCGAGGCGAGATCTTCTTTCTGCGTCTGCCCCGGTTCGCGCAGGTGCGCGTGCGGCTCGATCAAGGCGGGAGCGACCGCGCCGCCCTGGCCGTCGATGACTTCTCCCTCGTGCGGAAGGTTCCAGCCCTTGATGACGCCGTTCTCGACGGTGACGGATTCGGGCGCCTCGGAGCCGGGGCGCTTGATGTTGGTGATGGTCAGTGTCATGGTCACTCCCGCCCCACCAGCAGGTGGTAAAGCACGCTCATCCGCACGGCCTGCCCATTCTCGACCTGCCGCAGAATCCGGCTCTGCTCGCCGTCGGCCACGTCGGAGCTGATTTCCAGGTCGCGGTTCATGGGGCCGGGGTGCAGCACGATGGCACCGGGCTCGGCCTCGCGCAGCAGCCTGGCGTTCACCTGATAGTGGTCGGCGTACTCGGCGAGGCTGGCGAGGTAGCCGCCCGACATGCGCTCCTGCTGGAGTCGCAGGGCCATCACCGCATGGGCGCCCCGCACGGCCTCGCGCGGGTCGGTGGTGACGGTCACGCCGGGCAGCGCGGCGAGGTCAGCCGGGAGCAGCGTCGCGGGGCCGCATAGCCGCACGCGGGCGCCCAGCTTGGGCAGCAGCTCGGCGTTCGAGCGGGCCACCCGCGAGTGCCGAATGTCGCCCAGGATGGCCACCGTCTTGCCCTCCAGGGAGCCGAACTCCTGCCGGATGGTGTAGGCGTCGAGCAGCGCCTGGGTGGGGTGCGCCCGGCGGCCGTCGCCCGCGTTGATGACGGGTTTGCCGCTGTAGCGGGCCACCAGATGCGCCGCCCCGCTCGCCGGGTGCCGCACGACGTAGGCGTCCACCTTGTAGGCGGTCAGCACCTCCACCGTGTCGCGCAGCGATTCGCCCTTGTTCAGGCTGCTCGCGCCCGCCGCGAAACTCACCACGTCGGCACTCATGCGCCGGGCAGCCAACTCGAAGCTCACGCGGGTGCGGGTGCTGTTCTCGAAAAAGGCGGTGCAGACGGTCAGCCCTTGCAGCGCCGGAACCTTGCGGACCGGGCGGTCGAGCACTTGGCTCATGGTGTCGGCGTTGTCCAGCAGCGCGGTCAGGCGCTCGGGCGTCCAGTCCGCGAAGTCGAGGAGGTGCCGGGGCCGGGTGCCCGCCGTCGTGGGCGCGGTCACGGGCGCTCCTCAGGCATGTCGTGAAGTTCGACCACGTCCACGCCGTCCGTCTCGGTCAGTTTCACCTTGACCATCTCGCTGCGGGCGGTGGGCAGGTTCTTGCCCACGTAGTCGGCGCGGATGGGCAATTCGCGGTGGCCCCGGTCCACCAGCACCGCGAGCTGGATGCCTTCGGGCCGCCCCAGGTCGATCAGGGCGTCGAGGGCCGAGCGCACCGTGCGCCCGGTGTACAGCACGTCGTCCACCAGCACCACCCGGCGCCGGGCGAGGTCGAAGGGCACCTGCGTCTCGCGGATGATGGGCTGGTGCGCGACTTCGGAGAGGTCGTCGCGGTAGAGGGTGATGTCGAGCATCCCGGTAGGGATGGACACCCCCTCCAGGTCCTCCAGCTTGCGGGCCAGCCGCTCCGCCAGCGGAATGCCGCGCGTGTGGATGCCGATCAGCGCGAGATTCTCGGCCCCCTTGTTGCGCTCCACGATCTCGTGGGCGATGCGGGTCAGCGCCCGGCGCACCTCGTCGGCGGTGAGGATGATTGCCTTGGGCGTCACCGGCGGCTCCGGTCAGGCACAAAAAAAACGCCGTCCAGCACAGGCGGTCGGCTCGTCGGGGTGGGGCGCATGAAAACTCCTTCTCCTGCCTCACGGGGCGGGTGCGGCCTCACGGGACCGCCGAAAAGGGGTGGGGACAGCGCGAACCAGGGTGGCTCTGCGCCTGCGGGAGTGTACACCGCGCCGCCGCCCGCGCGGAAGCCACCCTCGACCGCACAGTTTAAGGCGCACTAAACTTGACAGAAGCGCACTCAGGTTTTACACTCTGGACAGTTGAGCGCGAGGTGCAGGCGATGCCCCCGCGCTTCCCCCATCAGGAGGTTTCAAGATGATGCGATTTGATCCCTTCCGCGAAATCGAAGAACTGACCCAGCGCATGGACCGGGCATTCGGCGGCGCCATGAACGGCCAGGCCGCCCGTCTCGCCCCCCCCATCGACATCCACGAGGATGAGCAGGGCCTCGAGCTCACGCTCGACCTGCCCGGCGTGAGCCCCGACGACATCCAGATCGAGGCCGAGAACAACACGCTGACCGTGCAGGGTCAGCGCCGCTACGACCGCAAAGAGGGCCGCACTGCCCACCGCGTTGAGCGGGCCTACGGGACCTTTGTGCGGACCTTCAGCGTGCCCGCCAAGTACGACCTGACCAAGGTCGAGGCCAGTTTCGACCACGGCACCCTGACCCTGCATGTGCCCCGCTCGGAAGCGGCCCAGAAGCGCTCCATCCAGATTCGCACGGGGGGGCAGCAACTGAGCGCCCCGAAGACGGTGGACGCCGAGCAGGGCGACCAGACCGAACAGTCCCAGGAATAACTTAAGCCCCCACCCATGCCCCGGTCCTGCGCCGGGGCGTTTTGGTTTGGGGGTTAAGTGGGCCCCGCCGCGTCGTACTGGCGCTGGCGCTCGCGGAAGGCGGCCTTCTGCGCCGGAGTCGTCGCCCCAAAACAGTGGCCGCAGCTCACGCCGGGTTCAAATTGGGGGTGTGCGGTGTCCTCCGGGGTCAGGGGCCAGCCGCAGGAGTGGCACATCTGCGCGGTGCCGGGCGTCAGGCCGTGCCCGACCGTCACGCGGCCGTCGAACACGAAGCACTCGCCCTCCCAGCGGCTCTCTTCCTCGGCAACCTCCTCCAGGTAGCGCAGGATGCCGCCCTGAAGGTGGAACACGTCCTCAAAGCCCAGCCCCCGCAGCAGGCTGGTGGACTTCTCGCAGCGGATGCCCCCGGTGCAGAACATGGCGACGCGGCGCCCCGCGAGGTCATCGCGGTGGGCCTCCACCCAGGCCGGGAACTCGCGGAAGGAGTCCAGCTCCGGACTCATGGCCCCCCGGAACGTCCCGGCCTCCACCTCGTAGCGGTTGCGGGTGTCGATCACGAGCACGTCGGGGTCGTCCAGCAGCGCGTTCCACTCGGCTGGGGTGACGTAATGCCCAGCCTGCAAGGGCGGCTGCACCGGCACGCCCATCGTCACGATCTCGCGCTTGAGGCGCACCTTCAGCCGCCGGAAGGGCCGCTCCGCGCTCGCGGACTCCTTGTATTCCATCCGGTCGAACCCGGCCTCCCGCAAGAAGGCGTGCAGTTCGTCGATGCCTTCCCGCGACCCGGCCACCGTGCCGTTGATTCCCTCCGGCGCGACGATCAGGGTGCCGCACAGCCCCAGGCGCGAGGCGAGGGGCCGCAGGTCGTCCCGCAGTCGGGCGGGGTTTTCCAGCGGACGGAACTGGTAGAGGGCGGCGACGACCCAGGCGGGGGAGGGGGCGGGGACGGACACCGGGAGATGATAGCGATTGGGGGGATTCCTGGCGGGCAGCTACCTCGCGGTCTGGACGGCTTCGAAATCCGCAGCGACCGTTTCCGCGAAGCGAGGGGTCTTCCTAGCCCACGCCTGGTAGGCCCGGTCGAGGAGAGGTTGCACCCAGGCAGCCTCATTGCCGGGCAGCAGGTGAACCTCCCAGATGCCAGCCGTCCCTTGGTGGGCCACAGCCCGGACATACTTGACCGCTGCACATTCGAAGGCGAGGTTGGTGATCCGGCGCAGATGCCGTTCCAGAGGCTCGAACTCTCCCCCGCCGGGGAAAAGCCATGCCGCTTTTTCAAGGATGGACTCGGGGTCGGCCACGGGTGTGACCGTCTGCCGGAAATCCATCTCGCGGATGCCCTTGAGGCCGTTGCAGACCCGGCAGAGTGTTTGTAGGTTGTCCTCCACGTTGAGGCCGCCCACATAGCGCGAGCGGATATGGTCCACCTGCAACTTGGTGTCTCTGCCGCAGCACAGGCACACCCTGTCCCGCTTCCGGATGGCCCTCTTGAGCTTGGTGGGCACCTCTTCCGCTTCAAAGACCTCGTCCACAACGCCGACTTCGGGGGCGGCTTCCGGGTGAGTTTGCAGGTACAGCAGGCGGTCGGCGCTGGCGTTGTATTGGCGTTTGAACTGGTCATAGTTGGTGTAGAGCGTCGTCCAGAGGCGGTCGGGGTGGCTGAACTCCTGCCGTAACTCCTGCTCCTCTTCCAAGCGGTTCAGCTTGCGCTCAAAGGCCAGCGTCTGCGCGAGAGCGTCCATGTCGTGCAGGTCCCGCGCCTCGAAGGGCGTGAACTGGGGCCATGCGCCGTTGTGGGCACGGTGGCGGAGAACGGTCAGCACGTCCTGTTCCAGGCGGGTCAGGCGGTCGCCTGCGGCGAAAAAACGCCCGGCCCACTGCCCAGCCCTCCGTTCCGCCGCCGCGCTGACATTCACGTCCTCAAACTCGTCCAGCGGTTTGGCATCCAGTTCGCGGAACATCCGCTCATACCCTGCCTGGTCGCGGTTGAAAACAGGAATCAGCAGCCGTACCGTCTCGATGTCGTCGGCGGTCTGCTCGTTTTCCAGTTCCGCCTCGCGGTCCTCATCGGCGGCTCGCTCGCCCGACGCGGGAACCTCCCTGGGTTTGACGGCCGCGTCGTAGCTCACCGCATACCAGCCCAACGGCAGCAGCGTCAGGAAGGGGATGGCCGCACTCTCGCCGGGGTCCAGTTCGCGGGCGAGGTGCTCAATCAGTTCGGTGCTGATGGTCTGGACCGGGAGGCGAGTGGAGATGGCGGCGGCCTCGTCCTCCGTCTGCCCGGCCACGAGGTCGTCCCAGCGTGCCCAGTTGACGTGCTGCTTCCACTCGTCGATAAAGGCGACGATGTAGGCCTCTGCGGTGCCGCCGAAGCGGGGACCACGCAACGCCCGCCCAATCATCTGGGTCAGCAGGATGCGGCTGGTGGTCTGCCGGGTCAGGAACACGGTCTGCACGTTGGGAACGTCCGTGCCCTCGGTCAGCATCCGGATATTGACCAGCACGTCCAGCTTGCCTGTCCGGAACTGTTCCAGCACTGCCTCGTTCTCATCGTGCCTGCGGGCGTTTCGGGCCTCGGGGGAACCTGGATTGGCGTCTTGATGGGCGAAAATGGCGGCGGCCCTCACGCCGCGCTGCCTGAGCAGTTCGACCAGCGCCGTGCACTGATACCAGCGGTCAGCGAAAATGATCGTCTGGCCGTATTTCTCGCGGTTCAGGACGTAGGTGTCGGCAATCAGGGCGTTACGTTCGGCACTTTGCGCGAGTTCGGCAATGATGGTTTCGGGAATGTCGCGGTTCGACCCCAGCCACTCACGGTAGTCCCGTTCGGAGAACACGGCCTGGTGGCCGGTGGGCAGCTCCACCACCACGGGCCGCGCCAGAATGCCCGCTGCCATGAGGTCTTGTGGGCTGACCTGATACAGGATGTTTTGTGGGAACAGCCGCGTCAGGTGACCCCGCAGCTTCTCGTTGGTGTAGGTCGGCGTGGCGGTCAGCCCCAGCAGGTGCAGATCGGGCACCGCCTCGCGCAGGGCCTCCAGAAGCTGGCGGTAACTCCGGGCCGGGGCGTGGTGGCATTCGTCAAAGATGACCGTCAGGCCCGTTTCTGCCGCCGAACTCAGGAAGTCGCGCAGTCCGGCGTGCAGGCGGTTTTGCATGGCTCTTGCCAGCGTCTGCAAGGTGATGATAATTACGTCGTCGGTGCCCCTGATCTCACGCACCTTGCCGTGCCCGATGGTTCCCGAAACGGTCCTGAACGTGACGGCGTCGCGCTTGCCGCGTACGTGTCCCAGTTCATATCGGCCGTCATTTCCCCGGCCGAATCCCGCGAAAGCCTGATCCAGCAGGTGATGCGTGTGGGCCAGCCAGATGACCTTGTGGCCCTTGCTGAGCGGCCCGGTGGTCAGAAAGCGCGTGGCGGTAAACGTTTTCCCGCCGCCTGTGGGCAGGACCAAGATGCCGCCCCTGGGGTGCCGCCTCTGGCTGAACCACTTGTCCAGCGCGGAAAGGGCCTGCTCCTGATGGGCAGCCGGGGTCTTGTTGGAAGGCCGCTGCTGCACGTCTTTGAGCGGGTATCTCATCTGTCCCCGGCGCTGGGCCTGTGTCATGTCATGAGTATTCAACAGTTCGTGGGGCCGCGACCCCAACTTTCGGCGCGTCGCTGCCTCTCTGAAACCCCTATGACAGGTACCGCTTACGCCCTCTGCTAGCCTCCCTCCCGTGCCGCCTCTCCTGACCGCCGATTCGCTCACCGTCACCTTCGGGGAACGGGCGGTGCTGCGCGAGGTGTCGCTGGCGGTGGGGAGCGGCGACCGCCTCGCCCTGCTGGGGCGCAACGGGGCGGGCAAGACCACGCTGCTGCGGGTGCTGACCGGAGAGGTCGTGCCCGAGGAGGGCACCCTCTGGCGGCGCGAGGGGCTGCGGATGGCCGTGCTGGCGCAGCATCACGTTCACCCGCCGGGCCGGACCGTGCGCGAGATGGTGGACGCGGCGCACCCCTACCGGGCACTGGAAACCGAGCTGCTCGCGCTGGAGGTGAACCTGGGGGACCCCGCGACCCTCGCCGCGTGGTCGGCCCTGCACGCCCGGCTGGAGGACGCCGACGCTTACCGCTGGCCTGCCCGCGCCGCGCGGGTGCTGGGGATGCTGGACCTGACCCGCTTCCTGCACCGGGAGGCAGCCACCCTCTCGGGCGGCGAGCGCACCCGGCTGGCGCTGGCCCTCGCGCTCGCGCGGGAACCCGACCTGCTGCTCCTCGACGAGCCGACCAACCACCTCGACATCCGGATGCGCGAGTGGCTGGAAGGCTGGCTGCGCGACTTTTCGGGCGGCGTGCTGCTCACCAGCCACGACCGCGATTTTCTGGACGCCGTGGCGACCCGCAGCCTGTGGCTGGAAGGTGGCGAGGCCCGCGAGTATCCCGGTGGCTACTCCCGCGCCCGCGAGCAGCGTGAGCTGGAACGCCGCACGCAGTCCAAAGCCGCCCGACTGGGCCAGCAGGAGGCCGCCCGGTTGAGCGGAAGCGCCGAGCGGCTCGACGAGTGGGGCCGCCGGTCCCGTGCGATCAAGACGCGGGCGGGACGTGTGCCCGTGACCGAAGCGCCCCTCCCCGAGCGCCAGATTCGGATGCGCCTGCTGGCGGGCACGGCGCGGGCACCGCTGGTGGCCTGGGGCGAGCACCTCTCCAAGTATTACGGCGAGCGGGGGGTGCTGCGGGACGTGGCCTTCAAGCTGCGGCAGGGCGACCGGGTGGCCCTGATGGGCGCGAACGGCACCGGCAAGACCACGCTAATGCGTCTGCTGGCGGGGGAGCTGCACCCCGACCCCGGTCCCCCCGAGCCGGTGCTGCGGGTGGCGAACGGGGTCACGGTCGCCTCCCTCGACCAGACCTGGCACGGCCTGACCCCCGGTGAGGGGCTGCGGGCACAGTTCGAGCGCCGCTTCGGGGCACGGGCAAACGCGCTGCTGGGCCGCGCCGGATTCACCGCCGACGACTGGCCCAAGACCCCGGAGGTCCTGTCGGGCGGCGAGCGGGCGCGGGCGGGCCTCGCGCTCGTGAGTGCGCTGCGCTCGGACCTGCTGCTGCTGGACGAACCCACCAACCACCTCGACGTGGAGGCGTTGCAGGCGCTGGAGGGGGCCGTTCACGCCTATGGCGGCGCGGTCGTCATCGTGACCCACGACCGCCGCTTTGCCCGCGAGGTCGCCAATCGCCTGTGGGTGATTGAGGAGGGGACTCTGCGCGAGCCGCAGGGCTGGGGGTCGCGCGAGTACGCCGACCCCGCCCGCACGCTGGAGGGCGACCCGCCGCCCCCTCCACCGCCGCCCACCGCCCGGCAACGGCTGGTGCCCGTCGAGAACCAACTGGCGGACGTACGCCGCCAACTCGACGCCCCCCCCGGCACCCTGACGGGCCGCGAGGAGGCCCGCTTGCGGGCGCAGGCCCACCGCCTTCAGGGGCACCTCTACGACCTCTACGCCGAGGTTCACGCCGCCCCCCAGTACGACGCGGAGGTGCGCGAGGGGCCGCTGCGGGTGCGGGGGCAGCGCTTGGGCGAGCGGGGCGGCATGGTCTGGGCCGCCCACGACGAGACGTGCCCCCACCTCGCCTGGGACGGCGAGACGCTGCGCTTCTCGGCCCCGCCGCCCGCGTGGTACGGGGCGGCGCTGCTGGGCGGGGCGCTACGGATTCTCTTCGAGCGCTGGAACGTGGGCCGGGCGCGGCTGGGCGACGGCGGGCCGGTGCTGCGGCGGCGGGCGTATTTCGAGCGAGTGGGGCTGGTGGCGGGGAGCGGCAGCGGGGACCACGGTCCCCCACACCCCCCAGGCGACCAGCCCCCCGCCCCACCCCGCTATACTCCCCGGCATGAGTGAAGACCTGATCAAGGGCCGACTCGGCGGTGCGGACGGCTTCGGCGTCCGCTGCGCCATTGACGGCGACCGCATCTCGGGCCGCGCGGGCGGCCAGTTGTACGGCAAAGACATCGACCTCGAAATCACCGAGCGCGGCGTGCAGGGCACCGTCGGCGACGAAAGCGTGCGCATCGAGCTGGAAGAAGGCGAGCTGCGCGGCAACGTCGGCGGCCAGAAGCTGGTGCTGCGTGGCGTGGACCGGGTGACCGGCTTTCTGGGCGAGCCCATCGTGGGCTGGAACATCGTCGCCCAGCAGCAGGGCGAGAAGCTCAGCGGGCAGCTCGGCAGCACGGTCCTGGGCCGCACCTTCGAACTCGACCTCGGCTCGGCTCCCGGCTGGGTGGGCACCCTCGTCGCGGTGGTGGCGCTGTACGCGCTGGAGCCTCGGGTGAGCGGGGCGGTGAGCCGCTAAGCCGCCAGCCGCCAGTCGCCAGCTTCCAGCAACAACGCCCCGGCCTCAGCCTGGGGCGTCTGCTTTGATACCTGGCGACTGGCGACTACCTCCCGAAAAACCGGTACGTCACCCCGAACCGGAACGTCGTGCTGTCCTCGTCGTTCGCCACGCCGACGCTCACGCTGCTGCGCGGGCCGAAGTTGTACGCCGCGCTGATGGAGGGCCGCACCGCCTGGAGCCCCAGGCCCAGCGGCGTGCTGACCTGGAAGGACAGGCGGCCGTCGGGCGTGGTGTAGGTGGCGTCCAGCAGGCCTTCGCCCGTCAGGTCCACCTGGTACTGCAGGTAGAGGTCGCGGGTGAGGTATGACCCCAGCGTGATCGTCGCTCCGAACTCGCCGCCGTCCGCCGCGAGGTTGGGCGTCAGGCGGAACACGTCCAGCCCCAGGGCGCGGGCCACGTTCCGTTCCAGCTCGCCCAGCACGAAGATGTTCAGCGCGGTCTGGAGCGCACTCGTGCCCAGCGAGGCGAGGTTCTCCGGCAGCGCGTCGAGGTTGGGCACCCCGGTCGCCACCAGCGCGTACAGCTGCGCCTCGGTGTAGGGGGTGCGGGTCACCGGGTCGGCGCAGTTTCCATTCGCGCCCGGCGCACAGCTCAGGGTGGTCTGGAGGTTCAGGACATTCTGGCCGCTGGGCTGCGGCTCAAACTGCCCGCGCACGTCCAGGACCACGGGCACCCGCTGCCGGGTGGTCACGGCGGCGACCGTTCCAGCGGCGTTGAGCGCGAAGGAGGGGTAGAGGCCGTCCCCGGCGAAGGTCACCCGGCCCTCGCGCAGGGTGAACTCGTTCTCGCGCAGGAAGAGGCTGCCGCGTTCGGCGACGATCTCGCCCGTCAGCCGGGGCCGCGCTCCCGTGCCCGACAGCACCAGCCCGCCGCCGAACTCGGCCCGCGCCAGCGCCTCGTCCACCCGGATGCCGCCGGGCGCACGGATGGGAATATCCTCGAACACCAGCCGCTCCAGGAAGGGGCGCACCGGGGCGGGCACGTCCGCTCCCTCCTCCCCGGCGGGGTCGGGAAAGGTCGTGTATTCGGGCGGCAGCGGCGATGGGAAGGTGTCGGTGGGGCGGCCATCCGTGCCCGAGGTGCTCTGGCCGGGCGGGGGAATGGTCGCCACCGCGTCCGTGCGCCCCAGCACCAGCCGCGCGAAGGAGGCCGCGCCGCTGACGCGCACCACCGTGCCGTCGTCGAGGAGCCGCAGGTCGGCGTCCAGGCTGCTGTCCCGCGCCGAGATCACCGAGATGGGCAGCGCGTAGCCCTGCGCGGTCAGGCTCAGGTCGAGGCGGGGGGTCAGCGCTCCGGTCAGCCGCAGCGTTCCGGCAGGGCCAGCGGCAGTGGCGGGCGTGCGGCTGCTCGCCTCCACGGTCCAGCGGTCCTCCCCGGCCTGAGTCACCGTCACGACGCTGTTCGGCAGGGCTCCCAGCGCCTGCGGCGCGAGCAGGCCCCGGAAGGTGGCGGTCGTCCCCGACAGGCGCCCCAGGCTGAGCTGCCCGCGCACCTCCAGGGTGCCGTCGCTGCCCAGCACGCCGCCGGTCAGGACGCGCCCGCTGGCGTTGAAGGCCCCGGAGTCGGGCAGGTCGCCCTCCAGCGCAGGCACCTGAAGGCTCAGCCCCGCGAGGCTCCCGGCGAGGTTCTGTGCCCGCAGCAGCCCGCGTGGGCGGTCGTAGGTGCCCGCCGCCGACAGGGTCACGGTCCCCTTGAGGCTGGGGTCCAGCCCGGCCAGCCCCGGCAGCAGCCGCAGCACCGGGGTAAAGGTCGTGCCGTCGAAGCGGGCTTGCAAGTCCACCCGCTCGCGCGTGTAGCCCCCGCGCACGTCCCAGGTCCCGGCCCCGGCAAGCTGGATGTTGACGTTCCGCAGTTCCCGGTCGGCGTAATCCAGCGTGCCCGTACCCGTCAGCGTCTCGGTGATGGCCTGCGGCCCGGTTCCCGTCACGGCGGTCACCCGGATGCGCTCGGCCACGACGGTGGCGCTGCCCGCCAGGGGATCGGCCAGCGGAACGCGGAAGCGGGCCACGCCGGTGACCACGCCTTCGCCCACCGGGGTGCCCGTCACGGCGGTGGTCAGCGCTCCCAGCGGCAGTGCCTGGAGGGTCGCCTGCCCACTCAACACGCCGCCCGTCAGCGAGGCCAGAAAGTCCGTCTCGCCCAGGAATCCGCGCAGGCGCCAGTCGCCGCCGATCAGGGTGCCCTCCACGCGGGCGCCGAGCTGCTTCGGCCCCAGGGTCAGGGCCGGGCTGGTCAGGATGACCGTGCCGCCCCCGTCGTTCAGGGTGGCCTCGCCGCTGACCCGCCCGGCGAGGCCTGGGGCGAGCGCGAGTTCGCCCAGTTCCACCTCGTCCAGCCGCGCCCGCAAGCGGTAGCCGTCCCCAGTGGGGCGCAGGGTGCCCAGGGCCTCCAGCGCGGGCAGCACGTCGGCCAGCCCGCCCGTACCCGTGACGCGGGCGGCCCCCACCGTGTTTACCGCGCTCAGATTCGCCGCGAAGGTCTGCCCCTGAAGGGCCACTGTGCCGTCCAGCCGGACTCCTTCTCCGGTCGCGCTGAGGCCCGGCAGGTCCAGGGGATAGCGGGCCGCCGCCAGCGTTCCCGTCAGGCCCCCCGCCCCGGCGGTCACGTCCGCCGTGAGGGTGCCGTCCCCCTGCCGCACGCTTCCGCTGAGGCGCCCGGTCCAGCCGCCCTCGCCCTGCGCGGCGGTCAGGTTCAGCGTTCCGGCGGGCAGGGCGGCCGTAGCGGTGAGGCTGGGGCGTCCGCCCGCCAGCGTCAGCTCCCCGGTGAGGTCGCCCCCCAGGGTCAGGCCCAGGTAGGGGACCTCGTAGGTGGTGGTCACGTCGGTGACGCGCAGGGCCACGCGCCCCTCGCCGCTCGCCGTGTTCGCCGTCCCGCTCGCGGTGAGGCGGCCCGTCACGCCTTCCAGATTCAGCCGCCCCAGGTCCAGGCCCGGCAACTCGGCCCGCAGCACGTCGCCGGTCCAGGTGACCTGCCCGGTGCGCTCGCCGTCGGTCACGTCGAGGTCGGCCGCCTGGAGGCTGGCCTCGCCCGCCGCCCGCCACTCGCCCCGGCGCAGGCTGAGGGTCAGGCGGGGATCGGCCAACGGTCCCTGCGGGGTCACGCTGAGGCTGAGTTCGGGGCGGGTCAGCGCGGCGGTGCCCAGCCAGCGCCAGCCCCCCGCCTCGTCGGGGCGCACTTCCAGCACCCCGTTCGCCTGGGCGCCGGGGCCGTCTACCAGCCGGACCTGCACGCCGCCTGGGGTCGCCACGATCCGCGCTCCCGCCCCCAGCAGCCCAGCCTCGCCGCTGACCAGGGGCTGCGCCAGCGGGCCGTCCAGCCGCAGCACGGCGGGCGCGGTCAGCACCCCGTCGGGGCCGCCCGTGACCCGCACGGTGCCGTGCCAGCCGGTAAAGGGGTCGGCGTTCACGTCGAGCGCGGCCCGCAGGCCCGCCGCCCCCAGGGTGCCGTCCAGCGTCAGCGCCCGGGCGCGGTAGGTGGCCCGCACGTTGCCCTCCAGCCCGCCCCCCGCCGCGAGGGTGAGGTCGGCCGCAGGGGAGCCGTTCAGCGTGACGGTGCCGCTGGCCCGCACAGTGCCGCCCGCCGCACCCAGCGTTAGACCCGCGAGGGTGAGGCGGTGGCCCTCCAGCGTCAGCACGGGGTCCGTGCCCTGGGTCAGCGTGCCGCGCAGGTCGGCGAGGGTGCCCCCGAAGGTGCCCCGCGTGTCGGCCAGCGTGACGCCGAAGGCTTCCGCTTCGCGCGTCTCCAGCGTCCCCGTCAGGCTCGGAGCAGTCAGCGGGCCGGAGAGGGTGACCTCTGCCGCCGCCTCGCCCATGGCACCCTCCACCAGCGCGAGGGGCCGCAGCCGCAGGGTGCCGCCGAGGTTGGGCACGAAGCCCTCCCCGTCCGTGAGGGTCAGAGCACCCTCGCCCAGCGCCCCCGCCGCCAGCGCGTAGCCGCCCTGTCCGTCACCGCGCAGGGTGACCGGGGCAGGCAAGCCACCGACCCGCGCGGTCGCGGTGCCCGCCAGCCGGGGCCAGGTGCCCTCCAGGTCCAGTGTAAGGTCATTGCCGCCCTGCCGCGCCGTGCCGTAGACCCGTGTCCGCACGGTGCCCGCGCCCAGGTCGAGGTCGCGGGCGTCGGCGTAGAGGATGCCACTTTGCTCCTTACCCTTCAGGGTCAGGCGAGCGTGGGCACGGGCGTCACGCACGGGGCCGGAGAGAGTGGCGAGGGCGTCGAAGCCGTCCGCGCGGGCGGTCGCCTGCCCGGACACGCGCAGGTCACGCAGCGGTCCAGTCAGGGTGAGGTCGCCCCCCACCTGGCCGACGCCGACGGCGCGGGCGTCCACATCACGCACGGTCAAGCGCACACCGTCGGGCAGCGCCCCCCGCGCCTTCAACACCCCTCCGCGCAGGCTGCCGTCCAGTTCGGCGTCCAGACGGTCGGGTGTTCCCGGCTGCCGCGAGAACGTGGCCCGCCCGTACAGGCTGAATGGCCCGGCCTGCCCCTGTTCGCCACGCAGGGCCACTTGGCGGGCCTCGACCCGCTCCGGCCCGCCCGTCAGGGTACCGTTCGCCTCCACGGTGCCGCCGAAGGTCAGCGCGTCTACGTCCCACGCGGGAGGCAGCAGCCGCGCAAGACGCACGGGCTCGGCCCGCACGCTCAGGCGGTAGCGCCCGCCCTCCAGCGTGCCCCCGCCCGAGAGCCGCGCCCCGGCGAGCCGCAGCGAGACGGTCCCGGCCCGGTACGTCGCCCCCACGTCGCCGCTGAGGTCCCCTTCCACATCGTCCAGTCGCCCGGCGAAGGTGGCCCCAGCGCCCGCCCAGGTGTCGCCCTCCAGCGTGGCCCGGCCCGTCGCCCGCAGTTGGCCGGGACGCTCCCACAGGGCGCCCACGTCCAGCGCCGCGAGGTCCAGCGTGCCGCCCGGCCGCAGCGGGAGGTCGGCGGGGAAGGTCCCCGTCACCCGTGCTGGGCCGACGCTCGCGGCCAGGGCCAGCGGCCCCGCTCCGGTGAGGCGGGCGTCCAGCGCCCCGCCCGGTACGCTGCCGGTGGCCCGCAGGTCACCCAGCCAGCCGGTGCGGACATTCCAGCCGGTCACCCCGTCGAGCCGCACACGGGTGTCCCCGGCGACGTAGGGCGCGTGGACGTTCAGCCGCGCCGTCAGCAGCCCGCCGAGCGCCCCCGACCCCAGCCGCCCCCGCACGGTTCCGGCCAGGGCCTCGCCGCCCAGGTCGGCCTTCCAATCGCGCCCGAACAGCCGCGCGGTGACACGGGTGCCCGCCGCCTGAAGGCCACCGACTCCACTATTGAGGACGCCCTGCACCCGCACGTCGGGCTTGCTGAACGACCCCAACACCTGCCCGGTGTACTCGCCGGGGAGAGCATCGCGCAGGCTGGCCTTCGCGCTGAGGCGCAGCTCGGGGATGACAGGACCGCTCGTCCGGAAGGTGCCCAGCCCGTCCGGCAGCGTGCCTGTGCCGCCCTGCACCCGCAGCACGCCGCCCGCGTAGGTGGCCGGGGCGCGGAAGGTCACGCCCGCGACCTCGCCCTCCGTGTCCAGCCGCAACGCGCGCAGGGTGCCGCTCACGCTGCCGCTGACCCACCCATTCGTCCCCGCGAGCGGCCCCAGGTCGGGCACGTCCACCCGGCCCGTGACGGCCCAGTCGTCCGGGGTCCGGCTGAGGTTGAGCGCCAGGGTGCCGCCCGCAACCGTCGCCTGGAGGGTCGCGCTTGCGCCCGGCCCGGTGAGCGCCCGGCCCACCGCCGTGAGGTCCACGGCCCGGCCCTCGTACCGCCCCGCCGCCCGCAAGGTCAAGGTGTCGGCCGCGTTCCCCGTCAGGGTGCCTCGCACCTCTCCTAGGGTCAGGTCGGCCTCCGCACGGGGGTAGAGCGGCCCGCGCACCCGCAGCGCCAGCCCGCCGAGGTCGCTCGCCAGGTCGCCCGCGAGCTGCCCGCGCGTCAGGGTGACCCGCCCGGTCGCGCTCTGCCCGGCCGCCGAGAGATTCACGTCCGCTCGCCCCGTCGCCCGGTCAAAGTCCAGCTCCGGCACGGTCAGGTCGGCGGTGACGCGCCCAGTCGCCTCCACGAAGGGCCGCAGCGCGAGGGCGTCTAGCACCGCCCCCCGGATGGCGAAGTCGCGCCCGTCGTAGGTCAGCGGGATGCGGGTGCCGGGGTGGGTCAGCTCGGCGGTGGCCCGCACGCCGCCTTGCCACGAGACGGCCCCACTCAGGCCCAGCGGCTGGCCCAGGTAGCGCGTGCCCGAATTGCTCAGGGTCGCGCCGTCCGGGGTCACGTCCGCGACGAGTCGCCCGGCAACGAGTTCGCCCCTCAGATCGGCAGGGAGTGCGGCCAAGAAGGGGGAGAGGTCGGTCTGAAGTTGCCCACCCAGGCGTGGAAGGAGGTTGACCCGTCCAGCGAGTGGACCCGACGGCAGCGCCGCCAGCGTCCGGCCCCCACCTCGCACGGCCACCGTCCCCGCCCGCCCGCCGAGGGTGTAGCGCAGGTTGGTTCCGCTATCCCAGCGTCCCCCCGCGAAGGTCAGGCCACCCACGTTGATCCGGCCCGCCGTGGGGGCGACACTCAGCGGCAACGTCTGGGCCGGAAGCACAAGTTGCGCGGCGTCGGCCCCGAAGCTCTGCCCACGCACCCGCACGCTGCCGCGCAGGGCCGTCAGGTCGCCCGCCGCGCTCGCTTCCAGGTAGGGGCCGGTCACATTGGCCCGCACGTCCGACACCTCGCTCAGCCCTCGCAGCCGGGCCGTCGCGGTCAGGGTGTGGTCGGCTGCCTCGCCCGTCAGCGCCAGCCTCCCATCCCGTGCGGTCAGGCGCAGAGGCCCGGCCCGCAACTCGCCCGCAGCTTGCCCGTTCGCCAGCGTGAGGCGGCCCGTGACCCGCTCGCCCAGCGCCTGCACATTCACGCCGATTTGCCCGCTCGCCCGCTCCACGTCCAGCCCCGGCAGCGTCAGTGTGGCCGTCACGCGCCCGGTCGCCTCCACGAAGGGCCGCAGCACGCGGGCGTCCAACCTCGCGCCGCGCACCCGCAGATCGCGCCCGTCGTAGGCGAAGGGCACCCGGCCTCCCGGATGGGTCAGCGTGCCCGACGCCCGCACCCCGCGCCGCCAGTCCACCTGCGCCCGCAGATCCAGCGGCTGGCCCAGGTAACGGCTGCCGGAGTTGGTCAGCGTTGCGCCTTGCGCCGTCACGTCCGCGACGAGCCGCCCGGCGACGAGTTCTGTCCGCAGATCGGCAGGGAGCGCGGTCAGGAAGGGGGAGAGGTCGGTCTGAAGTTGCCCACCCAGGCGCGGCAGGAGGTTGACCCGTCCAGCGAGTGGACCCGACGGCAGCGCCGCCAGCGTCCGGCCCCCACCGCGCACCGCCACCGTCCCGGCCCGCCCACCCAGCGCGTACCGCACGCCCAGCCCGCCACTCCAGCGTCCCGCCGCGTAGGTCAGTCCACCCACGGTCACACGTGGTCCGGTCAGGTCGGCGGTGAGCGGGAAGGACTGCGCCGGAAGGCTGGCCCGCGCCGCCCCCTCCCCAACAGCTTGCGGACGCAGACGCACGGTGCCGCGCAGAGAGTCCACATTCCCGGTGGCCGAGGCAGTCAGCAGCGGCCCGGTCACGTTCACACGCAGGTCCTGCAAGGTCGCGGGAAGGGTCAGTCGGCCCTGGGCGGTCAGACGATGCCCGGCAAGTTCCCCGGAGCCGTCCACCCGCCCGTCCCGCGCCACGAGGCGCAGCGGCCCGGCGCTCAGGGTGCCCGAAAGTTGCCCGCTCCGCGCCGTCAGGTCGCCCACCAGCGGTTGCCCCGCCAGCGTGAGCTGCCGCGCCCGCACGTCGAAGTCGGAGAGGCCGTGCAGATTGACCCGCGCCGTGCCGCCCGCCCCGTCAAACACGTCCAGGGTGCCGCGTGGCTCGGCCCCGGTGCCGCGCACCCGCCCGTCCACATAGAAGCCCTCCAGCGGCCCACGCACCCGCAGGTCATAGCTCGCTTCCGGGAGCGCCGCCGTCCCGCTCGCCCGCAGGCCACCCGGACCCTGCGCGGTCACGTCCAGTGCCCGCCACGGTCCGGCCAGCGCGACCGCATAGCCGCCTTCCAGCGTGCCCCGCGCCCGCACCTCGCCCGCGAAGCCTGGCCCCCACGTCGCGCGGCCCTGCACCTGCCCGGAGCGCCCAAAGGCGGTGAGGGCCTGGGTCCCTTCAACCGCCACCAATCCCGTCCGGGCGTCGTACCGCACCCGTAGGTCGCCCCAGGTCCCGCTCGCCGTGAGGCGCGGCGTCAGCGTGGCCGTGAGGTCCACCGCCTGCCCCGGCAGCGTCACGCCCGCCTGGGTCAGCGGGGTGGTGCGCCCAGTCAGCCGTGCCCGCAGGTCGCCGTATGGCCCGGCCACGCTCGCCGCGAGCGTCTGCCCCTGCCACGTCACCGGGCCGGAGGCGGCCACGTCCGGATACACCCGGCCGCTCAACCGGGCGACCGCGTCCGCGTAAGCGCCACGCAGCTCGGCCGTGACCTCGCCGCCGCGCCGGGTCAGCGTGCCCGCCACGCTCGCCCCAGCGACCCGCACGTCCACCCCCGCCGTGCCGCCCGTTCCCGCCAGCGCGAGGTCCAGCGTTCCGGCGAGGTCGGGCTGCCCCACCAGCGGCCGCAGCGCCGCGAGGTTGACCCGCCCGGCCGCGTCCCAGCTCTCTCCGCTGAGGACGCCCCGCGCTGTCTCGCGCCCGCCGTCCGGCCCCGCCGTCGTGAGGGCGAAGCGGACGCCACCGCCTTCCAGAGCGAACTCGCCCGCGATGTCGGCCCCCTCGACCTGCGCCGTCGTGCGGAAGTCGTCGGCCAGGACGGTTCGTGCCGAGACGCTCACGCCGCCCGCCGTGCCGCGCAGGTCGGCATAGTCGCCGCGCCCGGTGGCCGTCAGGTCGTAGCCGTTCCCCTGCGCCGTCAGCGTGCCCGTGACCCGGCGGTCCGTCATCACCGTCGCCGTCCCGTTGACCCGCGCCCCGCCCGCCACCGCAAGGTCCCGCGCCGTGAGGGTGAAGGCGTCCCCGTTCCACACCAGCCGCTGCCCGTTCGGGGCAAAAGTGCCGCGCTGCTCCGGCAGGTTCAGCGCGACCGGGCCACGCAGGGTCCCCGTCACGCCGGGCACGTCCGCCGCGAGCGTTCCACCCAGGAGTCCTTCGGTCAGGTCAAGGTCGCCCTCGCCACTGAGGGTCACGCCCGCCCCGCTGAGGCCCTGCACGCTCCAGCCCCCCCGGAACTCGCGGTTCAGGTCCAGCCGCGCCGCGCCGAAGTCGGCCCGCAGCCCTTCCCCGTTCAGCCGGGCGGTGCCCTCCAGCCGGAAGGGACCCGCCGCCCCATCCGTCACCCGCGCCCGCAGGTCACGCGGGGTGCCACTCAGGGCCACCCGCGCCGACGCCGCCCCGTAGTCGGGGTTGAGGGTGGCGGTCAGCGCCTGCGTGGGCAGCGAGTAGCGCCCAGCCAGCGGCCCGCCCAGCCCCTCGCCCGTCAGGGTGACGAGGTTTCGCGCGTCCACGCCCGCCCGCACGTCCAGCGGCCTCCCGGCGAAGTCGCCCGCCCAGGTCGCCCGCCCCGAACGCCCGAACGTCCACTCGCCCGCCAGGGTCTGTTCCCCGCTCAGGCGGGTGTCGGCCCGGAAGGTGAGGGTGTTGGCCTGGGGCAACTCGCCCTCCCCGCTCGGGCTGGCGAAGGCGTACTGCGCCCGCAGGTCGTCGAAGGGCACCCCGGCGAAGCGCCCCGCCCCGGCCACCTCCGCCCGCACCTCGGCGCGGCTCCAACCCCCGGCGGTGGCCCGCAGGCGCAGGGCGCCGTCGCCCGTGGTGCCGAGTGCCTGCGCCAGTCCTGCCACGCGGGGGGTCGCCTCGGCGGTCACGTCCCAGCGCTGCTGGCGGGTGTTCGCGGTGGCCCGTGCCGTCACCGGGCCGTCCCAGCCGCGCCCGGCGAGCCGCAGGGCGAGGTCGTCGCCCCGGTGGGCGAGGGTGCCGTTCACGTCCCCCACCGTCACGTATTCGGCTTCCGGCACCCGCAGGCCCGCGCCGCGCACCCGCAGGTCCCCGCGAATCGGCGCCCCCCCGCCCACCGCGTACTGCCCGGTGATGCGTCCGCCTGTCACGCCCGGCCAGTAGTGGTTGATGATCCGCGCGTCGGCATCCACGTCCAGCAGGAAGCGGTTGCCCAGCTCGCCCTCTTGCACGGTCACGTTCGCGTTGAGGTCGCCCTGCCGGGTCTGTCCACGCACGGCCAGCCGCCCATCGTCCAGAGGCGAGACCCGGAAACGGCCGTCGGGCACGTTCAGTCCTGCCCCGTCCACATTCACCCGCGTGCCCTGCACGTCCAGCCCGCCCAGCACCACCCGCCAGCCGCCTCCCCCGCTGGCCTCCCCGGAGGCCGGACCGCGCCGCAGCAGGTCGCCCAGGCGCAGGTTCACGGTGCCGTTCTTCACAGCCGCGTCCAGCCGCAAGGTGCGGGTGCGGGGGTCCACCCCGGTCACGCGCACGCTGGCCTCGTCTGCCGTGGCGTCCACGCCGGGAATCTGGACCCGCGCCCCCCGCAGGCCCGGCGACCACAGCCGCCCGTCCACGCCCTCGGCCGTCACCACGTCGCCGCCGAATTGCCGCAGCGCCCACTGCCCCAGCAGGGTGGGGGCAAACCATGCCGCCAGCCCCAGCAGCGCGGCCAGAGCCAGCAGCACCCACCCGGCCCGCCGGGAGCGGGGGGGCCGGGAAGGCGCGGGGGGGGTCGGCGTCACGCCGGGCCTGTGAAGAGGACGGTTGGGGCGGGCATCTGGCCCATTCTAAAGGCCCTGGGGTGAGGGTCCCCCCGTTTTTTTCACCCCAGCGTCAGCTTCGGCACCCTCCCCCCCGGATGGGCGGGCTAGCATCCTCCCATGCGTCTGACCGCTCTCGTTTCCGGCACCGTGCAGGGGGTGGGCTACCGCCGCTACGTGCAGCGGCACGCCCGCGACCTCGGGTTGTCGGGCAGTGCCGAGAACCTCCTCGACGGCCGGGTAGAGGTGGTCGCCGAAGGCCCCGAGGAAGCCCTGGCCCGCTTGCTGCACTGGCTGCGGCGCGGCCCGCCCCACGCCCGCGTGACGGCGGTGGACCCCCAGTACAGCGAGGCGACGGGCTTGCAGGAGTTTCACGTGTATTAGGGTGATGCCGTGAACCGCGTACCCGATTTCTGGCACGTCCTTGGCGAACTTGAAGGTCAGCCGGAGGTCGAGGTCATCTGGGACGATGCCCTCTACGATGAGCCTGAGACCGGCCAATATTGGGCTTACGTGCAGTTCCGGGGCAGGGCAACTGCTCATCTCAGCAACAGCCACCATGTCGCTTTTGTGCTGCCAGATACACCTCTTGTCATCATGTCCGTCCTGTACCGCTGCCAGGTCCGAGTGGTAACGGTGCCCGACCTTCAGCGGAAAACCCTTAACCTCAGCCCGTTCCTACAAAGGGCGCTCAGGCGACGCCCTCACTGGACGCCCGAGGACTTGCAGCAATTTGTGGATGGCATAGAGCGTTTGGGGCTGCGGCGAGAGTGGGAAGAGGGCGAATACGTGATCACCCTGGCGAATGCTGATGGCGTAGTCGTCGCTGTAGAGCATGTCTTCCTGCCTCTGGCCCTGACGTTGCCAGCCAGTCCGCCGGGACTCACGCCGTTGCTGCATAAATTTGGCCATGAGCTTGTGGCCGTAGAGGAGTGGTCTACGCCCCTCCTTTCCCTCTCCCCTGAAACCAGTGCCGAGTTGACTGAGCGCTTGCCCCTCTCTGGTTTTGTGGAGGGCGAACTGGCCGCATTTTCCCTGGAACAGTTCGTGTACTGGTTGCGTTAAGTCGGACAACCTCACCCCCGCTGGCGCAATTCCTCCTTCTGCTCCTCCAGCGCGTCGCCCTGGCCCTGGCCCTCGCCGCGCTGGCGGTAGTAGCGTTGCAGGGATTTGCCCAGGCCGCCCAGCCCCGGAAAGAGGGTGCGCTCGGTGATGTTGGCTTGGTCGAGCTTGTCGCGGATTTCCCACTTGAACTCGGCCGGGAGGATGACCTTGCGGGCGCTGCCGGGGTGCCTGGCCAGCCACTCGTCGAGAGCGAGGTCGGGTGCCGAGAGCAGCGAGAACAGGGCTGCCTGCTGCACGATCCGCTCGTCGAGCGAAGGCGGTTCCAGAAACAGCAAGAAGGGCTGCTCGCCCTCGCGCTCCAGGTCCTCGAGCCAGTTCAACTCGAAGGCGGGCGAGGCCGGGGCCGCCGCCAGGGGCTCCCGCGCCCGCGAGAAGGCGGCCAGCATGTCCACCGTGAACACGTCCGCCCCCTCATGCTCCAGCAGGGCCGAGAGCGGCGCGGGCAGGGTCGCGTTCGTCCGCCCCACGTGGGTCATCCAGACCACGCCGTCCTCGCCGTACAGGTCCTCCTCGGCGGTGGCGAAGTGCAGCGCCACGAGGGGCGAGGAGGTCCAGTCCAGCAGCCGGGTGGGCAGGCCGTGGTGCTGCCCTACCGCCAGCCAGTACCACGCCAGGTCGCGGTCGATGCCGCTGCGGTGGGCGTACTTGCGGAAGTTCCGCAGCAAATGCCCCTCGATGGCCCGCGTGTCGCCCCCCTGCCGCTGGAGCGAGGTCGTCAGCGGTGCGGACCCCCGTCCCTGCCCCCGGAATACGTAGGGCGAGCGGTGCCTCCGCAGCTCTGGATTCCAGGAGTCGGCGTACAGGACATCGTGCAGCTCCGGCCAAGTGGAGACCGTGAGTTCTTCCATGCCCCCAGCCTAAGCGCCGGGCCGGGCGGACGGATGGCCCGCCCCCGCGTAAAGGCTCCCGCAAGGCAGCGTCCGCTGCCCGCCCCGTAAGGTGCCCCCATGAGCCTCAAAGACAGCTTCACCCCCGACGAGTGGTATCAGGTCATGACTGCCCCCGGCCGCGTGGGGGCCGCCGTGGTCGCTGCCAGCCCCAGCGGGGTGACCGGCCTCGTCGCGGAGGCGCAGGCGGTCGGGGCCGCCATCCGCGAGAGCGTGGGTGCGGCCGACCGCACGCCGCTGCTCGAAGCGATGGCCGCCGACCTGATGGGCACGCCGCCCACCGCCCAGGAGGTCCCCACGCAGGACCGCCCCCGCACCCTGGAAGAAGCCCGCGCCCGCAGCCTGGAGGAGGTGCGCCGCGCCGCGTGGCTGGTGGGCGCCAAGGCTGGCCCCGAGGACCTCGCCGCCTTCCGCCGCCTGCTTCTGAGCGTGGCCGAGCGCACGGCGGCGGCGGCCAAGGAGGGCGGCTTCCTGGGCTTCGGCGGCGAGCAGATCAACGAGCGCGAGCGGCAGGTCGTCGCCGAGCTGCGGGCCATCCTGGGAGATGAGGGGACGCCCGCTGCTGCGCCCGCCCTCCTCCACGAGACGCCGCCAAGCGGCAACCCCGACGGGTCGGGGAATAGCAACTGATGGGGGAATCGGCGGACCATCTCCGTTTTGTTCAGGTGCCTGCCCTGGGACTGACTCCGGGATACTCCCATCTCGCCGAGGTTCGCGGTGGGCGCACGGTTTACCTCTCCGGTCAGATTGCGGTGGATGCCCAGGGGGAGGTGGTGGGGCCGGGCGACTTCACCACCCAGGCGCGGCAGGTTTTCGAGAACCTCCGGCTCGCGCTGGCCGAGGTCGGGCGTACATTCGATCACGTGGTCAAGCTCACCCTTTTCCTGACGGATATGGCGGACCTGCCCCAGCTCCGGGCCGTGCGGGACGAGTTCATCGATCTTGCCCAGCCCCCGGCGAGCAGCGCGGTGCAGGTCGCCGGGCTCGTGCGCCCCGAACTGCTCGTCGAGGTGGAGGCTATCGCCGCTGCGCCCTGACTCTGTATCCTCTCGCCAGACCGGCGGCGACTGGCGCTGAACGTGGGGCACACCACGGGGAAGCCGCCCGGATTCTCACAGACCGCACGCCTGGGTCGGACGCTTCCGCTGCTAATGGCGGGGGCGTCCGCTGATGCAGGGGGAACAGCATGACGCAACGGGCCTTGATCTCGGTAAGCGACAAGACGGGCGTGGCAGAGTTCGGCCGCGAGTTGGCCGCGCGGGGCTGGGAGATTCTCAGCACGGGCGGGACGCTGGCGGCGCTGCGGGCAGCGGGCGTGCCCGCGACGGCGGTGAGCGACGTGACGGGGTTCCCGGAGATTCTGGACGGGCGGGTCAAGACCCTGCACCCGGCCATCCACGGCGGCATTCTGGCGCGGCGGGAGCCGGGGCACCTCGCGGAGTTGGAGGCGCACGGCATCGGCCCCATCGACCTCGTGTGCGTTAACCTCTACCCGTTCCGCGAGACGGTGGCGCGGGGCGCGGCGTTCGGAGAAGCCGTCGACCAGATCGATATCGGCGGCCCCGCGATGCTGCGGGCGGCGGCCAAGAACCACGCGGCGGTGCTGGTGCTGGTGGACCCTGCCGACTACCCGCTCGCCCTCGCAGGGGAAGTGTCCCCGGCAGAGCGCCGCCGCCTCGCCGCCAAGGCTTTTCGCCACACCGCCGACTACGACGCGGCGATTGCCGGATACCTGACGGGGGAGGAGGGAGGCCAGTTCCCCGAGCGCCTTCCCCTCGCCCTGTCGCGCGTGGCCGAGGTCCGCTACGGCGAGAACCCTCACCAGCCCGGCGCAATCTACCGCCGGGAGGGAGAGCGCGGCCCAGTGCTGGACGCCCGGCTGCTGTCGGGCAAGCCCATGAGCTTCAACAACTATGCCGACGCCGATTCCGCCTGGGCGCTCGCCGCCGAGCTGGGCGGGCAGGAGCAGGGCGCGGTCTGCGTGGCCGTCAAGCACGGCAACCCCTGTGGGGTGGCGGTCGCGGGGACGGTGGCCGAGGCCTGGGAACGCGCCCGCGACGCCGACACCCTCAGCGTGTTCGGCGGGGTGGTCGCGGTCAGTCGCCCGGTGGACCTCGTAGCAGCGCAGGCGATGCGCGGCACCTTTCTGGAAGTGTTGGTCGCCCCCGACGTGACCCCCGAGGCGGCGGCGTGGTTCGCGGCGAAAAAGCCCGACCTGCGGGTCCTCGTCGCGACGCCGGACATGGCCCCCGGCCCGCTGGACCTCCGTCCGATCGCGGGGGGCTTCGCCGTGCAGGGGCGGGACGCCCGCGTTTGGGACGACCTGTGCCCGGAGGTGGTGACCACCCGCCCGCCCTCCGAGGAAGAGTGGCCCGACCTGCGCTTCGCCTGGGCGGTGGTCAAGCACGCCCGCTCCAACGCGGTGGCCCTGGCACGGGGCGGCGTGACGGTGGGCCTGGGCGCGGGCGCGGTCAGCCGCATCTGGGCCGCCGAACGCGCCGTCGCCAACGCGGGCGAGCGGGCACGCGGGGCGGTCCTCGCGTCCGAGGCTTTCTTCCCCTTTGACGACGTGGTGCGGCTCGCGGCGGGGGCGGGTGTCACGGCCATCCTCCAGCCCGGCGGCGCCAAGCGCGACCCGGAGGTCATCGCAGCGGCGAACGAGCTGGGCCTGAGCATGGTCCTGACCGGCTCGCGGCATTTCCGGCACTAGGGGAGGGGAGATGACGACCTCTCTCCTCGGCAAACCCCTGGCGGGCCAGGTGACCCGCGAGGTGCGGGCGGCGCTCGCAGAGTGGACCTTCCGGCCCCACCTCGTCTCGGTGCTCGCCTCGCACGACGAGGCTTCGGCGGTCTATGTGCACAGCAAGGAGCGACAGGCCGAGCGGATCGGGGTGCGCTTCAGCGTGCGCGACCTGGGCGCGGAGGCGACGCAGGCCGAGTTGGAGGCCGAGTTGCAAGGCTTCTCCGCCGACCCGGAGGTGCACGGCGTCGTCCTCGAACTGCCGCTCGCGCCGGGGCTGGATGCCGACGCCGCGCTCCTCCACATCGCCCCCCGCAAGGACGTGGAGGGCCTGACCCCTGCCAATCTCGCCCTGATCGCGGCGGGCCGGGAGGCCGAGGCCCTGCTGCCCCCCACTCCGCGCAGCGTGCGCTTCCTGCTGCGGGAGGCGCTGGGGGACGATCTGCGCGGGCGGCGGGTCGCCGTGATCGGGCCGGGGCGCACGGTGGGACGGCCCCTGACCTTCATGCTGAACAACCGGGGCGTCACCGTGACCCTGTGCAACGAGCATACAGGCGACCTCGCCGGGGTCTTGCGGGGGCAGGACGCGGTGGTCGTCGCCGTCGGGCACGCGGACCTGCTGCGCCCGGAGCATGTGCAGCCGCACCACGTCGTTGTGGACGCGGGGATCAACGTGCCCAATGACGGAGAAGGGGTGGTGGGCGACGCCCGGCCTGGCCTCCTCGTGCGGGCACAGACCCCGGTGCCGGGCGGCGTCGGGCCGCTGACGAGTGCGCTGATGTTCCAGAACCTCGTGCGGGCGGTGAAGTTGCAGCGCGGAGAGACGGTGGAGTAGGGACCGGGCGGGGTCGGCGCCTGCCTGCCCAAGATTTGCTCTAGCCTGCGCGAATGCGTTCGTCGGCTCCCTCCACGGCCCCCGCCTCCCTGACCTCCTCCCGCACCCACATCGCCTTCATGACCGACGCGCCGCGCGTGGCGGGCAGCGAGGTCTGGCTGCTGGACCTGTTGCCCATGCTTCAGGCGCGGGGCCTGCGGACGACCATGTTCCTGAGCCGCGAGCCCCGGCTGGACGAACTCGTGCGCCGCTTCGGGGAGGCGGGGGTGGCGGTGCACCGTTACAGAGCGCTGGAGGAATTGCCCGAGCTGACCCGTGACTTCGACCTGCGCGTGCTTCAGATGTGGTACCGCCACCACTACAGCGAGCTGCTGCCCCGCCTGCGGGGGCCACGCTGGGTGGTCAGCCACGACCAGATGGAGTTCCACTACCCCCAGCCCCTGCGCTTCACCCACCGCGAGGCGTACCCCTGGACGAAGGCCGGACCGTTCCGGCAGGCCGACCGCATTCTGACCGTCTCCGAGTGGGCCGGGGACTTCGTGCGGCGGCAGATGCGCCTGCCCGACGTGCGCGTGCTGCACAACGGCGTGGACGTGGAGCGCTACCGCCCCGCGCACGACGAGGCGGAACGGGCCGCGCTGCGGGAGGCGCACGGCTTCCGGCGCTTCACCGTCCTTGTGCCGGGCCGCTTCGCCCCCGAGAAGAACCAGATGACGGCCCTGCTCGCGGCGCGGGCTGCGCCCCACCTCGACTTCGTCTTTACCGGGGACATGGACTCGCCGCTGGGGAACCTCGTGCAGGGGGTGGCGCGGCGGGGGAGCATCACGAACACGCGCTTCCTGGGCCGCCGCTGGGACATGCCCGACCTCTACCGCGCCGCCGACGCGCTGCTACAACCCACCCTGGCGGAAAACCAGTCGCTCGTGACGCTGGAGGCGATGGCTTCCGGCCTGCCAGTCGTGACCACGCCCATCCCCGCGCAGGCCGAACTCGTGCAGGACGGGGTGTCGGGCCTGCTCGTCAAGCCCCGGCCGGGCCTGCTCGCCACGGCGCTGGGTGCCCTGGCCGCCCACCCCCACCGTGCCCGCGAGTTCGGGGCGGCGGCACGGGCGCATGTTCTCTCTCGCCACACCCTGACCCACACGGCCGACCGCCTGGCCGAGCTGCTGCGCGAAGTCTGAGCAGAGCCCTAGAGGATTTGCCATAAGACTGCGGCGGTGTTCCGCATTCGTTGGCCGGGTAGAGCGAGCGAATTCAAGGAGAGCATTGGGCGTTTGGGGAGGCACCTGGGGCGCTGTTTCCCGGGGGCCGTCACTCTGTCCAATGCTCTAGGGGCGTGAAAAAGTCGTTACCCACTCCGGCAGCGGGCCGGGGTCCATCAGGAACGCGTCGTGGCCGTGCGGACTCTCCAGTTCCCGGTACTGGCCGCGCGGCAGCAGCTCAGCATAGGCCCGCACCTCGGCGGGTGAATACAGGAGGTCGCTGGAAATTCCGACCACCAGCACGGGCACCTGGACAGAGCGCAGCTCGGCGTCCGACGGCTGAAAGCGGTCCATCGCTCCGGTGAGGGCCAGGTAGGACCGTTCGTCGAAGCGGTCGGCGAGCTTCTCGCCCTGGTATTCCAGATAAGTCGTGATGTCGGCGGTGCCGGGGCGCCGGGTGCCCCAGCCGGACTGGGTGCGGGCAAAGCTCTCGGGGCTGCGGTAACTCAGGGTGGCAATCTGCCGCGCCACCTTTAGCCCCTCTCCGCCGGGGGCCGCGCGGATCGCTGCCCGCGCCGCCGTATTCAGGCCCACCGCCCACGGCGAGTGGCGGGCGGGCGCCCCGATGATCACCGCCCGCTCCACCAGATCGGGACACTCCAGCAGCCAGGCATAGGCCAGCATCCCGCCCATGCTCGCGCCCACCAGCGACACCCGCCGCACGCCGAGGTGCTCCAGCAGCGCCCGCCCTGCCCGCGCCAGGTCCCGCAGCGTGAGGGGCGGGTCCTCGCCCCCCACACGCGGTAACTCGGCCGGACCCGCCGTGCCCGCGCAGCCCCCCAGCACGTTGGCGCACACCACGTAGTCCCGCGTGGGGTCCAGCGGTCGCCCCTCACCCAGAAAGCCCGGCCACCACTCATGCACTGCGCTCGTGCCCGTCAGCGCGTGCAGCACGAGGATGGCGTGCTCAGCGGGCGTCCCGTAGGTGTGGTACGCGACCCGCACGTCCGACACTGGCTGGCCGCAATCCAGCAGCAGCGGGGCCTCCCGGAAAAGGAGGGCGATCTGCCGCCCTGCCTGTTCCCGCGCGGCAGGCGGCGGGCCGGGTTCGCGGGGCCGCGCCAGGGCCGTCACGCCCCGACCAGCGCGGCGGCGAGCGCCTGCGCGAAGTCCTCCTGAATGTCGCCGATGTGCTCGATGCCCACCGACACCCGCACCAGCCCCGGCGTCACGCCCGCCGCCGCCTGCGTGATCTCGTCGAGCTGCGAGTGCGTCGTGCTCGCCGGGTGGATGACCAGCGTGCGGGTGTCGCCCACGTTCGCCACATGCTGCGCCAGCTGCACCGAGCGGATAAACGCCTCGCCCGCCTCCCGGCCTCCCCGCAACTCGAAGGTCAGCACCGCTCCCGCTCCGCGCGGCAGGTACGCCTGCGCCCGGTCGTGGTGGGGGTGGTTGGCGAGGCCGGGGTACGTCACCCGCGCCACGTCTGGGTGGGCACTCAGCCACGAGGCAAGCGCGAGCGCGTTCTGCGCGTGCCGCTCGGCCCGCAAGGAGAGCGTCTCGACCCCTTGAAGAAACTGCCACGCTTGCTGAGGGGCCAGCGTCGGCCCCAGGTCCCGCAGCCCCTCGGTGCGGGCGCGGGTGATAAAGGCGACGTTGGGAAGCCCCAGCGCATTGCCCTCGCCGAACGTCTCCCAGAAGTTCAGCCCGTGGTAACTGGGGCTGGGCTCGGTGAACAGCGGATATCGCCCGTTGCCCCAGTCAAAGGTTCCCCCGTCCACGATGATCCCGCCGATGCCGTTGCCGTGCCCGCCGATCCACTTGCTCGCCGAGTGCAGCACCACGTCCGCCCCATGCTTCAGCGGTTGGCAGTAGTACCCGCCCGCCCCGAAGGTGTTGTCCACGAAGACCGCCACGCCCTGCGCGTGCGCCGCCGCCGCGATGCCCTCAAAATCGGGCACGTTCAGCGCCGGGTTGCCGATGGTTTCCAGGTACACCGCCCGCGTGCGGTCGTCGATCAGTGCGGCGAACTCCTCCGGGCGCTCCTCCTTGCTCGTGAAGCGCACCTCGATGCCCAGCCGCCGCAGGGTCACCCGGAACTGGTTGACCGTGCCGCCGTACAGGTTGGGTGTCGAGACGATGTTGTCCCCGGCCTGCGCGACGTTCGTGATCGCCAGGAACTGCGCGGCGTGCCCGCTCGCCACGGCCAGCGCCCCCACGCCGCCCTCCAGCGCCGCCACCCGTTCCTCCAGCACGGCGGTCGTGGGGTTCTGAATCCGGCTGTAGATGTTCCCAAACGCCCGCAGCCCGAAGAGGTTCGCCGCGTGTTCCGGTGACTCGAAGACGTAGGAGTTGGTCGCGTAGATGGGCACGGCCTGCGCCCCGGTCGCGGGGTCGGGGCGTTGCCCGGCGTGAACTTGCAGGGTGTCAAAGTGCAGCGGCGCAGACTTGGAACTGGTCACGGTGACCCTCCTCACAGAAAAGAAGCGGGGAAGCTGTGGGGAGCCGCGCCCAAGGCAAGGCCCCCTCCCGGACAGTCGAGAAGGGGCGGCAGAGTCATCCGCGTGACCTTCCCTGATCGGTCCCGTGTGCGGCGGTCATCGTTGACACCGCACCGGGCTGGCCTTGGCACCGTGACGTGATGGGGTCCGGTTGCCGCGCCGTCAACGAGCCAGGTCTCTCGGGCGCTCTGGATAGGGGTCGCTCCACGCGGGAGCTGTCCAGAAAGGTAACAGGCCAGGCGGCGGCAGGTCAACGCACTTGTCCAGGCGACGCTGCCCCCAGGTGGGGGGCATGGCCTCCCTAAAAATGGCTAAACTTCTCATTGCACCACTCGATTCCACTCACGGTCCCCAGCCAGGACCCCAGGAGGCCTATGAACCTTCGCGCCACCGCCCTGTTTTTGCTCAGCGCCTCGCTGCTCGCCTCCTGCACCACCCGGACTCAGCCGACGCCGGGCACCGACACCGAGTTCGGCCGCCTGAGCACCCTCAAGCCCGGCGAGCAGGACAGCGTCCGCACCCGCCTGAAGGTCAATGTGGTCTTCGTGGGCTACCGCGAAGCGCTGCCCGGCCAGGTCCAGACCGCCCAGAACGTGAACACGCGGGATTTTCAGAACATCCTGCCGAAGTCGTACGAGACCATTGCCCGCCTTCCCAGCGCCTACGGCAATACTGAGTACACCGGCAACGTCTTCGACTACGACTACAACTACGTGTTTGCGGACCAGCAGTTCGAGAACGACTTTTTCGGGTACCTGTCGCAGAACGCCGCCGAGAGGCCGCTGACGGTCTTTCAGAAGTACTTCAACTGCCAGTTCGTGACGGAGGTGGACGAGGAGACAGGTGAGCCCTATCAGGTGCCCGTGGACGACTGCGAGACGCCCTCCCCGCTGATCAACCGCCCCGTCGAAAAAAACTTCGAGATTGACGCCCTGGCGACCGAGAACTGGCTGGCCGACAACGTCTCGCGCGTGGGGGTCAAGCCCGGCGAGTACACGATCTACCTGGTGAACTGGTACAGCCGCCCAGACTTCAAGTTCCACTCCTACACCCGCGCGGACGCCGCTGACACCGACACCGGGACGCGCTTCGGCGCCCGCGCCAGCCGACGCCTGATCGCCTGGGGCGGCAGCGTGCGCCAGGGTGCGGCGCCGCAGCGCGTGTGGTTCTACGACCTGTCGGCCAACCCCGACCCCTGGACCGACGCCTGGGACGTGACGAACGCGGACTCGACCGGGGACGGGGAGCCCGACTACCGCATGCCGCCCATCTGGGAATACGGCACCCGCAAGGCCAGCACGGCCTATGGCCGCAAGGTCAGCGTGGACCTCGCGCGGGTGGTCCGCTACACCGCCCTGAACCTGCTGTTCACCCCCAGCCCGATCTACCGGGTGGCCCTGACGCCGCCGCGCATGCCCGAGGAGATCGAACTCGACGTGCGCGTCGAGCAGGGCGAGGGCGCCCGCGACCCCGGCACGCTGCTCAACCGCACTCTGCTGCAGAGCCGTGTGTCGGTGCTCCAGCCCTTCGCCAAGTTCAGCACCAACGTCCGGCAGACGGCGCTCGACGGCGACCTCGCGGACGTGTACAACTGCTTTTTCCCGGTCGAGGCGGAAGACATCTGCTCGCCCGACTTCGCGGATTTCTCCGGTGAGGAGCTGTTCCAGTTCGGGGTGCGCGAGCTGCGCGAGAGCTACAGGGCGGCCGGGGACAAGTACCTGCTGCCGATCTACGCCTTCAACGATGCGAGCGACAGTCAGGGCGGGCTGCTGGGCGTGGCCTACGACGACGGTCAGACCGGGACCCAGAGCTTCGTGTACTCCTTCCTGACGCCCAGCCTGATCAACGCGGGCTACGGCTTTACCGACACGACCGTCCACGAGGTCGGGCACCACCTCAGCCTCTCGCACCCGCACGACGGCTACGACAGCGAAGAGGACCTCTCGTACGGCTCCAGCGGTCCCTTCCGCTTCGTGGATTCGGGCGACCAGAGCGCGACGATCATGTCCTACAACGACCTGTCGCGCACCTTCGGGCAGTTCAACCTCGACGCCCAGTACCGCTACCTGACGGCCGCGTACCTTAACAACACCAACGCGATTCTGGAAATCACCCGCCGCGCGGGCAAGGTCCAGGGCGTGCAGAGCGCGGCCCGCAGCGCCGACGCCCTCTTCGCGCAGGCCGAGCGCGAGTACGCCGCCCTGAACTACCTCAGGGCCGCCGAGCTGGGGCACCAGGGCTATCGCGCCGTGCTGGACGCCGCGACCACGGCGGGCGTGCAGGTGCAGGCCTACAAGTGGTACGAGAACCTGACCGGGCTGTCGGCACAGACGGTCAAGGCCCAGCCGCGCGTCAGCAAGGATCACCTTCCCAAGAAGGGCGCCTGGATCCTGCCCGAGGAAACCCCCGAGCAGCGTGCCCGCCGCCTGTCGGAGTAAAGCCGACACCAGCCGATACGCTGGGGAGGGGAGCCGGGATCTGGGAGTCCCGGCTCCCTTCTGCTGGGCCGCGCAGGGTCAGCCGCCCGTCACCGGCTGGGGCTAAGCTGAATCCATGACGCGGTGTGTGCTGATCGGCCTGGCTCTGGTGGCCCTCGGTGGGGGCATGGGGGCGGCGAGTTCCCCGGCTGCGGGCCGGACGGCGGCGCCCCGCAGCGAGGTGCCCATGAGTGTCCAGACGCCCCAGCGGGTGCAGGCGGCCCTGCCCACCCTGCACCTCCTCCGCACCGTGCGGGTGCTGGCCGATCTCACCGCGCGGGGCACGCTGACCCTGGACGCCCCCGCCCGCGCCGCCCTGCGGGCCGAGGCCCAGGCCCTGGCCGCCGCCCCCACCCTGGGAGCCTCAGCGGCGGGGCAGAGTCGGGAGCGCCTGCTCGCCGCACTGACAACCAGCCAGCGCACCCAGCTTGCGCGGGCCGAGGCCGACCTCGCCCGCCGGGCCGAACTGCTCGCCGCCCGTGCCCGCTTTGCCGCGCCGGATGGCCCGGTCAACCGCACGGCGCTGCTCTACAGCTTTCAGGTGCCTGGGGGACTCGGGACGGTTCAGGTCCTCCTGGCCCAGTCTGCCCTCAATCCCTACCGCACACCGGGACCCAACGCGGCGGTGCTTGAGCGCTTGCATATGTCCTTGACTCCCTAACTGTGCCTGAACAAGCGGCCCGGCCTCATCCGGCCTGGGCGCACGCCGGGCACTGCCCGTAGAGCGTCACCTCGTGCGCCTCCACGATGAAGCCGCCGGGGTACACCGTACCGCTGGGCAAGGCCACCGGGCAGGTATGCAGGGTGAACACTCGGCCGCAGCGGGTGCAGGAAAAGTGATGGTGGTGGCCGCGCCCGGCCCGCTCATAGCGCGTCTCGCCGTCGAGCGTGACCGGGTGGATGCGGCCCTGCTCGGTGAGCAGCTTGAGGGTGCGGTAGACGGTGGCGACCCCCAGACCTGGCAGGTCGGACTGTGCCCTGGCCAGCACGTCCCCCACCGCGAGGGGGCCTTCCGCGTCGTCCATCACGCGGGCGATCACGTCGCGCTGGCGGGTGCTGCGGGTCGCCGTCATGGGGCGCAGGCTAGCAGACCGAATCACGACCTATGCCAAAGCAGCCCACCTTCGCGGGTGGGCTGCTGATGACAAGAGGCGGCTCAGCGCAGATTGGGATTGACCTTCTCATCGGGCGCGATGGGCGTGCCCTGGGCCTTGGCTTCCACCATGCTTTTGGGCGTGGGGAGCACACCGACGTGGGAGGGAGCAGTCGCGGCCGACACGCTGGGCGAGCCGCTGGCCACCGCCTGATCGAGGCTTTGCTCGCCGTAGGTCGGCTTGCCGGACGTGCCTGCCGTCCCCACAGGCTCGGGACGCTTGAGGAAACTGGCCGCTCCGCCGGAAGAGGCTGCGGGGGCTGCCGCGCTGGGGCGGGCGCTGGTCTTCGCGGCCTGCCCACCGCTCCCCTTGCCCGGCTCCTGTCCGGCCTTCTCCATCAGCCCACCCGCGATCTCCTCGAGTTTGGGCGTCAGTACCCGCTCGTTCAGCGCCTTGAAAGCCAGGGTTGTCAGGGTGGCGACGAGGGCTCCACCCACGCCCTTGCCGCCCTGCTGCTTGTGCTGGGCCTTGATCAGGGCCTTCTGGTGCTTGGCGGGGCTGGTGGCGTCCACATAAATCTTCTTGCTGCGCCGGAATTGCCGCCCCACCGCGATTCCCACCAGGGCGCCGACCGCCGACGCGCCGCCCAGCATCCTGAGGGGGTCTTTCTGCATCTGCACTTGAAGGCTGGCCTGTTCGGTCAATGCGTCCACGCTGGCCCTCAGGCGGGCGCGGGCCTCGTCACGCTCACTGCGGGAGTAGGCGTCCATCACTGGTCCTCCTTGGGCATGTCGTCCCGGAAGGTGGGCTCGGTGCTGACCGGGATTCCCGGCGCGTCCTTGAGCACCACGGGATGCTGGATGTTGGGGTCATGCTTGGTGTGTCCGCCGTGCCCGCCCGCTCCGGCGTCATGGGTCTCGCTGCCGTCGAGCTTCTTGTTCAGGCCGCTGCCGTACACCTGCGGCTCGCCTGTCTCGGTGGCCTCGTACACGGGGAGACGCACCTCCCCGGCGTCGGTGCCACGCAGCGCCACACCGTCAGAGACGCCTTCCTGACGGGTGAGGGTGGTCTTGATGCCCGCCCCCTGATCGCTGGCGTTCACGCCGACGCCCCCCGCCGTAAAGCCGGAAGTGCTGACGCCGGGGCGCACGGTGCCGCGCTCCACGTCCGCGCCCATCGCCACCGACGCGGCGCTCGCACGGGTCCCGGTGTGGGCCGGGCCGAGGCTGTCGATGTTCGCGGCGGTATCGGGCGAGGTGCGGGTGTGCGGCGCCGAGTTGCCCGTCGGGGCCCCGGTGGCCTGACCCGTCAGGTACGACCCCCGGCTGGGGCTGACGCTGGCCTCGCCCATCCGGCTCCCACTCGTGCCCGCGCCGCCTGCCACCGGGGTGGCAATCACCGTGTCCGTGTCCACGGCGCGGGTGCCCGTTCCGGCAACCTGGGCCGCCGCCTGCGTCCCCGTGGGCGCGGGGTACTGGACCTCGCGCAGCTTGCCGCTCTGCTCGGCCTGATACTGGGCCTCCAGCCGCTCGTCCTCGGTCATGGGGCGGCCGGGATCGGAGCGGTCGCCGCCCTCGCGCGGCACCTCGGCGCTGAGCTTGCGTAGGCCCATCATCACCAGCACGCCCATCACGACAAAGCTCAGCAGCGCGATGATGAGTGCGGCGACCCAGGCCCCCAGACCCAGCCGCATCAGGCCGTAGAAGAGGGCCAGAATCAGGAACACCAGCCCCAGAATCAGCGGCCCGGTCGCGCCCAGCAGCAGGACGACGCCCAGACCCTTGGCCTTGGCGACCTGCCCAACCTGATGGGCGATTCCCCGCACTTCGGTCTTGGCGAGGGCCACGGCGGCGTCGAACACGTCGACCAGGGCACTCCCCATGCTCTTGCGTTGCTCTTGCATACGTCCTCCAGGAACTCAACCTGCCGGAGCAGGCCAATGTGACCAGCATAATGAACCCCATGCCCGCGCCGCGCCACACCAAAGAAACCCTGAACCCGGCCGCAGGCGTCCCCCGCCCACTGACCCTGGCCCAGCGCAGCAACCTCCTGTACCCCACCGCCTGGGGCTACGCCGCGTGGCGGGCGCGGTCGCTGACGTGGCTGACCGGCCAGCCCTTCTCCCTGGAGCGCGAGGCGGCTCTGTTCACAGTGCTGTGCCGCCCCCGCCCCGGCCAGCGCTGGCTCGATGCGGGCACCAGCACCGGCTTCTATGCGGGGGTGCTCACGCAGGCCGGGTGCGAGGTGGTTGCCGCCGACCTCAGTGCCCCGATGCTGGCGGCGGCGCGGCGGCGGGTGCGAGCACCGGGGGTGGACTGGCTCCTCACCAACCTGGAAGCGAGCGGTCTGCCGGACGCCAGCTTCGACGGAGTCACCGTGGGCGCCGCCCTGAACGAGACGCGCGACCCCGCCCGCCTCCTGGCCGAGCTGGAGCGTGTGCTGCGGCCCGGCGGCACCCTGTGGCTGATGTACCTCGCCCGCACCGGGGGACCGCTGCAAGCCGCCCTGTCGCGGCCCGCGCTGGGCGGCCTGACCTTTCCCGACCCGGCGTGGGTGGCGCGGCAGCTTCCGGGTTGCGTCCGGACCCACGGGCTGCGGCTGGGAGCGGCCGTTTTCGAGCGGTATGGACGCGGCGAGTAAAGGCTCCTCCGGTCAACGTCGCAGAAATCTGTAAGAAACCGTCACGTTCCCGCTCCCGGTGGCCCCTACACTCGGCTGGAGAGGAGCCGATTGTGACCCAACGCCCCCCAGACCTGGCTCCGCCCCCGGCAGCCGTCGCCCACTGCCGGGACGTGACGCGGCATCACAGCAAGACCTTTTACCTGGGGTCGCGCTTTTTCGGCCCCGAGGAGCGGGCGGCGGTGTGGGCCGTGTATGCCGCCTGCCGCACCGGGGACGACGTGGTCGATGAACGCCGTGGCGAGGCCGCCGAGCGGGGCTTGGCCGACTGGTGGGCGCGGGTGCAGGCGGCCTTCGCGGGCGAGCCGGGCCACGACCCCGGCGACGTGGCCCTCGCGTGGGCGGCGGGCCGCTGGCCGATTCCCCTCTCGGCCTTCGGGGAACTGCACCAGGGCCTGCAGATGGACCTGCGCGGTGCCGAATACCACACGCTGGACGACCTGCTGCTGTACTGCCGGCGGGTCGCGGGCGTGGTGGGCTTCATGATCGCGCCCATCAGCGGCTACCGGGGCGGCGAGCGTACCCTGCACGCCGCGCTGCGGCTGGGGCAGGCGATGCAACTCACCAACATCCTGCGCGACGTGGGCGAGGACCTCGAGCGGGGACGGGTGTACCTGCCCGCCACGCTCATGCGCGAGTTCGGCGTTTCCCGCGCGGCGCTGGAGGCCGGAGAGGTGACCCCCGAGTACCGCGCCCTGATGCGCCACCTCTCCGGACTCGCCCGCGAGATGTACGCCGAGGGCCGGGCCGGGATTCCCTGCCTGAACGGCTCGGCCCGGCTCGCGGTGCAGGTGGCCGCCCACTCCTACGAGGGCATTCTCGACGACCTCGCCCGCGCCGACTACGACAATTTCCGCCGCCGGGCGTATGTCAGCGGCACCCGCAAGCTGATGCTGCTGCCCCGCGCGTGGTGGGAACTGCGCGGCCGCGCGGGCCTGAGTTTCGAGCCGTAGGCCCTACCCCCGAGCCACGGCTCCCCGATCATTGCCCCACGGCCTCTGACCCCCGCGCCAGGGCCGGACAAGGACCCCCCATGCCTGATCCCCACACTTCCCCACGCCCCGCCAAGACCCGCAAGACCGCCCTCATCATCGGCTCCGGCTTCGGTGGCCTGAGCCTAGGCATCCGGCTGCAAAGCCTGGGCTTCGACACGACCATCCTCGAACGCATGGACGGTCCTGGCGGCCGCGCCTACCAGAAGCGCACGCCGGACGGGTACGTTTTCGACATGGGGCCGACCGTGATCACGGTGCCGCATTTCATCGAGGAGCTGTTCGCGCTGGAGCGAGGCGGCGGGCAACTCGGCCTTCCCGATTACCCCGAGCACGTCCTGACCGGCGAGCGCGTCCGCGAGGGCGAGAGCGGTGGCCCGCGCACCCGCGAGTACGTGCGGCTGGTCCCGATCCTGCCCTTCTACCGCATCCTCTTCGACGACGGCACCTTCTTTGACTACGACGGTGACCCCGACTCGACCCGCCGCCAGATTGCGGAGCTTGCCCCCGAGGACCTGGAGGGCTACGAACGCTTCCACGCCGACGCGGGGGCCATCTTTCAGCGCGGCTTTCTGGAGCTGGGGTACACCCACTTCGGGGACGTGCCCACCATGCTGCGGGTGGTGCCCGACCTGATGCGGCTGGACGCGGTGCGCAGCCTCTTTTCCTTCACGTCCAAGTACTTCCAGAACCCCAAGATGCGGCAGGTCTTCTCCTTCGAGACGCTCCTGATCGGGGGCAATCCTCTCTCTGTGCCCGCGATCTACGCGATGATCCACTTCGTCGAGAAGACGTGGGGGATTCACTACGCGATGGGCGGGACGGGGTCGCTGGTGCGGGCCTTTGTCCAGAAGTTCGAGGAACTCGGTGGGCGCATCGAGTACGGACGCGGGGTGGAGGAGATTCTGGTCAGTGACGACCGGGGCCGCCCGGTGCGGGCACCCATCGGGGCGCGGGTGGCGCGGGGCGTGCGGCTGGAGGACGGCGAGGAACGCCGCGCCGACATCGTGGTGAGCAATGGAGACTGGGCGAACACCTACCTCAAGCGGCTGCCCCGCCGCGCCCGGCTGGTCAACCGTGACCCCCGCGTGAAGGCCGCCCGCCAGAGCATGAGCCTGGTGGTGATCTACTTCGGCTTCCGCGACGACGGCCGCCCCCTCGACCTGCGCCACCACAACATCATCCTGGGGCCGCGCTACGAGGAACTGCTGAGCGAGATTTTCGGCGGCAAACCGCTGCCGGACGACTTCAGCCAGTACCTCCACATCCCCACCCTGACCGACCCCACCCTGGCGCCCCCCGGCCACCACGCCGCCTACACCCTGATTCCGGTCCCCCACAAGGGCGCGGGGCTGGACTGGGAGGTCGAGGGGCCGAAACTCGTGGACCGGGTGCTCGCCTTTCTGGAGGAGCGCGGCCACATTCCGGACCTGCGCTCGCGCCTGACCCACTGCGAGTTCGTGACGCCGGACTATTTCGAGGGCACGCTCGACGCGTACCTGGGCAACGCTTTCGGGCCAGAGCCGCAGCTCGTTCAGAGCGCGTATTTCCGTCCGCACAACCGCTCGGAGGACATCCGCAACCTGTACCTCGTCGGGGCCGGGGCGCAGCCCGGCGCGGGCACCCCCAGCGTGATGATGTCCGCCAAGATGACTGCCCGGTTGATCGCCGAGGACTTTGGGATTCACCCCGACATCCGGGACGGCGGCGGGCAGCGCGAGCCGGAGCCGGTAGGGGAGAGCGTGGAGCGCCCGCTGGCCGAAGTCACGCCCTGACCGCGTGACCTGAAAGCGAGCCTGGCCCGGTGAGGTCAGGCTCGCTCATTTCATCCGCTCAGCGCGGGTACAGGGCGTTGATGGTGCTCACGTCGGTGGGACTATAGCCGTTGCGCTGCCCCATGCGGTTGAGGTTGACGCTGCTGTTGAGCGGCTTGATCGCCAGCTTGCCCTCGAAATAGGCGGGGTAGTGCATGATCGAGTCGAAGTCGTAGGCCCCGTAGCCCTGGCTGCCCGAGCGAATCTGGTACTGGCTCTGCCAGTCGGCGGGAATGTTCTGCCACTGAATGGCGACGTACTGGTCGCGGTCGGGGCGGGTCTGCTCGTGAAAGAGGCCCATGGTGTGCCCGAATTCGTGGACGATGGTGCCCACCGAGCAGCGGTCGGCCAGCGTGATGGTCTGGCGCCCGCCCGTCATGCCCAGGCCGGAGGCGCAGCTCGTGCCGGTGTTGTAGGTGATCTGCACGTAGTTGCTCTGGGTCGTGCGGGGGGTGACCACCACATTGGTCGTCGAACGGATGTTGGCGGCCGCCTGCGCGACCCGGTCACGGATCGCCTGGGGCACGTTGCTGGCGAAGGTGTAAGGAATCGTGCGTCCCGTCCAGCGGTAACGGGTGTCCACCACGTAGGTGCCCTGCAGCGACAGGGCGCTCACGTCGTCCGCAAGGATGATGTCGTCTTCGAGCAGCAGCATCCCGTCCCGCACGAAGCCCGTCACCGTCTGGCGGCTGCCGTCTTCCATGATCAGCGTGGCCTGCCGCGTCTGGGGCCGCTCGCCCGCTAGGCTCCCGCCCGGTGTGGTCAGGACTCGCGGGGTGCCCTGCGGCGCTCCCGAGCAGGCGGCGAGGACGGCGGACAGCAGGGCCAGCGGCAGCAGGGCTTTGGGCATGGAGGGGAGGTTACGCGGCCACCTGTGATGAGCCCATGTGAGGGCGACATGAACGCCTTACGTGGTCCGCTCCCGCAGCCATCCCAGAATCCACGCCAGCGCCTCATCGCGGCCCTCGTCGTTCAGGAGTTCGTGGTGGCCGCCCTCCACGAGGTGCAGGGTCTTGTCCTGGGCGGGGATCGCCTCCATGAAGCGCCGGGTCCCGCGCACGTCGGTAATGCGGTCGGCGTCGCCGTGCAGGACCAGCGTGGGCAGTGTCCAGCGGTCATAGTGCGCCCACAGCTCGCCGCTGAGGCGCAGCATGGACGCGGCAGTCAGAGCGGGCACCTTGCCCTGGTAGACCTGCGGGTCGGCGCGGTAGGCCTCGACCTCCTCCGCGACGCGGGAGAGGCCCGCGCTGTCCAGCACGGTGGTGGCCGCGCCCGGCGCGACGCGGGCCAGCAGCGGCGCGGCGGCCTTCAGCCAGCGCGGTTCATCCTCCCCGACGAGTAGGGCCGGGCTGGAGAGAATCACGCCGCTCAGCCCCCGTGGGTCGCGGGCTACGCTCGCCGCCGTGATCAGGCCGCCCAGCGAGTGCCCGAAGGCGTAGATCGGGAGCGGCTGGCCCCGCAGCACCTCCCGTGCGAGCAGGTGGTCTTCCACCAGCGCCCGCGCGTCCACGACCGCCCGCCGCCCTGGGGAGGCCCCGTGCCCCCGCAGGTCGGAGGCGTAGACCGAAAAGCCCGCCTCTTGCAAGCGCGGAATCAGGCGGTTGTAGCGTTCGACATAGCGCCCGGCGTACTCGCCCAGCCCGTGCGTGAGCAGGACGGCGGCGCGGGGAGTCGGGGCGGGCCAGTGGTAGCCCTGGGTGGGAGCGCCCGTTTCCCAGGGGTGCGGCGGCGGCGTGGTCATACGGCAGTCTAAAGGCTGCCTCAAGTGCGGCCCCGCCGGGCCGGGCGCACACTGCCCGGTATGGCAGACATCGCACGCAAGGCCAGCGCCCACTGGACGGGCGACCTCCGGGGCGGCAGCGGCACCGTCAGCACCGAGTCGGGCACCCTGCAAGACGCCCAGTACTCCTTCAAGACCCGCTTCGAGCAGGGCGTGGGCACCAACCCCGAGGAACTGCTCGCCGCCGCGCACGCGGGCTGCTTTACCATGCAGCTCTCGGCCCTGCTGTCGGGCCACGGGCACACCGTCGAAGACCTACGGACCGAGGCCACCTGCGAGATGGTCAAGGACGGAGCAGGCTTCAAGATCAGCACCATGCGCCTCGTCGTGCGCGGCAAGGTGAGCGGCAGTGACCCCGCCGACTTCGAGGAGCACGTGCAGCAGGCGGCCCAGATGTGCCCCCTGAGCCGCATCATGACCGGCAACGTGGAGATCGTGCACGAGGCGGTGCTGGAGTAGCGCTCTGCTGTCCGCCCCTAACGCCCCTACCCCAGCGGTGGGGGCGTTGCCGTTAGGCCGATGCTGGAAGTGGGCCGGGCCGCTAGGCTGGCGGGCATGGCCTCGTTCCTGTATCTCCTCGTCGGGCCGCCGGGCAGCGGGAAACGCACGGTGGGCACGCACCTCTCGCGGCTGACCGGGGCACCGCTGCTCGACAACCACCTCACCAACGATCCCGTCTTTCATGCCTTCGGGCTAGACGGGGTGAGGCCCGTGCCCCCGGAGGCGTGGCCCTTTGCCTCGCAGGTGCGGGCGGTCGTGCGCGAGGCGGTGGCGGCCTCCCCGCGCGGGCTGTCGCACATCTTCACGGTCTACCTGGCCGACCAGCCCGGCGAGGCCGAGGCGCTGGAGCGCTTCCGGGCGCTGGCGGCGGGGCGGGGGGCGACCTTCGTGCCGGTGTGGCTGACCTGCCCGACCGACGAACTCGCCCGCCGCGCTGCCCTGCCGGAGCGCAGCGTGGGCCGCCTCAAGCTGCGCGACCCGGAGGGGGTGCGCCGGATAGTGGAGGAGAACGGCCTGCTGGCCCCGCCCCCCGGCGCCATTGTCCTCGATACGGCGCAGCTCACCCCGGCAAACGCGGCCCTGCTGATCGCCGCCCATGCCGGGGCACTCTTTTGAGAGGTTAGGGGAGTAAGGTCAGTCCAGCTTGAACCGGACCGGCTCGGTGTCCTCGCGCACGGCCCGCTCGTCTGGCTCCAGCCCATGCCCGCCGAACATCCCGCCCGCCGCGAGCGACTCGCCGAACGCGTCCCCGTGGCGGGGGTCGCGCTGAACAGGCCGGATAAAGCGGGACAGCACGATCAGGCTCAGCGGCAGGACGATAAAGATCAGAACAGCCGTCACGCGGGGGTCGCCACGTCGGCGGCGCCGAGGTGCAGCCGCGCCCAACCGTCGATGGCGTCAATGACGCTTTGCAGCTCGCGCCCGGCGGGGGTCAGGGTGTAGACGCTGCGGGCGAGTTTACCCGGCGAGTCCTCGGTGCGCTTGGCGATGAGTTGAAGGTGTTCGAGGTGCTCCAGCCGCTGCGTCAGGGTGGCGCTGTTGCAGCCGCCCACCGCCCGCGCGAGTTCGTTGAAGCCCTTCTCGCCGCCCAGCAGCGCCCGGACGATGTGCAGCACCCACTTTTCCTGCAACACGCCGATGGCCCGGTAGACCGGGCAGAAGCCTGGGTGTGCGGTGCTCATGCCCCAACTGTACACGTTCCCGCGCCGCCAATCGGGACGAAACTCACACCGCTTGACTTTCCAAAGCAGTTGGGAATATCATTTACCTATGACCGCGACCCTGACCCGCCCCCTGACCGTGACCGAAGCCATCGAGAGCCGCCGCAGCATCCGCAAGTTCGTGCCCGAGCCGATGGACCAGAACGACCTGCGCGAGATCCTGCGCCTCGCCAGCCTCGCGCCCAGCGCCAACAACGTGCAGACGTGGCGCTTCGCGGTGATTCAGAACCCCGAACTCCAGGCCAAGCTTCAGGAAGTCGCTTACGGCCAGACCCAGGTCACCAATGCCCCCGCCGTGATCGTCGTCTACAGCGATATGGAAGACACCCTGGCCAGCGCCGAGGAGACCATTCACCCCGGCATGGGTGAGGAGCAGATCACGACCCGCGCCGCCGGACTGCGGGGACAGTTCGAGGCCCAGGACACCGTGCAGCGCGGCCAGTGGGCGCTGACCCAGGCCTACATCGCCTTCTCGTTCCTGATGCTGGCCGCCCGTGGCAAGGGCTACGACACCGTGCCCATGCTGGGCTTCCAGCCTGACAAGGTGCGCGAGCTGCTGGGCCTGCCCGAGCACGTGCAGTTCGCCGGAATGCTGCCCATCGGCAAGCGGGCCGAGGAAGGCTTCCCCCACCACCGCCACTCGGTCGAGCGCATCACCAAGTTCTACTGAAGCCTTCAGCGATCAGCCGCTCCCTCCGGGGGGCGGTCTTCTTTGGTGGGGACGGCCCCCGGACCTGGTAGCGTAACCCCATGCCCGCCCGCGTGATGAGCCACCTGGAGATGTGTCTGCGCGAGGGCGTGTCCCTTCAGCGCGGCATGAACTTCCGGGTGCGCGGAGGGCATAGCGTCCTGCTGATGTCTGTGCAGCCGGATGCTCCCTACCGCGACCAGCTCAGCGAGGACGGCACGGTGCTGCGTTACGAAGGCCACGACGCGCCCCGCACCAAGGCGGGTGGCCTCGACCCCAAGACGGTGGACCAGCCCCTGCGGACGCCGGGCGGCAGGCTCACCCAGAATGGCCTCTTTTTCGAGGCAGCGCGGGCCGCAGAGCGCGGGGAAGTGCCCCCCGAACGGGTCCGCGTCTACGAGAAGCTGCGCCCCGGCATCTGGGCCTCTAACGGCGTCTTTCACCTGACCAGCGCCGCGCAGGAGCACGACGGCACCCGCTACGTCTTTGTCTTCCGGTTGGAGGCGGTGCCGGGCGAGGAGGACGCCGCCACCCCCGTTCCCGCCCACCCCGAGCGCCGCCGAGTGATTCCCGGCTGGGTCAAGCTGGCCGTGTGGCAGCGGGACGGCGGCCAGTGCGTCGAGTGCGGAGCGACCGACGACCTTCAGTTCGACCATGTCCTGCCGTGGTCGCGCGGGGGCACCAGCCTGACCCCCGAGAACGTGCAACTGCTGTGTGCCCGCCACAACCGCGAGAAGAGTGGGCGCATCGGCTAAGTCTGCCCCTTTACTCTCTGCGCCGGAAGAGCAGCGCCAGTACGAAGATCGCCGTGTTCACCAGCACGATGGTCGCGCCCGCCGCCGTGTCCAGGTAGTAGCTGAGGTACAGCCCGGTCACTCCGCCCAGGATGCCCAGCCCAGCCGCGAGCACCATCATCTTCTTCAGGCTGCGGGCCAGCAGCCGGGCGGCGGCGCTGGAGGTCACCAGCAGGCTCACGCTCAGGGTGGTGCCCACCAGTTGCACCGTCAGCACCACGACCAGCCCGATCACGATCAAGAGCAGGTGCCCCAACCGCCCCACCGGCAGCCCGATGGCGCGGGCCTCGGTAGGGTCGAAGGAAGCCAGCAGCAACTCCTTGTGAAAGGCCCCCAGCACCAGCGCGACCAGCGCCGTCACGCCCAGCGCACTCCACAGGTCGGCCGGAGTCACGCCCAGCGGGTTGCCAATCAAGAAGGTGCTGAGGTCGGTGGCAAAGGTCGGCGCCCTGGAGAGCATCACCACGCCGAGCGCGAACATCCCCACAAACACGATCCCGATGGCGCTGTCCTGCTTGAGGCCCGACCGCTGCCCCACCGCCCCGATGCCCAGCGCAGTTAGCACGGCGGCGACCAGGGCGCCGATCAGCAGGTTGCCCCCCGCCAGCAGCGCCCCGACCAGCCCCGGCAGCACCGCGTGGCTCATCGCGTCCCCGATATAGCTCAGCCCCCGCAGCACCACCCACGCGCCCACGAGCGCACACAGCACGCTGACAATCATGACCGCCGCGAGCGCCCGGACGAAGAAGTCAAATTGCAGGGGGTCGGTGAGCCACTCCATCAGGGGGCGCCTGCCGGGGAGGGTCGGGGAGTCGGGGGGATGGGGAGGCGAGAAAGGGCTTCCCGCTCCCTTGCCCCCTCAGCGGCTGGGCGCGGCCAGGCTCCCATCACGCCTCCGCGTGCGTGTGCCCGAGGTGGCTCACGCTGAAGGTCGCCTCGATGTTGTGCGGGGTGTAGACCTCGTCCGGGGTGCCGTCCGCGACGATGCGGCGGTTGACCAGGACGAGGTGGTCGCACCAGCGCCGCGCCTGGTCGAGATCATGGGTCACCATCACGACCGCGCGGCCCCGGTCGGCCTGGCGGCGCAGCAGGGCCATCAGCCCCTCCTGGGTGGCGGGGTCCACCCCCGTGAGCGGCTCGTCGAGCAGCAGCAGGTGCCCTTCCCGCGCCAGCATCCGCGCGAGCAGCACCCGCTGGCGCTGCCCGCCCGACAGGGCCCCGATGTGGCGGTGGCGCAGGTCATACACGCCCGTTTCTTCCAGCGCCGCCGCCACCTTCTGGCGGTCCTTGCCCCCCGGCCAGCGCAGCCAGCCCAGCCGCCCGGTGCGGCCCATCATCGCCACGTCCCAGACCGTGACCGGAAAGGCCCAGTCCAGCGTCTGCTGCTGTGGCACGTAGGACACGCACTGCCGCGGCGTGTGGCCGGGGTCGAAGTGCACGCTGCCCTGGGGGTCGGGCAGCAGGCCCGCCAGCACTTTAAGCAGCGTGCTCTTGCCAGCCCCGTTCGGCCCGATCACGGCGCTGAACTGCCCCGCCTCAAAGCGCACGGTCGCCCCCTCCAGCGCCGTATGGGTGCCGTAGCGCACTGTCAGGTTGTCCACGCCGAGCATCGGGCCAGCATAGCGGGTCGCGGGGTGATATTGCGAGGGCGGAATCAAAAAGGAGGTCGAGGGGTCCAGAAGTCGGGGGGTCGAGAAGGAAAAACAGCCACTCCTCGACCTCTTGACACCTCGAATTGCTAGCTACGTGCCCCTCAGCGCCCGCACCATCACGTCCACGTTGTGCCGCAGCGCCTTCAGGAACGTCTCGCCCCGGCTGCCCTTCGGCCCCAGGGTGTCGGTGTAGAGGGGCGGGGCCACCTTCGCGCCCGTCTCGCGGGCCAGGGTCTGCGCGAGGCGGGTGTTGAGCGCGGCCTCGGTGAAGATCACGCGGGCGCCGCTCTTCTTCACAGCCGACACCAGCGCGGCAAGCTCGCGGGCGCTCGGTTCGCGCTCGGTGCCGCCGCCGGGGAGAACGGTCCCCACCACCGTCAGCCCGTAGTGCCGGGCAAGGTAGCCCAGGCTGTCATGGTTGGTCACGATGCGGCGGCGGGCAGCGGGGACGGTGGCGAACTGTTTTTTGGCGTAAGCGTCGGCCGCGCTGAGCTGACGCAGGTACGCCGCCGCATTCTTCGTGTAGGTTGCTTTCCCCGCCGGGTCCAGCCGCGTCAAGGCCGACTGCACGTTCCGCACGTACCCGGCGGCGAGGCCCGCGTCCCACCAGGCGTGGGGGTCGAGGGGACCGTGGTCGTCGTGGCCGTGGTCCTCCCCCCCCGCTTGGCCCATCTCGCGCAGCTTCAGGCCGCGTGTCAGTTCGGTCACGGGCACCTTCGGCGCCGCCGCCTTCAGCTTCGGCAACCACGGCTCCAGCCCCGCCCCGTTGGCGAACAGGGCACGGCTTCCCGCCAGCCGCCGAATGGCCGCCGTGCTCGGCTGAAAGCTGTGCGTGTCGCTTCCCGCCGGAACAACCACATGCACGCTGACCCGCGTGCCGCCGACCGCCTTCACGAAATCGCCCACGATGCTCGTCGTCGCGCTCACGGCAATAGGGGCAGCCTGGGCGGACGCGGCGGCGCAGAGGAGGAGGGTGGGCACCAGGCGGGAGGTCAAGCGCATAATGATTTACGTTTATCAAAAAGGCGGATGGGCCGGATGAGGAGACTGCCCCCTGGCACCGCTTCCACCCGGCCCCGTACACTGCCGGGCATGACGCAGGCCCAGCCTTCCTCCCCACCCGAGTGGTACAAGAGCGCCGTCTTCTACGAACTCTCGGTCCGCACCTTCGCGGACGGCAACGGCGACGGCAAGGGCGACTTTCCCGGCCTGACCGGACGGCTGGACTACCTCAAGGCCCTGGGCGTGGACTGCCTGTGGCTGCTGCCGTGGTACCCCAGCCCCCTGCGCGACGACGGCTACGACGTGGCCGACTACCTGGGCATCCACCCCGACCTGGGCACGCTGGAGGACTTCAAGGTCTTCCTGCGCGAGGCGCACGCACGGGGCCTGCGGGTGATCGGGGACCTCGTGACCAACCACACCTCCTCCGACCACCCCTGGTTTCAGGCGGCGCGGCGCGGCCCTACCCTGCCCGACGGCAGCCCCAACGAGTACCACGACTATTATGTCTGGAGCGACACGGGCACCGAGTACGCGGATGCCCGCATCATCTTCACCGACACCGAGACGAGCAACTGGACCCTGGACGAGGGGTGCGGCCGGTACTACTGGCACCGCTTCTTTTCCAGCCAGCCGGACCTCAATTTCGACAATCCGCGCGTGGTGGAGGAACTGCTCTCGGCGCTGCGCTTCTGGCTGGACCTGGGGCTCGACGGTTTCCGGGTGGACGCGGTGCCCTATCTGATCGAGCGCGAGGGCACGAACTGCGAGAACCTCCCCGAGACGCACGCGATCCTGCGCCAGCTTCGCCGGGTCGTGGATGAGGAGTATCCCGGTCGCCTGCTGCTCGCGGAGGCCAACCAGTGGCCCGAGGACGTGGTGGAGTACTTCGGCGGCGAGGCCGACCCCGAGTTCCACATGTGCTTCAACTTCCCGGTGATGCCCCGGCTGTACATGAGCCTGGCCCGTGGGGACACGACCTCCATCCGCGAGATCATGGGCCGCCTGCCCGACGTGCCCTCCTTCGGGCAGTGGGCGACCTTCCTGCGCAACCACGACGAGCTGACGCTGGAGATGGTGACCGACGACGAGCGGGCCTTCATGTACGCGGCCTACGCGCCCGACCACCGCATGAAGATCAACGTGGGCATCCGCCGCCGCCTCGCCCCGCTGCTCGACAACGACCGCCGCCGCATCGAGCTGCTGCACGCGGTTCTGCTGGCCCTGCCCGGCAGCCCGATTCTGTATTACGGCGACGAGATCGGCATGGGCGACAACCTGACCCTCTCCGACCGCAACGGGGTCCGTACGCCGATGCAGTGGAACGCGGGGATCAGCGGCGGCTTTTCCACCGCCCTGCCCGACCAGTGCTTCTACCCGCCTATCCAGGATCCGGTGTACGGCTACGGGCGCGTCAACGTGGCCGCGCAGGAGCAGGACCCCGGCAGCCTCTTGAAATGGCTCTCACGCCAGCTCGACCTGCGCCGCGCCCACCCGACCTTCGCGCACGGCGACCTCACCTTCGTTGAGACGGGCAATCCGGCCATTCTCGCGTTTACCCGCCAGTACGACGGGGAGACGCTGCTGATCCTCTCCAATTTCGCCGGAAGTGCCCAGGCTGCCTCGCTGGACCTCTCCGCGCACGTGGGCCGCGTGCCCGTGACCCTGGCGGGCGGCAGCCACTTTCCAGCGGTGGGAGAGGAGCCGTACCCGGTGCTGATGGGCAAGCACGAGTACTACTGGCTGAAGCTGACGGGCGTGAGGTAGGCAGCCAGCCGCCGGCCACAGAAGAAGGCCTCAGCATCTGCCGGGGCCTTCTGTCTTGCTGGGCGCTCAGTCGTTGCTGCTGCCCGCGAAGCCGAACAGGCGCAGGATAAACAGGAACATGTTCACGAAGTCGAGGTACAGCGCGAGTGCCCCATTGATCGCCGCCCGCTCGGCCATCTCGCCCTGAATGCCGCTCAGCGCCAGGTTGCGCAGCATCTGGGTGTCGTAGGCGGTCAGTCCCGCAAACAGCAGCACGCCCACGATGCTGATGCCCAGGGTCAGCGCACTGCTCGCCACGAACAGGTTGACGATCATGGCGATGAACAGGCCCAGCACCGCGAAGAGGAAGAAGCGGCCCATCGCGCTGAGGTCCTTCTTGATCACGAAGCCCGCCACGCTCATCGCGCCGAAGGTGCCCGCCGTGGTCAGGAAGGCCGCCGTCACCGCCGAGGGATCATAGGCGACCAGCAGCGAGCTGAAGGTCAGGCCCGTCAGCGCGGCGTAGGCGATAAAGAGCATCCCCGCGACTGCGCTGTTCATGCGGTGCGCCAGCCCGCTCAGCGCGAACACGATCACGAGCTGCGCGATGATCAGGCCCCAGCGCCAGCCGAAGACCTGCGCGGCGAGCACCTCGTTTTGGGCCGTCAGGTAGGCGACGCCCGCCGTAAGCGCGAGGCCCGCCGCCATCCACGAGTACGTCCGCGCCATGAAGGTGCGAACCAGATTTTCCGTCCGGGTTGCAGTCAGTTGCATACAAGGCAGGATACGGGGTGGGGGGTAAAAAGGTTCCGGCACATCTGGGGCCTGTTCCTTCTCATCGGAGGGGTACGCTGAAGGCCCCGCCCCTCACCCCTCCCGTCCTCCGGAGGCCCCATGAGACACCTGCCCACTTCCCTCCTTGTCCTGGGTCTGGTTGGTCTATGGCTGATCGGCCCGGCGGCGCTTGGCGCGACCTCGACTGGCCCGGCCGTCCGGTGGGGCAGCTACAGTTCGCTGCTCTCGGTGGAAAGGAATCAGGGCGGCACCCATTCCTTCACCGCCTCCTGGGTCAGTGGGACACTGACGGCGCGGCGGACGGTCAGCTACAGCCTCCGCTTCCGAGGCGGAAGCGTGCGGGTCGGGTCGCGTGCCCTGAATCCAGGGTGTGTGAGTGGGAAGCTCACGCAGGGAACGGTGGTCACCTTCCGGGGCGCGACCCGCGTGGACTTGCAGGTGCCCTCGCGCGGGTGCCCACCGTCCCCCTGACCGCCTATTCCCTCACCAGCAGCGCCAGCGGAAACGTCTCCAGCACCTTCGCCACGGGCACCTTCTCGCCGCGCACGCGCAGGCGCTCGCCCGTCAGCACGTTGCGGTAGGTGCCGGGGCGCGGCAGGGTGAGCTGGCGGTTGCCCCAGACCTCGCCCAGCGCCCAGGGGGTCTTCTCGCGGGTGAGCGTGTAGGTCAGGCGGGGGGCGACGGTGACCGCCACCTCGTCCCCATGCTCGCGGGCGAAGGCGAGGAGGTATTTCCCGGCCTCAATGGGGCGGTAGCTTCCCTGGTTGAACAGCTCCGGGTGGGCGCGGCGGGCTTGCAGGGCCGCCCAGGTCACCAGCAGCTTGACGCCGCCATCCTCGTAGCGGGCGAGAAGGTCGCTGGCGAGGCGGGCGGGGTCCTCGGCGTGGCGCTTCTCGATGCGGGCCAGCGTCCGGGTGCGCCAACCGTAGTCCACCGGGCGGCGGTTGTCGGGGTCCACGAGGCTCTGGTTCCAGCCCTCGGCTCCCTGGTAGGTGTCGGGCACGCCGGGGGCGGTCAGGCGCACGAGGGCCGCCGAGAGGCCGTTTTGTGCCCCATACGGGCTGATGCGGCGGTGCAACTCCGCGAGGTCCCGCGAGAAGCGTTCGTCGGCGAGCAGCCCGCGCACCATCCCCGTCAGGGCCTCCTCGTACTCGGCGTCCCCCGCCGCCCAGCTCGTCCGCAGCTTGGCCTCGCGGGCGGCTTTAAGGGCGTAGTCGGCCAGGCGGTCGGGGAAGCCCTCCAGCCGCCCGTCCAGCGGATAGGCGCCCAGCGCGTTCTGGAGGAAGGTGTAGGTGTCGAGCGCGGAGGGGGCGCGGCCCGTCGCCGTCTCCACCTCGGAGCCGCGCAGCAGGCCTGACCAGCCGCTGAGGTACGCGGCCCACGTCTGCGGTAGCTCGGAGAGGACCGAGATACGGGCGCGGGTGTCCTCGCCGCGTTTGGTGTCGTGGGTGGACGTGGCGAGCATCGCGTGGGGCCACCGCTCGGCGCGGGCCTGCGCGTCCCGGTGAAAGGCCCTGGGAGGGGTGCCGAACAGCGCCGGGTCGCCGCCCACCTCGTTTAGCGAGAGCAGCCGCGCGTAGCGGTAGAAAGCGGTGTCCTCGGCGCCCTTCGCCGTGACCGGGCCGGTGAGCTGCTGAAACTTCAGCGCGAAGCCCGCGTAGCGTTCGCGGGTGGCCTCGTCGGGGGCGTCCAGCTTGAGGACCGCCTCCAAGAAGTCAAAGAGGCTGGGGTCCAGGTCGCGCCCGGCCGCCGCCCGGTGCGCCTTGGCGTCGCGGATGGCGTGTTCAATCTTGGCGTCGTCGCCGGGCTCGCGCTCGCCCCCCTCGCGGACGTAGGTGCGGTAGACCGGAAAGGACGCGATGGTCTCGCGGATGACCTCGCGCAGCCCGCTGAGGGTGAAGTCGCGGAAGCGCAGGTCGGCCTCGGCCAGCCGCTCCAGATGCTCGGCGAGCACGTTGACCTCGCCGGGCAGCGAGACGCGCTGAATCAGGTGCTTGCCCCGGTAAAGGTGGTCGCCGTAAGAGTCCCGGTCCCCGGTGAAGCGGCGGTAGATTGCCGTGACCTCCTCCTCGTTCGCCCCGTCCACGAAGGTGCCGTTCAATTGCGCGAGGAAGTCGTACCCGGTCGTCCCGTGAATGGCCCAGTCCTCCGGCAACTTCTCGCCGGGTTCCAGAATCTTCTCGGCCACGACGTACAGGGGCAGCGCCTCGCCCGGTTCCCAGTCGCGCCCCAGCGCCCGTGCCGCCCCCCGTTGCAGGGCCACGAAGTACCCGGCGGGGTCATAGAGGCCGTCGGTGTGGTCCAGCCGCACGCCTTGAAGCACCCCGTCCCCGATCAGTTCAAACAGCTTGGCGTGTGCCCACTCGAAGACGCGGGGGTCTTCCATCCGCAGCGCCGCGAGGTCGTTGATGTCGAAAAAGCGGCGGTAGTTGATCTGCTCGGACGCCACCCGCCACGAGGCGAGGCGGTAGTTCTGGTCCTGAATCAGGGCGTCGAGGCGGGCGGGGTCGGCGTTCATGTCCGCCACCATCCGGTCTAGCGCCGCTCGCACCGGGCGCGAAGTCTCGGCCAGCGCCCCCAGCCGCCGGGTGATGACCTCCGACTCCTGCGCCCGTGCAAGGCGGTCGGCGTCGGTGAGGTCGGTACTCGTCGAGACGGGCAGGTTCGCCGCCGCCCGCGCGACCGAGGCGAGTTCGGCATGGTCGGCCGCCGGGAGCGTGCCCACCAGCTCCGCCGCCAGCGCCGTCAGCGGCCCCGCCAGTGTGCGCGGCGAGATCGGCAAGCGGCGCTCCCAGTAGGTCAGGAAGAAGACGCCGCCCTCGCGGTTCAGCACGAGTTCGCCGCGCTCCAGAATCCGGCCGTATTGCTCGCCCAGCACCGGCAGCAGCACTTTGTTCTCCAGCGCCCGCTTGAGCGGCTGCCACGAGATGTCAAAAAAATGCGCGTAACGGCTGGCCTGCCCGTGGGTCAGCACGTCCTCCCAGTAGGGGTTGTGGCCGCCCGCGATCCCCATGTGGTTGGGCACGAAATCCACGATCAGGCCCAGCCCGAGTTCCTTCGCCCGCGCCGAGAGCCGCCGCAGTCCCGCCTCGCCGCCCAGGGCTGGATTCACCTCGGCGTGGTCGGTCACGTCGTAGCCGTGGGTAGACCCCGGCGCACTTGTCCAGATCGGCGAGAGGTACACGTCCGTCACGCCAAGCCGTGCGAGGTACGGCAGCAGGCGGCGGGCGGCGGCGAAGTCAAAGCCGGAGTGAAGCTGGAGGCGATAGGTCGAGGACGGAACGTGGGGGGTGGCGCCGTCGGTCATCCTTCCGACCCTAGCAGCAGGGCCTCGCCGCGCTCCAGCCCGAGGTCGGCGCGGCCCTCCGAGTGGAGGATGGGGCGGGGCGGAAGGGGGAAGGGGAGGGGCAGACTCTCGACGCTCATCGCCTCCCGGCCCACGTTCCACAGCAGCACCCGCTCGCCCACGTCCGTCACCCGGCGCACCCAGACCACATCCCCGGTGTGCCCCGCCGTCAGCGTGCGGCGCTCGCGGTTCCGCAGCACTGGGTCCTCGCGGCGCAGGCGCAGCAGGGTGCGGTACAGCTCCAGCGTCCGGGCATGTTCGTCCGTCCCCCGCTCATCCCAGTCGAGCTTGGCAAGTCGGAACGTCTCCTCCGCTTGCGGGTCCAGCACGTTCTCGCCGGAGAAGCCCTCGAAGTGGCCGAACTCGCGCTTGCGGCCTTCGGACACCAGCCGCCCCAGCTCGCCGTGGTGGTCGCTGAAGAAGGGGAAGGGGCTGGACGCGGCCCACTCCTGCCCCTGGAAGAGCAGCGGGGTCATGGGCAGGGTGAGCAGCAGGGCGGACGAGCCCCGGTACATCGCAGGCGTCACGCGCTCCAGGTGGTGCACGCGGTCGCCCACCGCCCGGTTGCCGATCTGGTCGTGGTTCTGGATGAAGTAGACGAACGAGGGGGCCTCCAGCGCGTCGGCGGGCTGGCCGCGCGGGGCGTTCCACTCGGCCCAATGCTGGCCTTCGTACACCCAGCCCCGGTTGATGACCTGGGCGAGCGCCTCCGGCCCGCCCTGGTAGTGCTGGTAGTACCCGTCGCGGTCCCCGGTGAGCGTTACACGCATGACGTGGTGGAAGTCGTCCACCCACATGCCGTCGAGGTGGTGCTCGGTGACCAGCTCCGGCAGGTTGCGGTAGTCCTCGGCGAGCAGTTCCTTCGTGCCGCCCAGTTCGTGAATGCGGTCGGCCAGCTCGCGCAGGATGTGGACCGGGGAGTCGTCCTGCATCTCCTGGGTGGCGTCCAGCCGCAGGCCGTCGAAGCGGTATTCATGCAGCCACATCCGCGCGTTGCCGGTGATCAGGCGGCGCATGTGAGGCTCGGCGTAGTCCAGCCCCGCGCCCCAGGGGGTGTGAAAGCGCTCGGTAAAATACTGCGGGCTGTAGACGCCGAGGTAATTGCCGTCCGGCCCGAAGTGGTTGTACACGGCGTCCAGAAAGACCGCCAGTCCATGCCCGTGCGCGGCGTCCACAAAGGCCTTGAGGTCCTCGGGGCGGCCGTAGGGAGCGTAGGGGGCGTACAGCGCCACCCCGTCGTAGCCCCACCCCCGCGAGCCGGGAAAGGCGGCGAGCGGCATAACCTGAAGGGCCGTCACGCCCAGTTCCACTAATTCGGGCAGTCGCTCCATCGCCGCCCGATAAGTGCCTTCCGGGGTGAAGGTGCCCACGTGCAGCTCGTAGAACACGCACTCGGAGAGGGGGAGGCCCTGCCAGTCGGTGTTTTGCCAGGCGTAAGCGCCGGGGTCCACGACTTCTGCCTCGCCGTGCACCCCGTCGGGCAGGAAGCGGGCATAGGGGTCAGGCCAGGCCTGCCCGTCCAGCACGAACTTGTAGCGGGTGCCGGGGCCGACGGGGAGCGTCAGTTCGTGAATACCGTCGCCGAGGGCCTGCATGGGGTGGTCGGTGCCATTCACGCGCACGGCAACCGCCTGCGCGGTGGTCGTCCAGACGCGGAAGCGGGTGCCCGCGCCGCCGGGCAGCAGTTCGGCCCCCAGACGGGGCGCGGGCGGGGAAGACAGCGCCCCCACGGAGGCACTGGGAAGGGTTGAACGCATGACACTCCTTTCAGGCCGCTCCCCCCTGGGGCGAGCAGCGAACGGGTCAGGGTAGGCGTGCGTCATAGACCCCCGATGAAGGGAGGGTAAAGCCTTCGGGGGAACGGACCACGGGCAGGCCGGAGGTTCAGGCCAGCCCTGAACCTCCGGCGGGGCGCCCTTACTCCCGCGTGCAGCGGTAGAGCTTGACGCTGCGGGCCTTGAGGGTGGTCTCGCTTCCGGCAGGCCGCAATTCGTGCGCCCCGTCGTCGGTGGTGTCGAGGAGCAACTGCCACGCCGGGCACCCGTCGAAGTCCGGCAACCGGAAGGGCAGGTCGATGTGCGAGGCCGAGAACAGCAGCAGCAGGTCGTCGTCCTTCAGCGGGCGGCCCTCGGCGTCCACGTCGTCGAGGCCGTCGCCGTCGAGAAACATGCCCAGAGACTGGGTCTGGGGGTTGTTCCAGTCCTCGTCGCTCATCTCGGCCCCGTCGAAGCGCAGCCACACGATGTCGCGCACGTCCTCGCCCCGGATGGTGCGGCCCGAGAAGAACTTGCGGCGGTGCAGGGCGGGGTGCGCCTTACGCAGCGCGATCAAGCGTCGGGTAAAGGCCAGTAGGTCGGCGTCAATGTTCTGCCAGTCGTACCAACTGACAGGGTTGTCCTGGCAGTAGGCGTTGTTGTTGCCCCGCTGGGTGCGTCCGATCTCGTCGCCGCCCAGAATCATCGGGGTGCCCTGCCCCAGCAGCAGGGTCGCCAGGAAGTTGCGCTGCTGCTGCGAGCGTAGGGCGGTGATGGCCGGGTCGTCGGTCTCGCCCTCCACCCCGCAGTTCCAGGTGAGGTTGTGGTTGTGCCCGTCCTGGTTGCCCTCGCCGTTGGCATCGTTGTGCTTCTGCTCGTAAGTCACCGAGTCGCGCAGGGTAAAGCCGTCGTGGGCGGTCACGAAGTTGATGGAGGCGTACGGCTTGCGCCCGTCGCGCTGGTAGAGGTCGCTGCTCCCGGTCAGGCGGTAGCCGATCTCGGAGGCCAGCCCGCCCTCGCCCTTCCAGAAGGCCCGCATGTCGTCCCGGTAGATGCCGTTCCACTCGGCCCAGTTCACCGGGAAGTTGCCGACCTGATAGCCGCCCTCGCCCACGTCCCACGGCTCGGCGATGAGTTTCACCTGCGAGATCACCGGGTCCTGGTGGATGATGGTGAAAAAGCCCGAGAGCTGGTCCACCTCGTGCAGCCCCCGCGCCAGTGTGGAGGCGAGGTCGAAGCGGAAGCCGTCCACGTGCATCTCGGTGACCCAGTAGCGCAGCGAATCCATGATGAGTTGCAGGGTCTGCGGGTGCCGCACGTTCAGGCTGTTGCCCGTGCCGGTGTAGTCGAAGTAGAAGCGCGGGTTGTCGGCCACCAGCCGGTAATAGGTGGGGTTGTCGATGCCCTTGAAGCTCATCGTCGGCCCCATGTGGTTGCCCTCGGCGGTGTGGTTGTACACCACGTCGAGAATAACCTCGATCCCCGCGTCGTGCAGCGCCCGGACCATGTTCTTGAACTCGGGCACCGCGCCCGCCGGGTCCCCGCGCCGCGCCGCCGCCGAGTAGCGGACCTCCGGCGCGAAGAAGTTCAGGGTGGAGTAGCCCCAGTAGTTGCTCAGGCCCTTGCCCAGCAAGAAACCGTCGTCCACATGCTGGTGCACAGGCAGAAACTCGATCGCCGTGATGCCGAGGTCGCGCAGGTAACGCAGCACCGGCTCGGTCGCCACGCCCGCGTAGGTGCCGCGCAGCGCCTCGGGCACGTCGGGGTGCGTCATGGTCAGGCCGCGCACGTGCGCCTCGTAGATCACCGACTGGTGAAAGGGCACGTTCGGCTTCTGGTCGCCCACCCAGTTGAACAGGGGATCGATGACGATGCCCAGCGGGGCGCCGCGCTGCTCCCCCGTCTGCATGGTGAGGTCGTCCCCGCCCTGATAGCCCAGGATGCCCCGGTCGTGCTGCTCCACCCCGTCAAGCGCCTTGGCATAGGGGTCGAGCAGCACCACGTTGGGGTTGAAGCGCAGACCCTTTTCAGGCGCGTACTCGCCGTGGACGCGGTAGCCGTAGCGCTGGCCCGGCCCCACGCCCGGCAGGTAGCCGTGCCACACGAAGGCCGTCTGCTCGGTCAACGGCACGCGCGTCTCCTGGCCCGATTCGTCGAAGAGGCACAGTTCCACCTCGGCCGCGTTCTCGGAATACAGGGCGAAATTGGTGCCCTTACCGTCCCAGGTCGCGCCCAGGGGGTAGGGGCTGCCGGGCCGCAGCAGGGCGGGTTGGGTGGTGGGAAGATCGGTGATGGTCATGGGTGCTGGGGTCCTCCACGGGCTGGGAAAGGCCCGGTGTAGTGCGCGGAAGTCAGAGGCGGCGGCGGCCCCGCGCTGGCCCGGTCAGGCCCGCTGCCGCGAGGTCGCCGCCCATAGTTGGAAACGTTACCAGATCGCTCTCACGGCGCTCTGACGCCTGAAGACACTTCGCCGGGGGGACGGTTCAGAACCCGAGCTGTGCCCGTGGCCGCCCCAGTTGCGCCAGCTTCTCCGGTGTCCACAGCTCGTAGCGGTACATCGGATATTGCCGCTTGAAGCGCCCCACCCGGTCCCAGACCTCGCGCGACTCGAAGGGGATCACCAGAATCAGCCGGATGACCGAGTCCTCGGCGTCGTAGATATAGAAGTCGAAGTAAAAGGACTGCTCGGTGCCCCGGTCGGTGAAGAGGGGAAAGGGAAAGGCCCGGTAGCGCCACGCCTTGTTCCTGTCGGTCAGGATCTGGGCGGCCACCCGCTTGAGGGCGCTGTCGGCAAAGGTCAGGCGCTCGCCGTCGCGGTCGCGGAAGGTCGTGCCGGGGTCCGGCGCGTCGAGCTGCACCCGCTTGAGGTCTGGCAGGGCCTTCTTGCCGCCGCCCGCGCCCTCCCCCCGCGTGACCTTGGGTGGAGCCTTGCGCCCTGGACCCGGCTGGAAAGGCCGCTCGCTGCCTCCCCGTCCCTCCCCGCGTTCGCCGGGCTTGCGGCGGGCCGGATTGGTGCCGGACAGGGCGCCCCGGCCCTGGGACTGGCCCTGGCTGCGGGGACGTTCCCCGGCGCTTTGTTTCTCTTCCTGGCTTCCCGGCTCACGGGCGGGGCGGCTGGTGTCGCGGGTAATGCCGCCGCGTCCCTGCGCGGCCGTGCGTTTGGGCGGTCGGCCCCTGGAGCCTTTTCTGGGTCCGGTCATGGGGGTAGTGTAGCGGCCAGCCCCCGGCGGGCAGCCCCAGGGTCCAGCCGCTCCGCCCGCCCTTCCTGGCGTCACGCTGAAGGTCCGGGCGGCGGCACACGCTCCGGTTTCCCGCAGGTGACACCATGCAGGAAGAAAGGAGGCCCCATGCCCTATCACCTGACCATCGAGATCCGGAGCAACTCGGCCGCTGAACACTTCCAGCGCGAGTTCGGCAGCCTGCTGGACGCCAAACGCTACGCGCACAACCAGGTGCGCGGCGACATCTTCTGGACCGTGAGGGAAAACTGCCTGGAGGGCCTAGCGCCCAGTGACGCGCTGCGGATCGAGGCGACCGGGGAGGACGTGGGCAGGCCCCTGGACGAGGTTGTGGAGGAGGAAAGCGAGGCCCCGGTGGAGAACACCTCGCTGTTCACGCCGGACGGCCCGGTCGAGGAGCCGCGCTCACTCCCCCCAAAGGTCAGGGACGGGGCATGGCTCGCCCCGTCCCGACTTCTTTGCTGAATTGACCCGTTACTTCGCCAGCCCGCGAATCACGCTGAGGTTCACGAACTTGTTCAGGTCCGGCACGTCCCGCGCGAAGCCCGCTTCCTTGTTGAGCTGCGCGTACTCGGCCAGGGTCTTGAGGTTGATGTCCCAGGTGACCTTCGTGCGGGCGAGCGCCTTGAACAGGTCGGCGGTGCCCGGCCGCTTGCCGGTAAAGGCCTGAATCTGGTCCGCGATGGACTTCTGCGCCCCGGCGTTGCTCTTCTTGATGAAGTTGATGGCGCCGAGGTGTCCGCGCAGCAGGTCCTTGACGACTTCGGGGTTCTGCGAGGCGAACTTGGTATTCACCACGAGGACGGTGGTGGTGTAGTTGCCGCCCTCCCAGATCGCCTTCTCGTTGGCGATCAGCTTGGCCCCCTGCGACTCCATGATCGCGCCCCAGGGTTCTTGCACGAGCGCGGCGTCCACCTGCTTGGTGGCGAAGGCGGCGGGCATGTTCGCCGGGTCGATGGGCACGATGGTCACGTTGCCGCCCTCGTCGGTGGCCTTGAGACCGTTTTCGTGCAGCAGGTGCCGCAGGCTGATGTCCTGCGTGCTGCCGCGCGTGGGCACGGCGACCTTCTTACCCTTCAGGGCCTTGACGTTGCGGATGCCGCTGTCCTTACGGCCCACCAGCACCGCGCCCGCGTTCGCCGCGCCCGCGTACACCTGAATTGGCACGCCGCGCATAAAGGCGTTCATGGCCGGGCCGGGGCCGACGTAGGCGGCGTCGATGGCGCCCGCCGCAAAGGCTTCGTTGACCTGCGAGCCGTTGGCGAACTCCTTGACGACCAGCTTGACATTGCCGAGTTCCTTCTGGAAAAGGCCGCGCTGCACGCCGACCAGTCCGGCGGCGTGCGTCACATTGGGAAACACCCCGAGGCGCAGTTCCTTAACCTGCTGTGCGCCCGCGCTGCCCAGCAGCACCAGGGCAGTAAGAGAAAGAATCGTCCGCTTCACAAAACAAAGCATAGCAGAGAAGTTGACCAAGTTTGTAATCTGTATAGCGGGTACTCCCCGGCCTGTAGGCTGGAGCGATGAGATTCGCTGTGGCTGCGCTGCTGGTGCTCGCCCTCGCCCCGGTCGCAGCAGCGGGGGGCGGCCCTCCCACGTCCGGCACGTCCCGCACCTTCCACTACACCTGTGACGGCGGGCAGAGGATCAGCGCCACTTATGCCACCTTCGGTCAGAGTGGTCCCACCTTTGTGGTCCTGAACTGGCGCGGGCGGCAGTACGGTCTGGCCGAGGCCCTCAGCGCCAGCGGTGCCCGTTACGCCAGCCTGGCCGGACCGGCGGGAGCGCGCGGCGGCCTGGAGTGGTGGGAGCATCAGGGCGAGTCCACCCTGAGCACCTTTGTCGGGACTGGCACGGGGCGTACGCAGACGCTGCTGACGGGGTGCCTCACCGGGCGATAAATCGGCGGACTCAGGATGAGCCGCCGGGATACGCTGCGGCCATGCCCACAGCCCAGCTTGACGCCCTCGTGGATGAGGCCCGCGCCAGCAACACCAGCGCCCTCGCCGTGATGCAGGACGGGGAACTCCTCGTAGACGAGGTGCTGAACGGGCGGGGCGACCGCCCCATAGAGACGATGAGCGTGACCAAGGCTGTGCTGAGCCTGGTGGTGGGCCGCGCCATCACGCTGGGGCATCTGCCGGGGGCGAACGTGCCCGTCAGCGACTTCTTCCCGGAGTGGCGGCAGGGGCGCAAGCGGGACGTGACCCTGCGGCACCTGATGACGCACACGAGCGGGCTGCAAAACGTGCCGATGGCCCCCGCCGAGATTTATCCCAGCCCGGACTTCGTGCAACTCGCCCTGTGCGCTGAGTTGGAGCACGCCCCCGGCAGCGTCTTCGCCTATAACAACAAGGCCGCCAACCTGATTTGCGGCCTGCTGGAACGCGCCACCGGACAGAAAGCCGACGACTTCGCCCACGCGGAGCTGTTCGGGCCGCTGAGGATTGAAGAGACGTACTGGATTCGGGACAAAGCCGGAAACCCGCACGGCATGAGTGGCCTGGGATTGCGTGCCCGTGACCTCGCGCGGCTGGGACAACTCGCGCTGGATGGGGGAGAGGCGGGTGGGGCGGCGCTGATTGCGCGGGAGTGGGTGGAGGAGAGCACGCGTCCCGCGACCTCCGCTTATCCCCATATGGGCCTGCTGTGGTGGCTGCGGCCACAGTGGACCCGGATCGTGGTGACCTCCGGTCATGTGGAGGCGGTGGCCGCCGCTGCTGGAGTCACGCCGAGTGTGGCGGCCCTGGAGGCCTGCATGGGCGAGTGGACGTCCTGGGGGGAGCTGTGGCCCCGGCTGGTGGCCCACGGCTTCGACCGTGAGCAGATGCCCAGGGGCGTGCGCTGGGCGGACGAGCAGTTCGGTCCGGTGGTCGGTTTCGGACACGACGGGTGGCTGGGCCAGCATCTCCACGTCCTGCCGGGGCCTGGATTGGTCGCCGTGCGCCTGATCGACGAGGGGCAGCCCCGCGCCCACGAGGAGGCCAGCGCTTTCGCCTCCTTCCCCGACCGCATCCTCGCCCTCGCCTCCGCCTGACCGTTCCCTCTACCCCCGTCCCCTTTACCCTCCCCGCGTACAATCTGCGGGTGACGGTCGCCGCCCCCAACCTCTCCAGACTGATGCCGACCGCTCCGGTCGGGAACGTGCTGCTGCTGCCGCAGGTGGCCCGCGCCGCCCTGTTCGCCGCCCACCCCGGCCCCGCCGTGCTGCTCACTACCCCCGACCGCCTGGGCACCTACGCCTCCGCTGGGGCGCTGGGTTCGCCCGTCTCGGTCAATCCGGGGCTGCGCGACTGGGCGGGCAGGCACGAGCACGTGGTATTGGACGTGAATACGGCGCTGGACCTCTTCCCGGCCCACCCCGAGGACCATGCCCTCGCCCTGCGGGTGGGCGCGAGCTATCCGCGTGAGGAGCTGCTGGCCCGGCTGGAGCGCCTAGGCTACGAGCGCCTTCAGGACCCCGAGGACGACGAGACGGGCTACCTCCTGCGCGGCGACACGCTGGAGCTGCGGCTGGTGCCGGGGGTAGGCGTGCCGGTGGGCGAGGAGGCGCTGATCCTCCGCGCCGAGTTCTTCGGGGACGAGTTGGACACCCTGCGCCGCTTGGAGTCGGGCGAGCTAACGGGCGAGAAGATCGCGGCCTTTACCCTGGAGCCCACCGCCGACTACCTGACCGACGTGAAGTGGGACGCCACCCGCCTGGAGTTGCTGCCAGGCCGCGTGTTTCTGGACGCGCCGGAGTTCTACGCTTCCGCGCTGGGACCGCTGACCGACACGTTGTGGCCCCGGCTGCGGGAGCGCGAGGTCACGTCGTTTGGCCGCGCCCCGCTGGAGCTGACCGACTACGACCTTGGCCTGACGTCGCTGCCCTTTTACCGCGCCCGCCTCTCGGACCTGGAGCGCGACATCGGCGAGTGGCGCGGGGCAGGGTACCGGGTGCTGATTCTGGTTCGGCACGACCGCACCGCCGCTTACCTCGCGGACCGGCTGCTGAACACGCACGAAATCCCCTGGCTGAGCGTCCCCCGCGTGGAGGAGGGCGGCCTGGGCTTCCTGCGGGCGAATGGCGAGGGCGGCTTCGCCATCCCCGAGCACCGCACGGTCGTGCTGACCGAGGACCTGATCTACGGCTTTCAGGGCGGCTCGGCGCTGCGGGGGCGCAAGCTGGCGGGCAAACCTGTCACTGACGCGCTAGGGCTGCACGTCGGGGACTACCTCATCCACCCCGAGCACGGCATCGGGCAGTTCCAGGGGCTGGAGACGCGCACGGTGCTGGGCGTCACGCGTGACTACCTCAACCTCGACTACCGGGGGGGCGCCCGCCTCGCCGTACCCATCGAGCAACTGCCCGTGCTGCGGCGGCACCCTGGCACGACCGACGATCCCCCGGTGCTGTCTTCCTTCGACAAGAAGGACTGGGCCAAGGCCAAGGAAAAGGCCCGCAAGAACGCCGAGGAGGTCGCAGGCAAACTGCTCGTGCAGTACGCGGCCCGGCAGGTCACGCCCGGCAACCCGTTCCCCGCCCAGCCCGAGTGGGACGCGCAGGTGGAGAAGAATTTCGCCTTTGACCTCACCGCCGACCAGAAGACGGCCCTGAAGGAGACGATGGGCGACCTCGAACGCCCCATTCCCGCCGACCGCCTGATTTCGGGCGACGTGGGCTTCGGTAAGACGGAAGTCGCGCTGCGGGCCGCGCACCGCGTCGTGGGGCACGGCAAGCAGGTGGCGATGCTGGTGCCCACCACCCTGCTGGCCGAGCAGCACACCTCCACCTTCGTGGAACGCTTCAAGGACCTGCCCGTGCGGGTGGAGGGTCTGTCGCGCTTCACCGGGGACAAGCAGGCCAAGAGCATTCTGGGCGACCTCGCGCAGGGCAAGGTGGACATCATCATCGGGACGCACCGCCTGCTGTCGGGCGATATCGGGTTCAAGGACCTCGGCCTGATCATCGTGGACGAGGAACACCGCTTCGGGGTCGGCCAGAAGGAGAAGCTGCGGGCCATGCGTGGGCTGCCCGACGTGCCCAAAGACGGCAAGATTGAGATTCCGGAAGGCGTCAAGGCCGTGGACACGCTGGCCCTCTCCGCCACGCCCATACCGCGCACCCTGTACATGAGCATGGTCGGCCTGCGTGACATGAGCTCCATCCAGACGCCGCCCAAGGGCCGCAAGCCCATCCAGACGGTGCTCGCACCTTTCGACCCGGTGACCGTGCGCGACGCCATCCTCTCCGAGATCGAGCGCGGCGGCAAGGTCTTTTACATCCATGACCGCATCGCGTCCATCGGGGCGCGGAGCCTATACCTCCGCAACCTGATCCCGGAAGCCCGCATCGGCGTGGCGCACGGCCGCATGAACGAGGAGGAACTCGAGGAGATCATGCTGGGCTTCGCGGAGGGCGCCTTTGACGTGCTGATCTCCACGACCATCGTGGAAACGGGGCTGGACATTCCCGAGGCGAATACCATCCTGATCGAGCGCTCGGACCGCCTCGGCCTCGCGCAGCTCTACCAGCTCCGGGGGCGGGTCGGGCGGCGGCAGCAAACCGCCTACGCCTACCTCTTTTACCCCCCGCGCATGACCGAGAACGCCCAGCGGCGGTTGTGGGCGATTGCCGACCTGCAAGACCTCGGCTCGGGGCACCTGCTGGCCGAAAAGGACATGGAGATTCGCGGCGTGGGCAACATCCTGGGTGAGGAACAGCACGGGCACGTGCAGGCCGTGTCCATCGACGTGTATACGGAGATGCTCGCGCAGGCCGTCGCCAAGCTCAAGGGCGAGAAGATGGAGACGCCCGCTTCGGTCTCCATCGATCTGCCCATCAATTCGCGCCTCACGCCGGAGTACTTCGGCGGGAACGAGGAAGAACGCATCGCCACCTACGGGCGGCTCTCGGAGGCGCGGACCCTTCAGGCCGTCAGCCGGGTCGAGCGCGACCTGCGCAAGAAGTACGGGCCGCCCACCCCGGAGGTTCAGAACTTCATCGACCTCGCCAAGTTGCGCCTGACCGCCGTCGCCAAGCGCGTCCTGAGCATCGGGGAGACGATGACGCACCTTCAGGTGACCTTCGCGTACAAGTCGCTGGACTACGACGCGCCGGGCCTGAAGCGCTTCCCCCACCGGACTGAGGTGACGACCTTCCCACCTTCGGTCAAGCTGGAAAAGCGAGGGATCAAGCCGGACGACTACGCGCGGACACTGATCGATCTGCTGGGGTACTTCGGGTGAACAGGGGAGCGGGGTGGGTCACCGAGGTCCGGCACACCGCCGACCTGTCCGCGCCGACCCGCCGGGCCGTGCGCGAGCTGCTGGCCGCCGCGTACGGCGAGGACTTCAGCGACGACGACTGGGACCACGCCCTGGGGGGACTGCACACCCTGGCCTGGCTGGGCGGTCGGCTGATCGGGCACGCGGCGCTGGTGCAGCGCACGCTGCTGGTCGGGGACGCACCCCGGCGGGTGGGGTACCTCGAGGCGATGGCCGTGCACCCGGCCTGGCAGCGCCGCGGCGTCGGACGGACCCTGCTGCGGCAGGTCAACGCACAGGTGACCCGGGCCTACGACTTCGGGGCGCTCTCGACCAGCGACGAGGGCCTGGGGCTCTACCAGGCGGGCGGCTGGCGCGTGTGGCGCGGCCCGCTGCGGGTGATGACGCCTGCGGGTGTCCGGGAGACGCCGGAGGAGGGGGGCGGCGTGCTGGTTTACGCCCCGGCGGGCACCCTGGACGCGGCCCAGGAGGAGGGTGCGCCCCTGACCTGCGAGTTCCGCCGCGGGGACGTGTGGTAGGGGCACGGCAACCGGAACCCCGCGCCGCCCTCCCGTCCCACGCGCTAGAACTACCCCACCCATGAGCGACGAACACGAGAAGCAGGCCGCCGAGCCCGGCACCGAAGTCAAGGTCAAGGTCCGCACTGCGGAGGGCGACCGCCCCGAGGACCGGCCCCAGGACGAGGTGAGCGTCACCCGCCACCGCGTCACCGTGGGGGACCGCGAACTGGCCTACACCGTCACAGCGGGGACGATGGTGCTGGCCGAGGAGAAGCACGCCAAGGAGGGCGAGTCGGAGGGCGTCAAGCCCCGCGCCCGCGTCTTTTTCGTGGCTTATGCCCTCGACGGCGAACACGACCCGCGCACGCGGCCCGTCACCTTCAGCTTCAACGGCGGCCCCGGCAGTTCCTCGGTGTGGCTGCACCTCGGCCTGCTGGGGCCGCGCCGGGTGGTCATGGGCGACGCGGGGGCGCTGACCGGGCCGCCCTACGACCTCACCGACAACGAGTTCACCCTGCTGACCCACTCGGACCTCGTGTTCATCGACCCCGTGAGCACCGGCTATTCACGGGTCGAGGAAGGCGAGAAGCCCGGCGACTTCCACGGCTTTCAGAAAGACATTGAGTCGGTGGGCGACTTCATCCGGCTGTGGACGAGCCGGGCCGGGCGCTGGCTGAGCCCCAAGTTTCTGATCGGGGAGAGCTACGGCACCACGCGGGCGGCGGGGCTCAGCGGGTACTTGCAGGAGCGGCACGGGCTGTTTCTGAACGGCATCATGCTCATCAGCTCGATCCTCGACTTCTCCACGGTGGACTTCACGCCGGGGCATGACCTGCCGTATATCGTTCACCTGCCTACTGCCGCCGCGACCGCCTGGTGCCACGGCAAACTCGGCAGCGAGCGCTCGCTGGCTGACGTGCTGCGCGAGGCCGAAGCTTTCGCGGACGGCGACTATGCCCGTGCCCTGCACCTCGGCCCGCGTCTGAGTGAGGAGGAGCAGCGGGCGGTGGCCGAGCGGTACGCCGCCCTGACCGGGCTGGACGTGGCCTTCGTCCTCCGCAACAACCTGCGCGTGACCCTGGCCCGTTTCTGCAAGGAGCTGCTGCGCGAGGAGGGCCGCACGGTGGGGCGCCTCGACAGCCGTTTTACCGGGCTGGACCGTGACTCCGGCGGCGAGGCGAACGAGTATGACCCCAGCATGAGCGCGATCCTGGGGCCGTACACGGCGGCGATGAACCACTATGTTCGCGCCGAACTGGGCTTCGAGTCCGACCTCCCCTACGAGATCCTGACCATGCGGGTGCGGCCCTGGAGCTACAAGGAGTTCGAGAACAAGCACGTGCGCGTCTCGGACACGCTGCGGAGGGCCATGCACCAGAACGAGCACCTCAAGGTGCTGGTGGCGTCAGGCTACTTCGACTTCGCCACGCCGTACCACGCGACGCGGCACACGCTGGACCACCTCAGCCTCGACCCCAGCCTGCGCGGGAATGTCCGCGAGGTCTTCTACGAGGCCGGGCACATGATGTATGTCCACCGCCCCAGCCTGGAGCGGCAGTACGCGGACCTGACGGCGTTTGTGGAGTGGGGGGCAGCCCGGGGCTGAGCGAGGAGCCTACATCCGCCCGCAGGTCCAGCGCCGCTCGCCGCTTGCGGTGGGGATGACGACGCGCAGGCGGCCCACCTCGCCCTCAATGGGGGTGGCGGTGCCGCCGCCGAGCGCGCCGCCGGAGAAGGTGGCGACCGTTCGCGCGGCATTCAGCCCGTAGCGGCCCGCCACGCCGAAGGGGTCCACGTAGCGCCCATCGGCCTGCAACTGCACAACCCCGCGGGACTGGAACTCGAACTGCCATGACCCGTTCACCAGCCGGGGCTGGGTCTCGGTGCAGCCATACTTGCCGCTCTGAATGGCACTGACCTGCGGGGTGGGCACAGGTGCCGCCGCCGGACGGGGGGCCGGAGCCGCAGGGCTGGTGCGGGGCGCAGCAGCGCCCGCGCTCAGGGTGCACCACCCCAGGACCACCCCGTCACCATCGTCCGCCCACAGACCAGCCAACGGGGTCTTGCCCGTCCCGGCAAGCCGGAAGGCAGCCACATACCCGTCCTTATCGTCGGTCTCGTCCAGCAGGGTCAGGGTGTAGCCCAATGCCCCCAGGCCGTCCTGAAATTGCTCGGCGAGGTTGTCTCTGGACTCCGGCCACACCACATATTCGCTCTTCTGACAGGTGCCCCCCGCCAGGGCCGCGGCCTCCCGCAGCGCTCCGGCGAACTCGTTGACGGCGGTGCGGTCGGTCACGATCACTGCGTCAGGCGTGAACTGGGCGCTGACCAGGCTGCTGTTCGGGCCGGACTGGGCGTGGGCGGAAGAGGCCAGGAGCATGAAGAACAGGGTGGACGCCAGCCGATGGGTCATGGGAACTCCTGGGGTGGGTGGCAGGGTCAGGAAGGGCGGATGCCTCATTGTCCGCCCTCCGGTGAGCGGGTCAAGCCCCCAATGGAGGAAGCCCGCCCCAGTGTGTCGGGGCGGGCTCCTCGGTTCTGGCTTCGCTTACACGCTGATCTCAGCGAAGCGGGCGTTGTCCTGAATGAACTTCTTGCGCGGCGCGACTTCCGAGCCCATCAGGTCCTCGAAGACCTCGTTGGTGACCATCAGGTCCTCGACCTTGACCTGCTTCAGCGCCCGCGTCTCGGGGTTCATGGTGGTGTCCCAGAGCTGATCGGCGTTCATCTCGCCCAGGCCCTTGAAGCGCTGGATCTCGTACTTCTTGCCTTCCTTGTTGGCGCGGGCGACGTGCGTCTTGAGTTCTTCCTCGGTGTAGAGGTAGGTGCCCTTCTTCTCACGGCCCACGGTGATGCGGTACAGCGGCGGCTGCGCGATGTAGAGGTAGCCCTGCTCGACGACCGGGCGCATGTAGCGGTAGAAGAAGGTCAGCAGCAGGGTGGCGATGTGCCCGCCGTCCATGTCCGCGTCGGTCATGATGATGATCTTGTGGTAGCGCAGGTTGGAGAGGTCGAAGTGCATCCGGTCCCCGGTGCCCTCCACGCCCGCGCCGATGGCCCCGATCAGGGCACGAATCTCGGCATTCTTGAGAATCTTGTTCAGCTCGGACTTCTCGACGTTCAGGATCTTGCCGCGCAGGGGCAGGATGGCCTGGAAGCGCCGCTCGCGCCCGCCCTTGGCCGAGCCGCCCGCCGAGATCCCCTCCACGATAAACAGCTCGGACTCGGCCGGGTCCTGGCTCGAGCAGTCGGCCAGCTTGCCGGGCAGGTCGTCGTTCTCCAGGGGGTTGGAGCGGCGCACGATGTCGCGGGCCTTGCGGGCGGCTTCGCGGGCGCGGGCAGCCTCGGCGGCCTTCTCCACGATGGTCTTGCCGACCTTGGGATTCTCTTCGAGGAACTCCGCGAACTTCTCGCCCACGATGGCGTTCACGGCGGTCTGGGCCTCGCTGTTGAGCAGCTTGACCTTCGCCTGAGACTCGAACTGCGGCTCGGGCAGCTTGACCGACACCACGCAGTAGATGCCTTCCAAGAGGTCGTCGCCGCTGGGCACCGGGTTGCCGGACTTGATCAGGTTCTTGTCCTTGGCGTACTTGTTCAGGATGCGCGTGTAGGCGGTCTTGAAGCCGGTTAGCGGCGTGCCGCCGTCGCGGGTGCGGATCATGTTCGCGTACGTCAGGATGTTGTCGCTGGAGTAGGTGTTCGCGTGGATGAACGCGACCTCGACCTCCACGTCCAGGTGGGTGCCGCGCATCACGATAGGCTGGTCGTACAGCAGCTTGGAGTCGTCGGTGACCAGCGCCCGCGCGAAGTTGGCGATGCCGCCCTGCTCGTGGAAGACCTCTTCCCGAACCTCCCCGGCGTGCAGCTCGGTCCGCTCGTCGCGCACGACGATCTTCAGGCCGGTCAGGTAAGCCAGCTCGCGCAGGCGGCCCCGGATGCGGTCGTAATTGAAGAGGTTCTCGAACTCGGAGAAGACGGTGGGGTCGGGGTGGAAGGTGACTTTGGTGGACCACGTCACGTCGGCGGGGGTCTGGCCCAGCACTTCCAGCGGCGTGACGACCTCGCCGCGCTCGAAGCGGATGTGGTGCAGCTTGCCGCCCTTGTTGACGGTCACGTCGAGGTAGGTGGACAGCGCGTTCACCACGCTGCTCCCGACCCCGTGCAGGCCGCCGGACACCTTATAGGCGCCGCCGCCGAACTTGCCGCCCGCGTGCAGCTCGGTGAAAATCACCTCGATGGCGGGGCGGTTCTCACTCTTCATCATGTCGACGGGGATGCCGCGCCCGTTGTCGGTGACAGTGGCCGAACCGTCGGCGTGCATGATGACGTGGACCTCGTCGGCAAAGCCGCCCAGGCCCTCGTCGATGGCGTTGTCGATGATCTCGGTCAGCAATTGGTGGTAGCCGTCGATGCCGGTGCCTCCCTGCACGTACATGCCGGGGCGCTTGCGAACGGCCTCCAGCCCCTTGAGAATCGAGATGGAGCTGGCGTCATAGGCGGGAGTCTGGGTCATGATCCTCCTGGCGTTGCCCCCACGGGGACACGTCCTGAGCTTGGATGGGTCGATTCGGAAAAAACGGGCGCTGGGTGCGCCCCCGAAGGTCTTCACAGTATACTCCCGGACTTGAAACGGGTCAAATGGATTACGCACGGGGCGTAATAAGGGGTGGGGAGTTGGGCGGGCGTAGCGGCAGAGCTTCGCTCGGTATTGGACGGCCTCGGTATCAGCGGTCACAATGGCCTACGCATGCGCCCGCGTTCTGCCGCTCTTCTCGTCCTCGCTCCGTGGCTGCTGGCCCCTGGACTCGCGGCGTGGCCGGGTGGACTGGCTGGGGCGGCGGCTCCGGCTGCCCCAGCCCCGCGCGTGACCTTGCAGCGCCTCCCCGCCGCGCTCCCGCCGGAGCAGTGCCGCCTGCCCACGCCCGCCCCCACGCGCACCCGCGCGGTCTTCGTGCTGGACACCAGCGGCTCCATGCGCGGCATCGGCGACGGGCAGGCGGACATCTTCGGGCGAGTCAAGGCGGCGGTCAACGGGTATGTGCGCTCCGAGCAGCCCGACCGCGTGGAGCTGCTCACCTTCGACCAGGGGCTGCGCTCGCGCCAGGGCTACAGTCTCCCGGCCGACCGGACGCGCTGGAACACCGACCTCGCCGCCTTGCGGGCCGACGGGCGCAACACCTACCTCTACCGCAGTCTGGGGGAAGGGCTGGCCCCGTTGCAGGCTGGAGGGTACGTCACCACCGTGATCGTCCTGACCGACGGCACCGACAACGACCCCGCCGGGGACTGGACGGCGGCGCGGGCGCTCGCGGCCTTCGGGGGGCGCGGGGGGCTGGACACGCTGCATTACGTGGCGCTGGGCACGCCCCTGCCCGCCGACGCGCGGGCGGCGCTGCGGGCGAGCGGCTACGCGCGGGGCGTCAGCCTGCCGGTGGGCGAGGTGCCTGTGCTGGCGCGGGTGGCGCCGGGCACGGCCCTGCGCACGGTGCCCGACCCCGCGCGGGTGCCGGTGCCCTGGCCCGACGGCACGCCGCTCACGCTGAGCGCCCCGGAGGGAGTCACGCTGGCCGCCCCGGTCGTGGAGGAGGGGCGGGCGGCCCTGCGCGTCGGGCGGGAGGTGGCCCCCGGCGCCCCGGCCCTACTGTGCGCCCCGGCGCCGGAAGCGGGCGGTCTGCCCCGGCGGGCGCTGCTGCGGCTGGCAGTGGGGGAGACGGCGGCGCCGAGTGCGGCGACCTCTGCTCCGGTGCAGCCCCGGCAGACCGGACTAATGTGGCTCAACCCCGGCGCCGACCGCACCCTGGGTCCCGGCGAGAGCGTCACCCTGCGCTACCGTCTGCCCGCTGGGGTGGCGTCTGTGGCCCCTGCCCTGCGCCTCCCCCCCGGCCTGGGCGGGGAGGTCTGGACCCTGCCGGGTGGGCGCGAGGTGACCGTGCAGCTTACGCGGGTGGGGGAGGCGGCAGGCGCGGGGGTGCCCCGGCTGGTTGTGGGTGGGCAGACCTTCGCCCTCGCCCCGGTGGGGGGGCCGGAGGATGCCCCGGGCGGCTCGGGGAACGGTCTGGGGGCGCTGTGGGCTGTCCTTGCCGGAGTGGGCCTGGCCGCGCTGGTGGGCGCTGGCCTGCTGGGGCTGGGGCGCCGCCGCCGTCGCCGCCGCCGCCGGGCGCCCGCACCCGCGCCCGTTCACGCGCCCCCCGAGGCCATCGAGGGGCTGGAATACACCCCCGACCTCGCCCTGTGGTTGGTGGGGCGGGGTGGGCGGCGGCAACCGCTGGCGGCTCCGCTGGACGCGCCCTTCGATCTGGGGCAACTTGCGCGGGTGCCGCACCTCAGCGGGCTGCGGCTTGGGCACGAGTCCGGCGGCCTGCGGGTGCTGCGCGTTCCGGCCGACCTGGAGGTCAGTCAGGGCACCCGGCTGTTGCAAGGGGGCGAGGTCGTTCGCCCCGGCACCCTGCTGGGGCTGGCGGTGGCGCACCCCTCGCGCTCGCCGCACCCGCCGCTGGGCAGCTTGGTGGGCCTGGGCCTGCCGCTCTCGCTGCACGCCGACGGGGTGGGGCTGCGCCTGAGTGGCCCTTACGGCGAACACGCTGTCACGCTGTCGCCGGGGCTGGTGGACCTAGGCACGCTGCTGGGGGCGCCTGCCCTCGCGGGCTTGCGCGTGACCGTCAGCGGCCCGCGCATCCTGCTGGCGACCGTTCCGGCAGGCCTGAAGCTGCGCCGCGCCGCCGACGGCGCCGAGCTGCGGCCCGGCACCTATCTGCCCCCCGAGACGCGGCTGGAGTGGTGACCCGGAGGCCGACGGCAGGCCGTTGAACCCCCCCGAAACTCTGGCCGAAGGGAACGGCACCCGGACAGAATCTGCATGAGCGGTCCGGTTCCCGCTTCAGGTTAGGCTGCTGGGCATGGAGTTGCTGCGGCTCATTCACGGGTATCAGTTCAACAATGCGCTGGCCTTTCTCTTTCCCACCCCCTACGCGCTCGCCACGCTGGTGCTGTTTGTTTGGAGCCTCGGCCCGGCGCTGAAGGGGGAGCTGCGCGGCGGCTTCCTGGTGTGGCTGCGCTTGACGTGGGTGCTGACGCTGATTCCGGTCGTGACGGGCGTGATCCTCTCGCTGGGGGGCGCGAAGGTCCCCAGCGCCACTGCCGTGCAGGGCACCCAGACCAAGTACGGCTATCCCGCCGACCCCAGCCGCGACTGGGAACACTGGATGTACTCGGCCTTTTGCCTGCTGAGCCTCTACGTGCTGGAGGTGCTGGTGCGGGGCAAGCTCGTCGAGCACCGCCGGGGCCTGCGCTTTCTGCCCGTCGTGACCCTCTTCCTGTATGGCTGCGCGTACATGGTGGGGCGCGTGGCGGTGTTTCCGGGAAGTACGCCGGGGACGTGAGCGGCCAGCCGCCAGCAGCCAGTAGCCAGCAAAGGCGGGCCAGGGCTGGGCGCTGGAAGCTGGCGGCTGGTAGCCTCTCTCCCATGCACGACATCTCCAGACCCCTCACCCCCGGTCACCCCACCTGGCCGGGGGACGCGCCGTACCGCCTGGAGCCGGGCGCCCGGATCGCGCGGGGCGACAGCGTGAATACGGGCGAACTGCGGACCAGCACCCACACCGGCACCCACGTGGACGCCCCCTGGCACTACGCCGACGACGCGCCGAGGCTGGAGGAGGTCGGCCTGGAGCCTTACCTGGGCCGCTGCCGGGTGCTGACGGTGCGGGCGCGGGAGGGCCTGGTGGGGCCGGAGGCGCTGGAGGGCCTGCCGGACATGCTCCCGCCCCGGCTGCTGCTGCACACCGGCCAGCCCGCCCACTGGGCCGAGTTCCCAGAGGACTTCGCCGCCCTCTCGCCCGACTTCGTCCGCGAGGCTGCCCGGCGCGGCGTGTGGCTGATCGGCACCGACAGCCCCAGCGTGGACCCGCTGACGAGCAAGACGCTGGACGCCCACCACGCCTGCCGCGAGGCCGGAGTCCTGATTCTGGAGGGCCTCAACCTCAGCGCGGTGCCGGAGGGCGACTATGACCTCGTGTGCCTGCCGCTGCCCCTCGTCGGGGCGGACGGTGCCCCCGCCCGCGCGGTGCTGCTGCCCGCTGGGACGCTCCCGGAGGTTCCCTGATGAACGGTGCCCTCAGACGTGACCTGTTCGCCATGCCCCCCGGCATCTACCTCGACGGCAACAGCCTCGGCCTGATGCCCCACGCGGCGCGGGAGGCGGTGCTGCGCCGACTGGACGAGTGGCAATGCGACGCGGTGGGCGGGTGGGACGCCTGGTTCGGCCTCGCGGAGTCGCTCTCGCCCCAGATCGGGCGGCTGGTGGGGGCGCACCCGCACGAGGTCATCGCTACCGGGAGCATCACCGCCAATCTCCATTCGCTCCTCGCGGCCCTGTACCGGCCCCAGGGCGAGCGGCGGCACCTCGTTGCCACCTCGCTCGATTTCCCGTCGGACGTGTACGCCCTCCAGAGTTGGGCCGCGCGGCACGGGGCGGAGGTCCGGCTGATTCCTTCCCGCGACGGCCACACCCTCCACGACGACGACATCGCGGCGGCGCTGGGGGATGATGTGGCGCTGGTGCTGCTCCCCACCGTGCTTTACCGCTCCGGGCAACTGCTGGATGTGGCGGGGGTGACGCGCCTGGCCCATGAGCGCGGCGTCCTGATCGGCTGGGACGCCGCGCACAGCATCGGGAGCGTGCCGCACGCCTTCCACGAGGCCGGAGCAGACTTCGCGGTGTGGTGCCACTACAAGTATGTTAACGCCGGGCCGGGGGCGCCGGGCGGCCTCTTCCTGCACGAGCGGCACCACGACCTCGGTCCCGGTCTGCGCGGATGGTGGGGTCACGACAAGGCGACCCAGTTCGAGATGGCGCACGAGTTTCGCCCGGCGGCGGGGGCCGGGGCCTATCAGCTCGGGACGCCGCCCATCCTGGCGCTGGCCGCGCTGGAGGGGGCCTTGACCGTCTTTGACACGATGGGCATGGCCGAGATTCGCGCCCGCAGCCTGGACCTGACCTCCCACCTGATGGCGCAGGTGGCCGAGCATCTGCCCGAGGTGCGGGTCGTCACCCCGCGCGAGCCGGGGCGGCGGGGCGGGCACGTCGCCCTCGCGCACCCGGAGGCGCACGCCCTGAGCCTCGCCCTGCGCTCGCGCGGCATCGTCCCCGACTTCCGCCAGCCGGACATTCTGCGCCTCGCCCCAGTCGCGCTGTACAACGCGGAGGCCGAGATAGAGGAGACCGTGCGCGTCCTGCGCGAGCTGCTGGACACTGGGGCGCACCGGGCGGTGGAGGCGGCGGGGCTGGTGACATAGCGCGTAGGGCTGAGGGGAGGGCGTGGGAGGCGTTCTGGGACGCCTCCCACCTTCCTCTCCCCCCCTGTTACCCTGAGCCATGGACTCCGCCCTCCTTGCCTTCGCGGGCCTCTCGCTGCTGCTGACGGTCACGCCGGGGGCAGACACGGCGCTGGTGACGCGGGCGGCGCTGGCGGGGGGGCGTCCGGCGGGGTTCGGGGCGGTGCTGGGGGTGACGAGCGGGCTGCTCGTGCACGCGGCCCTGAGCGCCCTGGGCCTGAGCGTGCTGCTGGCCCGCAGCGCGGCGCTGTACGAGGCCGTGCGGCTGGCGGGGGCCGCTTACCTGCTTTACCTCGGTGTGCGGGCGTGGCGCGAGGCCCGGCACACGGCGCAGGCTGCCGGGGAGCCCGGCCCCCGCCTGGGCTTCGGCCCCGCCCTCGCGCAGGGCCTGACCACCAACGTGCTCAACCCCAAGGTGGCCCTGTTCTACCTCACCGTGCTGCCCGGCTTCGTCCGCCCCGGCGAGGGGGCGCTGGAGCGGTCGCTGACCCTGGCGCTAATCCACTTCGGCTGGGGGGTGATCTGGCTGGGCCTGCTCGTGCTGCTGATCGGCACCCTCGCCCCACGTCTGCGTTCGCCGCGCGTCCGGGCGTCCCTCGAACGGGTGACCGGCGCCGTCATGGTGGCGCTGGGGCTGCGGGTGGCGCTGAGCCGTTGACTGGGGCGCTTGCGGCGGGTGGCCTGGAGCTTATGGGAAAAAGGAAAGAGGAGGTAGGAGGCGTCCTGGAACGTCTCCCACCTTCTTCTACACGCCACAGGCCCCGGTCCACACGCTAGAACCCGAAGGCCTCCAGCACCTCGCGCGGCGCCCGCCTGGGCCTTCCGGTCACCGGGTCCACCCACACCCACTCGGTCTGGCACTCCGCGAGCCGCTCGCCGTCCGTGCCGTCGTCGGTCGCGCGGTCGAGCGTGTAGGCGCGGACGCTGCGGACGCCTGCATGATGGGTCAGGGCGGTGCGGACGCGCACCCGGTCTCCCAGCAGGGCGGGCCGGTGGTACGTGATGACATGCTGCCGCGCGACGGGCACGGCCCCCAGCGCGGTCAGCGCCTCCGTGCCCATCCCCTCGCGCAGGGCGTGGGCGCGGGCCACCCGCTCGCACCACGCGAGGTAGACGGTGTTGTTGACGTGGTTGAGGTCGTCGAGGTCGTCCGGCTCCACGGTCAGGGTGACCTCATGCTTGCGCTGGGCGGGCAACTCGGCCCACAGCACGTCGGCGTCGGGGATGGAGAGCTTCAAGCCTGCGCCTCCTCCCACAGCCGGTTCACGGCCCGCGCCCCCTCAATGTCTGCCATCGTTACGCCGCCCGCGTCGTGGGTGAAGTAGCGCACCCGCAGCCGCGCGTAGTGGAGGTGGAGGTCGGGATGGTGCCCGGCTTCCTCAGCCATCCGGGCGATCCGCAGGGTGAAGTCCACGCCGTCCATGTAGCTCCCGAACTTGAAGTCCCGGTAAAGCTGGCCGTCGTTGCCCCACCAGCCTTCGGGCTTGAGGTCCTGCACGTCTCCGTCGCTGAGTTTGCGGCTGGCGTCGTGCGCCATGCGCGGGTCATAGGGGTGGTAGCTCATGCGGCCCATGCTAGAGCGCCCCCACCTCCCACCTCTGCTCAGCCGGAACGCGGTGCAACGCCTCACCCCAAGAGGGGAAGGTGTGACATTCCTAGCATCTTGAGCTAGGCTTAGGCCCTCATCAGGTTGCCGTCAGGAAGGGGGAGCTATGCGCGTATTGCTGCTCAGGCTGTTGGGGCGTCGTCGCTCGCCGGTTCGGGGTCGGCCAGTGGTAATTCCCGCTATCACGGAGTTCGATCTGTTGCGGGCGCTGGGGTGCGACGAGTAGGGGTGGGGACGGGCGAGAGCGGAGCCGTCAACTCTGCTTGTGGACTGAGCTGAAGAGGGTTACGGTGCGGGGGTCATGAAAAACTTTGCCGTGTTAACCCTGGCCTCGACTGGCCTGCTGCTGGCCGCCTGTAATCAGACTCCCGCGCCCAGCTCCCTGGCTGCGCTCTCCGGCACCGTCGTGGAGGGCAGCTTCACGGAGACGGCGACCTCTTTCCGCCTCACGACGGGGCCGTGGACGGGCGGGGCGGGCAGTGTGCGCGGATACCTCGTCGGTGAGGACGGGCTGACGGGGCAACCTGCCACGACGGGAACCCTGACGGCGGACGGCAAATTCGTCCTGACGCTGCCCACGCCCACGGCGGCGCAGCTCAGCGCGATTGACACGGACCTGTTCGGTGCCCTGCCGGAGGACTACGACTTCGCCGCCGATTGCCTGCCGCAGATCACGCTCAGCGACAGATCGGTCCGCAGCACCTCGCTGCTCGTGGAGGTGGACGCGGGCAAGGACGGCGCTGTTCAGCCTGCCACTCTGTCGCTTGACGGGACGCCTGGGCAAGGCAGGCTGACGTTCAGCTTCGGCGGGCTGACCTACGTTGACCGTAGCGTCACCCTGAAAGGCAACCGGACCTGCACCGTGGAAGGCGAGCGCCTCACAGTGCAGACTGATCTGCGGTTGGGCAAGGGTTGGAACAAGGTGCAGCTCGCCGTCACCGGCGACGAGGCGACCGGCGTCTATACCGTCAGCGCCGTCTCGGGCAGCTTCTCGTCCGACAACTGGGTCTTCTTAGACGCGGACTTGACCGGCCTGAGCCTCAAGTCCAAACTGCCCAAGCCCACCTTCCTGGGCCGCTGAACCCCTTCTGCCACGAAGTCGCCCCCACGCGGGGCGGCTTTTCCTTCTCCCTCTCCCAAACGCGACCTGTATTCCGCTGACAACAGAATGCCCTGCGCTATGCTCGGCGCGTGCCGGGAGCTGCTGCCCAACATGTGCTCAAAGGAACCGGGTCGGGGGTGCTGCCGCCGATGCTGGAGCAGTACGTCGCCCTGCGGGACGAGCATCCTGACTTCATCCTGTTGTTTCAATGCGGCGACTTCTACGAAACCTTTGGCGAGGACGCCGAGCGCCTCTCGCGGCTGCTGGGCATCGCCCTGACCCACAAGAGCAGCAAGGACTTCTCCACCCCGATGGCGGGCGTCCCCATCCGGACCCTCGACAGCAACGTCGAGCGGCTGCTCGCGGCGGGGGTGCGGGTGGCGGTGGCCGACCAGATCGAGGAACCCGGCTCGGGGCTGGTGGACCGCAAGGTCACCCAGTTGCTGACGCCGGGCACCGTGACCGAGGAGAGGCACCTCACCGCCGACGAGAATTACCTCGGTGCGGTGGCGACCGGGGACGGGTACGCGCTCGCGCTGCTGGACCTCTCCACCGGGGAATTTCGCTGCGCCGCCTTTCACACCCGCACCGCCCTGTACGACGAACTGGCCCGCCACCGCGCCCGCGAGGTGCTGCTGGCCCCGGAGCTGTCCGGCAACGCGGCGCTGCTGGCCGACTTCCAGACGCGCTTTCCGGTCATGCTCTCGCCCGCCAACTTCGGGGAGGACGCCGCCCGCGACGAGTTGCGGACCGTGCTGGGCGAGGTGCCGGGGTCGCTGGGCAGCGCGGCGCTCGTGCGGGCGTGCGGGGCGGTGCTGGGGTATGCCCGCGAGGTCCTCCAGGGGCGGCTGGAGATGGTGCGCCGGGTGGTGCGCTACGAGCCGGGCGCCCACATGCGCCTCACCGACGCGGCGGCGCGGGCGCTGGAAATCTTTCACGCGCAGTCCCCGCAGGGGGTCACGCTGACCGAGGTGCTGGCCGAGACGCGCACGGCGGGTGGGCGGCGGCGGCTGCGGGCCTGGCTGCGGGCGCCGCTGCTGGACGAACTCAGCATCCGCTCGCGGTTGGACGCGGTGGAGGCCCTGACCCGTGCCCCCGACCTGCGCGGCGGCGTGCGGGCGCTGCTGTACCGGGCGCACGACCTGGAGCGCCTCTCCGCCCGTGTCGCCACCCGCCGGGCCACCCCGCGTGAGGTGGCGTCCCTGGCCCGCACGCTGGAGCTGCTGCCCGAGGCCACCCGGCTGCTGACCGAGCAGGACGGCCTGCTGGGAAGCTTGCAGGCCCGGCTGGGCGGCCTCCCCGACGTGGTGACCCTGATCCGCGCCGCGCTGGTGGACGACCCCCCCATCCGCGCGGGCGAGGGCGGCCTGATCCGCGACGGCTTCCATGCCGAACTCGACGGCCTGCGCTCGGAGGCGCTGGGGCACCGGGCGTGGCTGGCCGAGCTGGAAACCACCGAGCGGGTCCGCACCGGGATCGGGAGCCTGAAGGTGGGCTTCAACAACGTGTTCGGGTACTACCTCGAGGTCAGCAGCGCGAACCTGGGCAAGGTGCCCGCCGACTACCGCCAGATCGCCACCCTGAAAGACCGCGCCCGCTTCACGAGGCCCGACCTGCGCGACCGCGAGCGCGAGATCGCCCGGCTGGAGGCGGCGGCGGGGCGGCTGGAGCTGGAGGTCTTCACCGGCCTGCGCGACGGCCTCGCCACCCACGCCGAGGCGCTGGCGGAGGCGGCGGGAGCACTGGCTGACCTCGACGTGCTGGCGGCCCTGGCTGAGATCGCCGTGGAATGTGGCTGGGTGCGGCCCCAGACTTCCGGGGGGGCGGCCCGGCTAACCCAGGCGCGGCACCCAGTCGTCGAGCGGGCGACGGGTGGGCGCTTCGTGCCCAACGACGCCGAGCTGGGCGGGACGCGCCACACCCTGCTGCTCACCGGGCCGAACATGGCGGGCAAAAGCACCTACCTCCGCACGGTGGCCCTTTGTGCGCTGCTGCATCAGGTCGGCTCCTTCGTGCCCGCCGACCACGCCGAGTTGCCCGTCTACGACGCCATCCATACCCGCATCGGGGCCTCGGACGACCTCGCGGGCGGCCGCAGCACCTTCATGGTGGAGATGAGCGAACTGGCGACCATCCTGCACGGGGCGACCCACCGCAGCCTCGTCATTCTGGACGAGGTGGGGCGCGGCACCTCCACGCTCGACGGCCTCGCCATCGCGCAGTCGGCGCTGGAGCACCTGCACGCGACCGGGGCGCATACCCTCTTCGCCACCCACTACTTCGAGCTGACCCGGCTGGAGGCGGACCTGCCGGGGCTGGTCAACCTGCACGTCGCCGCCGAGGAGGACGAGGGGAGTGGCTTGACCTTCTACCACCAGGTCATTCCCGGCGCGGCCCGGCAGAGCTACGGGGTGGAGGTCGCGCGGCTGGCCGGGCTGCCCGCGCCCGTCACCGCCCGCGCCGCCCGGCTACTGACCGCCCTGAACAGCGGCGGGGACGACCGCAAGCTGACCCGCGAACTCGCCGCCCTCGACCTGGGCCGTCTGACCCCGATGGCGGCGCTGGAGCTGCTGCACCGCTGGCAACGAGATGTGAAGGGGTCTTCCAATGGATGATTGGGCGAAAAATTTGATGGGGAGTTTCCATCATTATGTGCCAAAATTCTACCTGCGACGTTTCGCCAACAGTAGAGGTCAAATTACGGCATACGACCTTCAAAAAAAGAGATCATTTTTGGCAAACATCAATAAAATAGCTGGTGAGCGTGGTTTAAACTCTCTAATACATATGGATTTCGAGGATGAAAATCAAAGGGTTTTCATCGAGCAACTATTTTCTGAACTTGAGTCTAAATATGCTGTACATGCAGAAGCAGTTTTGAAAATGATTGACAATGAAATCAATTTAATTGAAGAGTCTAGATATGGGTTGGCACATATGATGTTCACTCAGATATATAGAAGTCCGAGATTTAGAAATTTATATAACGAGGTGATAGAGAGATCATGGTTGAGTTATATAGAGAGCAGGCATGGTCAGGATTCGAAGCTTAAAAACTTTATACCAGAACCAAAAGACTACAGTTTCCACATAGTAAAGATGATGTTTGATCCTAAAACAGGGGGAGCCGACATGTGTGAGGAACTAGTCTCTGAGTTTTATTGGATGGTTTTAGTCAATAAATCGCAAACTCCGTTTTTGACTTCGGATAACCCCGTTATTATCTACAGCCAAAATGGCGTAAAAGAAGTTGTTTACTACCCATTAAGTCCCAAAATTTGCATACAGCTTTTGAGAAAGGAGCGGTATCCTGAATTCTTGGAACGCGATGGTATGCACCTTCACTCTAGAGATAAGCGTGCAGCGATAGACATCAACCACAACTTATTCTCGACCGCAGAAAGATTTGTTTTTGGGCTGCCACCTAATACATTCATCGAAAATCTGGTCACTTAAATGCCCAACATCGTAATTCTTCCCCCCCACGTCGCCCGGCTGATCGCCGCCGGAGAGGTCGTGTCGCGCCCGCTCGACGTGGTGCGCGAACTCGTGGACAACGCGCTGGACGCGGGCGCGAGCCGCATCGAGATCGAGGTGGAGGGCGGTGGCCTGGCCCTGATCCGGGTGCGTGACAACGGCGGCGGCATCCCCGCCGAGTCGGTCGCGCTGGCCCCCGCCCGACACGCGACGAGCAAGCTGGCGCCGGAGGCGGGCGCAGTGGAGCGGGTGACCACCCTGGGCTTCCGGGGCGAGGCGCTGTGGGCGGCGGCGCAGGCGGGCGACCTCCATCTGGTGACCCGCCCGGCGGCGCAGGTGGGCGCGGTGGAAGTGACGGCTTTGGGCGACGACGTGACCGTGCGCCGCACCTCCGCCCCGGCCGGGACGACGGTGACGGTGCGGCGCCTCTTTGCCCGGCTGCCCGCCCGCCTCCGCACCCAGGCCCCCGCCGCCGCCGAGGTGCGCGACATCACCGCGCTGGTGGGGCGCTACGTGCTTCACCATCCGGGCCTGCACTGGCGCCTGACCGTGGACGGCGAGGCCCGGCTGACCCACGCCCCCGCCGACCACCGGGGCGCGGTGGCGAGCGTGTACGGCCCGCTGAGCGCCAACCGCGTGCTGACGGTCGAAGCGGACGGGGTGCGCGGGGTCGTCTCCCGCCCCGAACTGACCCGCGCCCGGCGCGACCGGATGCACTTCAGCGTGAACGGGCGGCCCGTGCTGGCCCCGCCGGAGCTGGAGCGGGCCGTCATCGAGGGCTTCGCGGAGTTGCTGCCGTCCGGGGTGGCGCCGCTGTGCGTGCTGGACCTGACGGTCGCGCCGGAGGACCACAATCCCAACGTCCACCCGGCCAAGCAGATCGTCGCGCTGGCAGACCTCCCCGGCGTGGCGGCGCGGGTGCAGGCGGCGGTGACGGGGGCGCTCGTGGCGCATCCGCTGGTGCGGGCGGCTCCGGCTCCTCTCGCCCCGCCCGAGCCGTCTGCCGTGCCCGCTGCGAGCGGCAACTTTCCCACCCTGACCCTCCTCGGCGTCTATCAGGAGCTGTACCTTCTCGCGCAGGGCGAGGGCGACCTGTGGGTCGTGGACGCGCACGCGGCGCACGAGCGGGCGCTGTACGAGCACTTCACGCGGGCGCTGGGGCGAGAGCCACCCGTGGAACTGCCCGAGCCCGAACTGCTGCACCTCACTCCCGAGCAGGTTGCCCGCCTGCACGAGCGCGGCCCCGAGCTGCGCGGCTGGGGCCTGACCCTGGAGGACTTCGGCGCGGGGCTGGTGCGGCTGCGGACGCTGCCCGCCGTTCTGGCCGCGCTGCCCGTGCCCCGGCTGCACGAACGAATCGTGGAGGCGGCCCTGGGGGACGGTCCCGATCCTCGCCGGGAGGTGCTCGCCCGCCTCGCCTGCGCCCCCGCGCTCAAGGCCGGGATGCTGGACGCGGGGAGGGGAGAGGGGGTGCTGGCGGCCCTCTCCGGCTGTGAGCAACCCTGGTCGTGCCCCCACGGGCGGCCCACGGTGCTGCGCCTGCCCGAGCGCGACCTCGCCCACGCCTTCGGGCGCCGGGGGGTGCGCGACGTGGCGCGGGGGCGGGACGCCGCTCAGTCTTCAAAAACCTCCGGCGGGTAGGCCACCCGCTCCCGCGTCGTCGTCACGTAGGCGCTGCGGCCGAGGTACACGGCGGCCTCGCCCGCGAACAGCCCGGAGTCGTCGTACGTCGCCGGGTCGTACCGCACCCCCATCACCCGCCCCACGAAGAGGTCGTGGTCGCCGGTCGGCACCACCTCCATCACCTCGCAGGTGTAGTGCAGGTAGGCCCCGGCGAGGGCCAGCGGTGCATCCGGCAGCGTCTCCAGCCCCAGCCGCGCGAATTTGTCCCCGCCGCCGTGCAGGCCCAGGTCATGCAAGCTCAGCACCCCCGCCCCCTGCACCGCCCGCGCCGCCGCGAAGGGCAGGAAGTTCACCCCAAAGCGCCCACTTCCCAGGATGAGGGGATGGGTGGCCCGCTCCCGCCCCACCGCCACCCCGTACAGCGGCGGCTCGGCGCTGAGGGCCGTGTGCCAGCCCACGCTGAGCAGGTTGCGCGTCCCCGCGTGTTCGGCGGTCACGAGGGCGACGGTGCCGGGGTAGTAGCCGAAAAAGCGGGTGGTCTGGGCCGAGAGCATGGCCCCGAGGATAGGCGGCCGGGCCTTACTTCCGCGCCACCTCCAGTTCGCCGCTGTTCTGGGGGTCGGGGCGAAACTGCCGCGTCACGCTGTCGCAGATCATCCGCTGAATGGAGCCGCGCCCGCCTTCGCCGCTCAGCTCGCTGGCCCGGACGAAGGTCACGTTGACCTGATACAGCTCCGTGAAGCTGCCCTCGCAGGCGCTGCCCTGCCCGCTCTGTCCCACCAGATTGACGGTGACGGGGCTGGCGCGGAAGATGCTGCGGGTGCCGCTGGCCTGAAAGGTCTGCTTCAGCGCCCGGCTGACGACCGTCGCGGTTACCTCGTGGCCCCTTACGGTGACCTGAATGTCCAGCAGCCCGGTCTGGTTGTTGTACCCCCGCAGGCGCCCGATGTACTCGCCGTTCAGGTCGAGGTCGGGCTGGTTGGGAATAGGCTGGACGAACAGGTACGGGCTGGGCACCGGCGTCGTCGGGGCGAACTGGGCACAGGCGCCCCCGGTCAGCAGGGCGAGGCAGGTCACGGCGGCGCGGCGGGTCATGCGGGCGAGCGTACCAGGGGGCGGGACAGGGCGCGGACGAATCTACGGCAGGGCCGTCCCCGCCCCGTCTCCCGCCCCGCTCTCGTAACATGGCCCCCATATGCCTGTCGTCACCCGCATCGCCCCCAGCCCCACCGGAGACCCGCACGTCGGGACCGCCTACATCGGCCTGTTCAACCACACCCTCGCGGCGCAGGCCCGCGCCCAGGGCGAGGAGGGCCGCTTCATCCTCCGCATCGAGGACACCGACCGGGGCCGCTACGTCGCGGACTCGGAAACGCGCATCTTCCAGATGATGCAGTGGCTGGGCCTGACGCCCGACGAGTCTCCCCTGCAAGGCGGTCCCAACGGTCCCTACCGCCAGAGCGAGCGCTTCGCCCTGTACGGCGACTATGCCCGGCAACTCGTCGCGTCCGGGCACGCCTACTACGCTTTCGAGACGCCCGAGGAACTGAGCGCCCTGCGCGAGGAGGCCCAGAAGGAGGGCCGCGTGATCGCCGTTCCCAGCCGCGACCTCGACCCGGCGGAGGCGCAGCGGCGGGTGGACGCGGGCGAGGCGGCAGTCATCCGGCTGAAGGTGCCGCGTGAGGGCCAGACCGTCGTGAACGACCGGCTGCGCGACCCCATCACCTTCCAGAACCGCGAGATCGACGACAAGGTGCTGCTCAAGGCCGACGGCTTTCCCACCTACCACCTCGCCAACGTGGTGGACGACCGCCGGATGGAGGTCACCCACGTCGTCCGCGCCGAGGAGTGGATCACCTCCACGCCCATCCACGTGCTGTTGTACCAGGCGTTCGGCTGGCCCGAACCCGTCTGGGCGCATATGCCGCTGCTCCGCAACGCCGACAAATCCAAGATCAGCAAGCGCAAGAACCCCACCTCCGTCGAGTGGTACATGGACCAGGGCTTCCTGCCCGAAGCGATGCTCAACTTCCTCGCCACGATGGGCTGGACGCACCCGGAGGGCCAGGAACTCTTCGACTTGGCTGAATTCCAGCGCGTCTTCCGGCTGGAGGACGTGACCCTGGGCGGCCCCGTCTTCAGCCTCGACAAGCTGAAATGGATGAACGGTAAGTACCTGCGCGAGGTCCTGAGTGAGGAGGAGGTGGCGCGGCGCCTGCACGCCTACCTTGCCTCGCAGAAGCACGAGTTGCCCCTCGACGACTATTTCCGCGCGGTCGTCCGCATGATGATTCCGCGCATGGACGTGTTCTCCGAGTTTCTGGAGAAGACGCCGTATTTCTGGTCCGAGGAGTACCCGGTCACCGAGAAGGCGCAGAAGCTGATCGAGGAGGGCCGCCCCTTCCTGCCCGACCTCGCCGCGCGGCTCAAGAACCTTCCCGCCTTCGACCAGGCCACGACCGAGGCCGAGTTGCGGGCCTTTGCCGAGGAGCGCGGCCTCAAGCCCGGCAAGGTGATGCAGCCCCTGCGGGCGGCGGTCGCGGGCACCAGCGAGAGCCCCGGCATGTTCGAGATGCTCGAAGCGCTGGGGCGGGAGCGCGTGGTGGCACGGGTGGAGCGGGCGGCGCGGGGCGGATAGGTTCCCGCCTCAGTTCCCCGGCAGCGCGTACACGTTCAACCGGCCGTCCCCGGAGGCCACTGCCAGACGGTCCCCCTCCCAGCTCACAGCCACGGAGGGCCACAGTCTGGCCTTGTCGGGGAAGGGACGCAGGGGTTCCAGGACTTGAGCGGGCTGCTTCAGATTCGCCCGCAAGATGTGGCCGTCGTCCAGCGCCGCGAACAGCAGATTGTTCGGCGTGACCGCTATGTCCGTGACTTGCACGCCGGAGTCAGTGGTTGTGAGTTGGGCGAGCCGCTGACCGCTCGCCACATTCCAGACCGCCACCCCGAACTGACGTTCATTCGCCAACACGAACTGATTGTCCGGGCTGAAGGTGGGCGTGTCGGGGTACTCGCGCTTGGCCTGGCGTGGGTAGCTTCGCAATCCCCCGGCGCTGACGTTCCAGACCCGCACTTCGCGGTCGCAGGAGAAGGCGAGGCGCGTGCTGTCAGGACTCCAGTTCAGGCCACTCGGCCAGACACCCGGCCCCCGGTAGCAGTCGGCGGGTTGCTGGGGCAGGGCCTTCAGGCGGCGCGAGAGGTCAGCGGTCCATACCTCGGCCCGGTACTGCGCCCCAACGGTGACGACGCTACGGCCATCTGGACTGACGCCCAGGCTGAAGAACTGGCCCGGCAGCGTCCTGAGCAGCTTCCCGCTGTGAGCGTCCCAGCGGCGCAGGCCCGTCTGGTCGGCGGTCAGCAGAAAGCGGCCATCGGGTGTGAACTGAACGTCGAAGACAAACTCGGTTTCCCGACCACAGGCCAGGACCTCCCTGAAGTCGCCCCGCAGCGCCGTCACTTTCCGCCCTGCCGTCACGTCCCACACCACCACCTGACAGTCATCAAAGGCGAGTTGAACCGCCAGCATTCGGCCCTGCGGCGTGAGGGTGTTTGCCCACAATTTGCCCGGCACCTCGAAGCTGCGCGGCGTCCCCGTGCGCGGCACCAGCAGAATGCCATTCTCCATGTTGGTCGCCAGAGTGCGTTGGCGGTCCATGGAAAAGACGGCCCGCGCCTCTGGACGGTTCACCGTCTGAATGGGAGCCGGGAAGGAGGCGGCCGCCTGAGAAGCCGTCGCTAGACCCAGGAGAAGGAGCATTCGCACCTGCCCAGTCTGAATTGCAGGGGTGATCCTCGCCTGAACCCCTTCGCACGCCCCCGGCGGCTACAATGCGCGGCAAGAGCCGTTTTTTTGAGGAGGAACACCCAACTATGGAAGATCGCCGCATCAGGGTCCTGATCGCCAAGCCCGGCATGGACGGCCACGACCGGGGCGCGAAGGTGGTGGCCCGCGCCCTGCGCGACGCCGGAATGGAAGTCGTGTACACCGGCCTGCGCCAGACCGCCGAGATGATCGTGAACGCCGCCCTTCAGGAGGACGTGGACGCCATCGGCCTCAGCGTGCTGTCGGGCGCCCACATGCATTATTTCCGCGAGGTGTCCGCGCTGCTCAAGGAACGCGGCGCCGAGGACATCATCCTCTTCGGGGGGGGCATCATCCCCGATCAGGACCTGCCCAAACTGGAGGAACTCGGCGTGGGCAAGGTCTTTACCCCCGGCGCGAGCACCCAGGACGCCGCCGCCTACCTGAAGACCGCCGTGGCCGAGCGCTGGGCCGCCCAGGGTGGCTGAGCCGCCCGCCACCGCCGCTGTCCCCGCCGCCGCTCCCGTCTTCTCGCTGGGGCGGCTGTTTCCCCTGTACGTGGCCCAGGCACTGGCGACCGGGGCCACCACGGTCAGCACCATCCTCGCGGCGCTGGTGGTGGGCAACCTCGGCTTCGAGTCCTTGATCGGCCTGCCCGCCACCCTGATCAGCGCGTCGGCAGCGCTCTCGGCGGGATTGTTCGGAGCGCTGATGCTCTCGCGGGGGCGGCGGGTGGGGCTGGCCTCGGCCTTCGCGCTGGGGGCCGTGGGTGCGGGGTTGGGCTTCGCGGGGGCGCGGGCGGGCCTTCTCCCCGTCTTCCTGCTGGGGGCCTCGCTGATGGGCGCGGCGCAGGGCGGTTACCAGCAGGCCCGCTACGCCGCCGCCGAGAGTGTGCCCGACTCGCGCCGGGGTACGGCCCTGGGCCTCCTGATGCTGATGAGCGTGGCAGGGTCGCTGCTGATGACCGGCTTTTCCGGCGGGGTAGAGCGGCTGGGCGAGCGCCTGGGGACCACCCCGGAGGTCGCCGGGTGGCTGGTCGGCGGCGGGCTGCTGGGGGTGGCCGCCCTCCTGATGGTGGGGTGGCGTCCGGTGACCGGTCCGGCGCAGCGGGTGGCGGGAGGGCGGCCCAACCTCGCCGCCACCTTCCGGCTGCCGGGCGTGCGCTCGACCGCCCTCGCCCTCGCCACCGCGCAGGGCCTGATGGTCACTTTAATGAGCCTGACCCCCCACCGCGCCCACGAGATGGGCGTGGACCACGCCGGGGTCGCCGCGCTGATCTCGGGTCACATCGTGGGGATGTTCGGCTTCGGCTGGCTGACCGGGCCGCTGATCGATCGTCTGGGGGTGCGGGTGGGGTACGTGGGTGGCTCGGCTCTGCTGGCGGCGGCGGCCCTCACCGCGACCCTGCCGGGGACCGCGTGGCTGGGCGTCAGCATGTTCGTGCTGGGGCTGGGGTGGAATCTGGCCTTCGTGTCGGGGAGCAAGGCCCTCTCGCGCCACCCGGCCGCGCAGGGCGTCACCGATGGGTTGGGGTACGTGGCCGCCGGGGCCGGAACCCTGCTGGGCGGCCTAGTCATCGCGCGGACAGGCTTTCCGGTGCTGGCCTACGGCTGCGCAGTGCTGGCGGTACTGCCCCTGTGGAGCGCGTGGCGAGCGGGGCGGGGCGTCAACCCGGAAGCAGGCCCAGCAGCACGCTGAGCACTTCCCCGGCCCAGGGCAACAGCAGCAGCAGGAACGCGGGCGGCCACAGCAGCACGCCGCGGGTGGGCCGTCCGCCGCGTTCCCGCCGGGTTCGCCGGGCGGCAGGCAGGTACAGTGCCCCGCTGAGCGCCAGCAGGAGCAGAAGGGGGGTGGTGTTCGTGATGACCCCAGTGCCTCCCAGGGCCGCGTCCAGCGCCGCCCAGGCCACCGGCCCGCAGGCCGCCGCCGTCACCAGCCACGTCGCCGCCCGCCACCCCGCCGAGGGTGACCCGGTGCGCGAGCGCTCGCCCAGCGCGGCCAGCCCCGCTGCGCCGAACGCCAGCAGCAGCAAGGCGGGCAGCCACAGCAACAGGGTCAGCAGCATGTCGGCCATGCTGTCATATTCCGGCGTCGCGTCCGGGGCCACGGGTGCCCACGAAAAAGGCCGCAACCAAGGGCTGCGGCACTCCTTTTCTCTGCTGGCGGAACGGGAGAGATTCGAACTCTCGGTACGGTTGCCCGTACACACGCTTTCCAGGCGTGCCCCTTCAACCACTCGGGCACCGTTCCAGCGCACAGAAGATTAGCGGGTCAGGGCACGAAATGCAAACCTGGCCAGGGTTCAGGTATAGGGGTCGCGCAGATAGTCGGTCATCACCCGCAGGGGTGGGTACGTTCCCGCCCGCAGCGCTGCCTCCACCGTCCGCGCGTGTGACCACGCCGCCTCTGCCAGAGCGGGGGTCACCAGCCCGGCCCGCACTGCGTCCTCCAACTCGTCGCCGTCGATGATGTGCGTCTCGGTGACGCGCCCGTCCGGGGTCCAGTCCGCGATCACGTCCAGATAGAGGTCGTCGCACCAGGGCAGACCGCCCTCCCCGATTCCCTCGCCCCCGTGAATGTCCACGTAGAGCTGCCGGACCTGACCCAAGGCGTCCAGCATGGCGGTCAGGGCGTCGCCGAGCGTGCCCTCGCCCGTGCCCGTCGGATGAACGCGCACCCAGCGAAAGCCGTGGTCAAGAATGCGGACGGTGCGGCTTCCGAAGAGCACGTCCAGCACGCGCCCGACCTCGTGGGCGGTGAAGTCCACGATGGCGAAGCCGGGGATGTGGAGCATGGTCTGGGTGTGGCGCAGGGCACGGGACCACGGGCGCAGGTCAAAGACTTTCCGTTTCATCCCAACTCCCGCAGCGCCGAGAGCAGCAGCGCGCCCTCCACCGCCTGCACGCGGGCCTTGAGGCTCTCCAGCGTGTCGCCGGGCAGCACGGGCACCCTTGACTGCGCCAGCACCGGCCCCTCGTCGATGCCCGCCGTGACGAGGTGGACGGTCGCGCCCGACTCCGCGTCCCCCGAGGCCAGCACCGCCGCGTGGACCCGGTCGCCGTACATGCCGCGCCCGCCGTGCCGGGGCAGCAGGCTGGGGTGGATGTTCAGCACCCGCCCCGCGTAAGCGTCCAGCACCCGTGGCCCCAGCGCTTTCATGTAGCCGCTGAGGACCAGCGTGTCCACCCCCGCTCCCCGCAGGAAGGCCAGGATCGCCGCGTCAAGTGCGTCCGGGTCCGGGTGCCGCGCCGCGCTGAGGTGCGCCGCCGCCAGCCCCGCCTCCCGCGCCCACGCCAGCGCGGGGCTACTGCTGTTGTTGCTGGCGAGGGCGACGGGCACGGCGCTCAGCCGCTCCTCCTGGCAGGCCCCCGCCAGGAAGCGAGCCGCGCTGCCGCCGTGGGAGGCGAGAAAGCCTAGGCGCATGGGTGATTTGGAGACAGCGTGAGCAACCGGACGGGGGAGAGTGTGGCCCCGCCTCCCCTCACTCCGCCAGCTCCTGCAACAGGTAGGCGCTCGTCAGAATCCCGTTGTGGTAGTCCTCCACGGCGAAGCTCTCGTTGGGCGAGTGGGGCGCGTCCTCGTTCAGGCCGAAGTCGACGAGCAGCACGGGGGCGCCCAGCAGCGACCGGAAGGCCGCCACGATGGGGATGCTCCCGCCCGTGCGCCCGAAGGCAGCGGGCTTGCCGTACACGCGGGTCAGGGCGCGGTCGGCGGCCTTCACGTAGGGCGAATCCAGGTCCACCTTGACGGGCTGCCCGCCGTGGTGCGCCCGCACCTCCGCCGTGACTCCAGCAGGGGCTATGGTAGGCACGTACTCCTGAATCAGCCGCGTGATCCGCTCGGGGTCCTGGCCGGGCACCAGCCGCATGGACACCTTCGCGCCCGCCCTGGCCGGAATCACCGTCTTGCTGCCCTCGCCCTGGTAGCCGCCCCAGATGCCGTTCACGTCCAGCGTGGGCCGCGCCCACAGCCGCTCCAGGGTGGAATAGCCCGCCTCGCCGGGCAGGGCCGGGACGCCGATGGAGGCGGCGAACTCCTCGTCCGAGTGCGGCAGCCGCGCCCACATTTCGCGCTCCTCCCCGGTCAGTTCCTCTACCCCGTCGTAGAAGCCGGGGATGGTCACGCGGCCCTGGTCGTCCTTCAACTTGGCGATAATCTCGGCCAGCGCGTTGATCGGGTTGGGCGCGGCCCCGCCGTAGGACCCCGAGTGCAGGTCGCGGTTGGCCCCCTGCACGTGAATCTCCACGTAGCTCAGCCCACGCAGGCCGTAGGTCACGGTGGGCACGTCGGGCGCAAAGCGGCTGCCGTCGGAAATGACGATCACGTCGGCCTTCAGCTCGTCGGCGTGCTCGCGCAGGTAGGGTTCGAGGTTGGGGCTGCCGACCTCCTCCTCGCCCTCCAGCAGGAACTTGACGTTCACGGGCAGCTCGCCCTGCGAGAGCAGCAGCTCGACCCCGCGCACGTGGGCGTAGGCCTGCCCCTTGTCGTCGGTGGAGCCGCGGGCGTAGATGCGCCCGTCCCGCACGGTGGGCTCGAAGGGGGGCGTGGTCCACTCCTCCAGCGGGGCTTCCGGCTGCACGTCGTAGTGCCCGTAGATCAGCACGGTGGGCTGGCCGGGGACGTTCTGGCGTTCGGCGTACACGAGGGGATGCCCGGCGGTCGCGTCCACCCGTGCCGTGAAGCCCAGCGACGCCAGCTTCCGTTGCAGGAACTCGGCGGCCCGCGTCATGTCGGCCTTGTAAGCCGGGTCGGCGCTGACGGAGGGAATCCGCAGCAGGTCGAACAGTTCGCGCTCGGCCCCTTCGCGGTCGAGCAGGGCGGCGAGGTCGGTCTGGGCCGAATCGGTGGGGGACGGGGTCATGCGGGGATGATAGCGGGGGGCAGCGGGGCGGGGAGGGGGACGGGAAAGCTTCCGGTCCGCGCCGCGGGGGAACTGTTCGGCCCGTTCCCGCAGACGTCGAAAGCGGCCACCTGACTCCCGCGAGGCCCCCAGCCCGCACAAGTTCACCTATCCCACCTTTCGCCACCTTCAAAAACCTTGCCTCCGGTATACTCAAGCTCCATATGCCCGCCGACGCCAAGCACCGCCCCGTCTATGTGATCTCGGTCGCCGCCGAGCTGGTGGACATGCACCCCCAGACCCTGCGGCTGTACGAGCGCAAGGGTCTGATTCGGCCGGGCCGGAGCAGCGGCAAAACGCGGCTGTATTCCGAACGCGACATCGAGCACCTGCGCGAGATTCGCCGCCTGACTCAGGAACTCGGTGTCAACCTCGCCGGGGTTGAGGAAGTCATGCGCCTCCAGCACGAACTTGACGACCTTCAGGGCGAGTTCGAGGCCGAGATCGAGCGCCTCGAAGACGAGCTGCGCGAGCGGGCCACCGCCCCCGAGCCTGCCTCCGAGGACGGCAAGCTCGACCCCAGGGACCGTCCCGTCTACGTGATTTCCATCGCCGCCGAGCTGGTGGACATGCATCCCCAGACCTTGCGGTTGTACGAGCGCAAGCAACTGATCCGTCCGGGGCGCAGCAGCGGCAAGACCCGGCTGTATTCCGAGCGCGACATCGAGCACCTGCGCGAAATCCGCCGCCTGACCCAGGAACTCGGCGTCAATCTCGCCGGGGTCGAGGAGATCATGCGGCTGCGCCACCAGCTTGAAGGTGCCCGCTCGCACATGGAGGGCAACGTGCGGCGCCTCCAGCAGGACATCACCGACCGGATGACAAGCTGGCGCACCCTCCCCGCCCCGCAGGGCGAAGGCGGCGAGACGCCGCAGGACGAGGCCGGGACCGCGCCGGAACCGGAGGCCGGAGAGCTGACCCGATGACCCCGGCGGCCTCCTCGCCCTCCCTGTGGGTGGTGGGCGACGTGCATGGGGTGCCGAGCAAGCTGCGTACCTTGCTGCGCGGCGCGGGCCTGATCGGGGAGGACAGCGGCTGGACAGGCGGCGCGGCCCACCTCGTCTTCCTGGGCGATTACCTAGACCGGGGGCCGGACGGAGCCGGGGTGGTGCGGCTGGTGCGGGCGCTGGAGGCGCAGGCCCCGCTCGCGGGCGGGCGGGTGACCGCGCTGCTGGGCAACCACGAGGTCATGCTGCTGGGCGCCCAGCGCTTCGCTCCGGGCCGCCGCGACCCCCACGGCCTGCGCGAGTACTGGCTGGAGAACGGCGGCCAGCCAGGCGACCTGCGGCAGCTCACGGAAGACGACCTCGCGTGGCTCGCGGCGCGTCCGGCCCTGGCCCGCGCCGGGCGCTGGCTGTTGCTGCACGCCGACAGCACCCTGTATCTGGAACTGGGGGGAAGTGTGGAGGCCGTCAATGCCGCCGTGCGCCGCCGCCTTCAGGGGGACGACCCCTACGTCTGGGCACGTTTTGCCAGCGACTTCGCGGCCCGCTACGCCTTCGCGGAGCCGGGCGGCGAGGCGGCCGTGGAAGCGCTGCTGGGCACCTTCGGGGGGCGGCGGCTGGCGCACGGGCACACCCCGGTGCCGCTGCTGGGGGGCGGGGGAGGGTGGCCGCCCGGTCCCGGTGAGCCGCTGACCTACCGGGGCGGGCGCTGCGTGGCCCTCGACAGCGCGATGGCCTACCGCCCGGAGGCGGGGTTCCTGGCCCGGCTGGGGCCTCGCGGGGTGGAGGAAGTCGTCTCGCTGGGGCAGGCGGGACAGCGGGCGCTACACTCGGGCGCGTGAGAACGTACAAGGTCGAGGTCGGGAACGTGTCCCGCGAGCTGCCCGTGGTGGAGGTCAGTCCCGGCGTCAGCGTGGCCCTCTTCAACATGCTGGGCGATACCGAGGTGACCGAAGCCGCCGGACGTGCCCTGGCCATGCGCCTCCCGGACGACATCGACGTGCTGGTGACCCCCGAGGTCAAGGCCCTGTCCCTCGCGCACGTCATCAGCCGCGAGACAGGCAAGCCCTACATCGTCATTCGCAAGACCGAGAAGCCCTACATGGTGGACCCCATCGCCCGCGAAGTGGTCAGCATCACGACGGGCAAGCCGCAACTGCTCGTGCTCGACGGCTTTGACGTCCCCAAGGTCAAGGGCAAGAAGGTCGCCATCGTGGACGACGTGGTGTCCAGCGGCGGCACCCTGCACTCGCTGCGCCAGATTATCGAGGAGGTCGGCGGTGAGGTCGCGGCGGTCGTGGCCGTCTTCACCGAGGGCCAGGAGCGCCCCGACGTGACGGCGCTGGGGCACCTGCCGCTCTTTTCCTGAGTCGGGCTTCCTGAGTGCGGGCACCCCAGGACCCCAACCCCCGCCTCCTCACGGCGCGGTTGACGCTGGACCCCCAGCGGACCGAACATGCCGCCGGGATGGCCGCCGCGTTGGCCGACCCGCGCGTCTACACCTTCCTGCCGTCCTCGCCGCCGCAGGAACGCGACCTGTGCGAACGGTTCGCCCGGTTGGAGACGCGGGCCTCACCTGATGGGACCGAGGCTTGGCTGAACTGGGTGGTGTTCGCGCGGCCAGGCGGATCGGCCCTGGGAACAGTGCAGGCGACCGTCCGCCCCACTCTGGCTGAGGCGGACGTGGCCTACCTGTTCGCTCCGTCCGCGTGGGGACAGGGCTACGCGGCCGAAGCCATGACCGCCCTGCTCGATTTTCTGGCGGGAGGCTGGGGGGTGCGGGAGGCGCTGGCCCAGGTCGATTCCCGCAATGCCGCCTCCATCCGGCTGCTGGAGCGGCTGGGCTTTGTCCGCGGCGGCTTCACGCCGGGGGCCGACGTGATCCGGGGGACCGTGAGCGACGAATTCACCTTCCTGCGTCCGTTGGAGGTGCCGCCTTCCCCTCTTCCGCTAGGGTAGGACCATGACCCTTTCCCAACCGACCGGCACCGAACAGACTGGCCTGCGCGTCACCGTCGGGAACGTCACCCGCGACCTTCCCACCGTGCGGGTGGGCAGCGTGGGGCGGGTGCCGCTCGTCGAGTTTCTGGGCGACAGCGAGTTCACCAACGCCGCCGCCGAGGCGATGCTGCCCCTGATCCCGGAGGGCACCGAGGTGCTGCTCACGGTGGTCACCAACGCGCTGCCCCTCGCCCACGAGATCAGCGACCGGGCGGGGGTGCCCTACGTGGTGGCCCGCAAGAAGCGCCGCACCTACATGCAGTCCCCCCTGATTCAGGACGTGCCCAGCATGACGATGGGCGTGGCTGAAACGCTGTGGCTCGACGGCCCCCACGCCGAGCGGCTGCGCGGCAAGCGGGTACTCGTCGTGCAGGACGTGATTGCCTCGGGCGGCACCGCGCAGGCCCTGGGCCGCTTCGTGGAGCGCTCGGGCGGCACGCTTGTCGGTTACCTCGCCGCCTTCAAGCAGGGCGACAGCACGCTGCCGCTGACGTATTTGCAGGAGCTGCCCAGGAGCGTTTGAGGGCGGCGGGCGGACAAGACCCCTCTCCGCTCGGAGAGGGCTTTTGTCTTCTTCGGTCCCCTACCGCCCCAGAATCCCCGGCAGCGCGTCCGGTAGCCGCCGCATCGGGAGGCCAAAGGCGTCTCGTGCCCGCTCGGGCGGGGCGGTGTTTCCGGCCTTGAGCATCGCGTACTGGTCGCGGGTGATGGGCGGCTTGGGCAGGATCCCCATCGCAGGGACCATCAGGTCCATCAGCGGCAGCGGTACCGGCACGATGGGCTTGCGCTTGCCCAGCGCCCCCAGTTCCAGTTCCAGCAGCTCGCGGAAGGTGTACTCCTGTGGCCCAGTCAGTTCGTAGGTTTCACCGACTGTGTCCGGGCGTTCCAGCGCTTCCGCAAAGGCCAGCGCCACGTCCTCCACGCTGACGGGCCGGAAGGGAAACTTGCCGTCCCCGATCTGGGGCACCACCGGGGCCGTGCTCACGAGGTCCCGCAGCACCCGCCCGAAAAAGTCGTCGCCGGGGCCGAAGATCAGGCTGGGCCGGAAGATGGTCCAGTCCAGCCCGCTTTCCCGGACCAGGGCCTCAGCCTGGGCTTTGGAGCGGCTGTAGCCGCTTCCGCTCGCCTCGTCCGCCCCCAGGGCGCTCATGTGGAGGTAGCGCACCGGGCGGGGGGCCGCCGCGAGGACGTGCCGGGTGCCCTCCAGGTGGACCCGCGCGAAGGTCTGCTCGCCTTCCTCCGCGATGATGCCCACCAGATGCACCAAGGCGTCGGGCTGCACCTCCGCCACTGCCCGCAGCACGCTGGCGGGGTCGGTCACGTCCAGCCGCACGCCGGGAGCGCCCGGCAAGTCGGTGCCCCGGCGTGATCCCGCCGCGACCGTACGCCCGCGCCGCACGAGTTCCGCGACGACGGCTTTTCCTACGAACCCGCTTGCTCCGGTGACCAGAATGTTCATGACTCCTCCTGTGCGCCGGGGCGCAGCGCCGCAACGATGGTGTCGGCCGCCTTCTGCGCGTCGGCCCCCGCGTAGTGCCCGCCGAGGTCGGCGGCGAGAGCGGGCCGGGCATTGAGCAGCCCGCCGCCGTAAAAGACGGGAATCTTCAGGCCCCGCAGGGCGCCGAGTTGTGCCTGGGTCGGCCCCAGCGCCCACTCGCCGTTCAGGCCCAGCAGCACGGCGTCGGCCGGGCGGTGCCGGGCGTAGGCGGCGAGGTCCGCGAGCGGCAGGTCGGCGCCCAGATATTCGGCCTGCACGCCCCGGCGCCGCAGCAGGAGGACCAGAATCAGCAGGCCGATCTCGTGCCGCTCGCCAGGAGCGCAGGCGGCCAGCACCCGCGGCCCGAACTCGGCGCGGCCCGCGAGTTCCAGCAGGCCCATCAGCCGTCCGCGCAGGTACGCGCTGGCCTGATGCTCGTGCGCGATGGTGATCTCGCCCCGCGCCCACAGGGTTCCGATCTCTGCGAGCGTGGGGGCGATGACGGCCAGCACCACCTCCTCGACCGGGAACTGCGCGTGCGCCGCGCCCAGCACCACCGCCGCCTGTTCCAGATCGGGTTCGAGCAGCGCGGCCAGCAACTCGTCCGACAGCCGCTTTTGCGGGGTGGCGGTCGGCGGTGGGGTGGGCGCGGGAGCCGGGGCCAAAGGCTCCCGCCGGGCGAGTGCCGCCGCGCGGCTGGCCGGAACCCCCTCTTGCAGCAGGGTCTGCATCTGCCCGATCTGCGCGAGGTCGAGGGGCGAATACATCCGGTAGCCGCTGGCGTTCCGGGCTGGAGCCGGGATGCCGTACCGCCGCTCCCATTGCCGCAGCGTGGCGGCAGGCACCCCGGTCCGCATCTCGGCCTCGGCGGCCGTGTACAGGGGGGTGGTGTCGGGAAGGGTGTCTTGGGGCATGAGGCTCCTGGGCAGGTGAGGGAAGGCAGCGAGACGGAGGGAGGACGCCGGGGACAGCAGGCTCTATTGGGCCACGCCGGGCGCGACTCGACCGTAAGGTTTCTCGTGCTCGGTGGGCGGCGGCGAACAGCAGGCGGCGCACAAAGGAACGCTGCTTGCCCCCAGAATGCCGGAGCGCGGCAACCTGTCCCGGCCCCCGCCCCCTACAATGCGCGGGCAAGCGGCCGTGCCCTCCCCCCCCCGTCCGGTCCGCTTTCCCACCCCGATGCGCTCCCTGTACCTGCCCGCCCACCTGCCCCTGCGCCGCCTGCTCACCGTATCGCGCCCCGCCCTGTGGGTGAATACGGTGGGGCCGCTGGTGGTCGGCATGTGGCTGACCGGGCGGCTGTGGACCCCCGAGCCGGGGCTGCTCGCGCTGCTGATCTACCTGACCCTGCCCTTTAACCTGCTGATCTACGGCCTGAATGACCTCGCCGACCGCGAGGAGGACGCCGCTTCCGGGCGCAAGGGAGGCTGGCAGGGAGCGCGGCTGGGGCCAGGAGAGGGCAGGCCGCTGCTGCGGGCCGTGTGGCTGCTGAACCTGCCGTTTCTAGGGCTGTTGGCCCTCCTGCTGCCGCCCGCCGCCCTGCTGGTGCTGCTGCTCTCGGCTGGCCTGTTCGCGGCGTACAGCGTGCCACCCGTGCGCCTCAAGGCCCGGCCCCTGCTCGACGGCCTGAGCAACGTGGCCTACGCGCTGCCCCTGGCCCTCCCGGCGCTGGCCCTGGGGGAACCCGTGCCCGCGCTGCCCCTCGCCGCGCTGATGGCCTACGCGGTGGGCAAACACGCCTTCGACGCCGCGCAGGACGTGCCCGCCGACCGCGCCGCCGGGGTGAGGACCGTGGCGACCACGCTGGGGGTGCGCGGGACGGCCCTCTACGCCCTGGCGTGGTTCGGTGTGGCGGGGGCGCTGCTGTGGCCCGTCTCCCGGCTGACCGCCCTCGCGCTGTGGGGGGTGTGCGGCGGGCTCGCCCTCGCCCTGTGGCGTCAGCCCACGCCCGAGCGGGCCGCGCGGCTCTATCCCCTGAGCATCCTCTCGCCCTGGGCCGTGGGGACGGTGGCGGGAGTGCCGCTGGTGTACCTGCTGGCGCGGGGGCTGTGGCCGTGAGGCAGCGCTCAGCCCTCAGCCCTCAGCCGTCAGCCCCCCGGTCGGTGGGCATTCTCGGGGGCGGCCTCGCGGGAATTGCGCTCGCGGCGTTGCTGGGGCACCGGGGCCACGCGGTCACCGTGTACGAGCGGGACCGGGCGGGGGGCAAGCTGCGGCGGGTGACGGTGGGCGGGCTGGACTTCGACACCGGGCCGAGCCTCTTTACCTTCCCGGACGTGTGGCGGGCCTTCCTCGCGCGGCTGGGGGAGGAGGGGGACTCCCTCGACCTGCGCCCGCTGCCGGGGGGCCTGGGCCTGCACCACACGCCGTTCGGGGCGGTGCCGATGCCCGTGCCGCCGGGGCACCCGCTCCACCCAGCCTGGGAGGCGTACCGTGCCGCCGCCCAGCCCCTCGCGCCTCACCTGACCACCCTCCTCACAACCCCGCCCCACCTGACCGACCCCATCTTTCGGCGGGCGAGTGCGGCCCTCTTCCGGGCGACCGGGGGGCACCTCACCGCTTCAGCCTGGGTGCACTCCCGGCGGCTGCCCCCGGCGCTGGCGCACGCGGTGGGGACGCATGCGCTCAACGCGGGCCTCGCGCCGCAGGACGCGCCCTCCCTCTACGCGCTGATTCCTGCGCTCGCTGCGGGGGACGTGGCCCGGCCCGCGTCCGGCATGGGTGCCCTGCTGGACACCCTCCTGGCCCTTGGCCGGGCGCGGGGCGTGCGGGTGCTGGAGGGGGCCGAGGTGGTGCGGGTCGGCGCCGGGCGCGGCAGCCTCTCCCTGCGCGGCGGGGAGGAGCGGCGCCACGACCTCCTGGTGAGCGCCCTAGACCCGGCCCGGCTGGCCGGATTGCTAGGCCGCCCCGTCCGTTCCCCCGCCCACCGCCGCACCGTGAGCGGGGTGGCCCTCTACGCCGCGCTGCCGGGGGAGTCGGGGTTGCCCGCGACCTCGGTCCTGCCCCCCGCCGACTTCGGAGTGTTCCGGGCCGCGGTCAGGGCTGGGGCGCTGCCACCCGACACACTGGCCCTCGTCCACGCGGACGGTCCCCGCCTCGCCGTGCTGCTCACGGCCCCGGCGACCGGGCGTGACCTCGGCCCCGATCATCCCTGGGTGCGCGGTCAGGTGGGGCGGGTCGAGCACTTGCTCGGCGTGCCCGGCCTGCTCGCCTCGGCGCGGGACGTGGTGGCCCTGCCTCCGGCCCACTACGCGGCGGGTGGGCATCCGGGCGGGGCGATCTACGGGGCGGCGCTCCCCGTGTGGCGCGGCGGTCCCCTGCACCCACAGACCTACCGCCGGGCGCCGGGGCTGTGGCAGGTCGGCACCGGGGTCCATCCCGGCGGCGGGATTCCGGCGGTCCTGGGGGGAGCCTTGATCGTGGACCGGCTCATCGCGCAGACCTGATCCCCAGGGCGCGGGCCAGCGCAGGTCAACCCGAAGGGCCGCTCTCCAATATGGAGGGCGGCCCCCTGGAAGGTCTGGTTTACTGCCCCGTGATCGCCCTCAGCGGGTTGACCAGCCCGTGGCCGAAGTTGTTGTCCTTGCCCGCCGTGCCCAGGTCCTTGGCGGTGGAGGTCAGCAGGCTCAGGAGCTGCGCGTTGGTCAGCGTGGGCTTGGCGGCCCACACGGCGGCGGCGGCGGCGCTGACGTGCGGGGTCGCCATGGAGGTGCCGTTGAAGTACTCGTAGTCCGCGCCCGTCACGCTGACCGTGCCGGAGGTGGGCAGCTTGGCGAGCAGGCCCTGGCCGTCGGCCTGGGTGATCCCCACGACGGGCACGCTGGGGCTGTTGGTCAGGCTCATGCCCAGCGGCCCGGCGGCGTTGTTGTAGAGCATGACGGCCTTTGCGCCGCTGGCGACCGCGTTGGCGACCTTTTCCTCGAAGGAGCAGGTGCCACGGGCGATCAGGGCGATGTTGCCGCTCAGGGCCGCGTTGCGCGTGCCGACGCCGCACAGCTCGTTGGTGCCGCCTGCCGCCACGACCGTGCCCGTGAAGGTGGCCTTGGCGCTGAGGTCGGCCGCCTGCACGTCGGTAAAGGTCACCCCGCCGCCCGAGGCGCTCGCCCTGGTCCCGTGGCCCAACGGCACCGAGCTGAGTACGCCCACACCGGGGCCGACCAGATCAACCTGGGTGCCGAAGTTGGAGAAGTCGGCCTTGGCTTCCGCACTGTCGATGGCCCCCACGCCGACCACGTTGGTGTAGGCGGCGGGGTAGGACACGGCGGCGCCGTCGTTGCCGGTCGCGGCGATGATCAGGGCTCCCTTGTTGTGGACGCTGGTGTAGGCCCGCTGCTCGGTCTGGCTGGCGCGGCCCCCGCCCAGCGACAGGCTGATCACGACCTTGGCCTCGGTGCCGCCCTGCGACTTGAGCTGCGCCGCGCACCAGTTCACCCCGTTGATGATCCCGCTGGAGCTGCCCGAGCCGTCGTCCCCCAGCACACGGGCCATGTACAGGTTCACGCCCGTCGCCACGCCGACCACGCCGTTCGCGTCCATACCGCCTTGCTGCCCGGCCGCACCCGTTCCGGCGCCGTACTGGGCGAACACCGTTCCGGCAACGTGCGTGCCGTGCCCGTTGACGTCGTTCAGGAGGTAGGCGTCGCCCCGGCCCGCCTCGCCGGTGAAGTTCCGGAAGCCCTTGAGCTTGCGGGCGAACTCGGGGTGGTTGCCGTCAATGCCGGTGTCCCCGATGCACACGGCCACGCCCGCCCCGGTGTAGCCACTCGCCCGCATCTGCGAGACGCGCAGCGCGTTGTCGCCCCAGGTGTACTCGCCGCTGGGGGCATAGAGGGGCGTGGCCTGCGCCGAGAGGCCCTGAGCGCTCAGGCCGCCGCCCACCTGCGCGTCGGTCGTTCCGCTGCGGCGACCCAGTGCGACCCGCTTGAGGTCGGGTTCCACGTACTCCACCAGGGGGTTGCCCTCCAGCTTGCGCAGCGCCTCGGGGCTCAGGCGCACCGCCGCCGCGCTGATCTCGGACCACTGGCTGGTCAGCACGCCGCCCGCAGCAGTGATCGCCTGCGCCTGAAGCTGCGCCTGCGCTGCCAGCTCCTGGGCACTCAGGCTCTGGGCACCCAGCGCACTCTCCCTGAACCCCACGAGGTACGCGCCCGCAATGGCCTCGTCGGCGGTGGGGGCGGGCGTCGCGGCGACGGGCGCCGGGGCCTGGGTCTGCTGGCCGCAGGCAGCGAGCGTCAGGGCGAGGGTGGCAGCGAGCAGGGTGCGGGTGTGCGTCATGAAAACCTCTGGAAAAGTGAGAAGGCGATAGACGAAATCGGCCGCGCCGGTCCCCGGTGCAGAAGGAACTGGGAGGAAGATCCTGCTCAGATGAATGGAATGTGGGGCGAATACTAGAGCGCAGTGAGAGGCACACCTCCACCCGGTCTAGACAGAAATGCACCCAGTCAAGAATCAGTCAGATTTGCGGTCTGGGCCTCTGGAAACGGCGCAGTGGCGCCGCACATTCGGCCCGAAGCGTGATTCATTCGTCTATGCTTCTGCGTCCGTCCGGCCTCACGTCACAGAGGAGAGGGCGGGCCACCCATCCCGGTGTCCGCCCTCCCATGGCTGAGTTTTCCGGCCAGCTCACCAGCGCTCGGTCACGCTCTTGAGTTGCAGGAAATTGGCGAGGTAGTCCGGCCCGCCCGCCTTGGAATCCGTGCCGCTCATGTAGTACCCGCCGAAGGGCTGCACGCCCACGATGGCCCCGGTGATCTTGCGGTTGAAGTACAGGTTCCCGGCCTCGAACTCGTGCCGGGCCTGCTCCAGCCGTTCGCGCTTGTTGCTGATGACCCCACCCGTCAGCCCGTACTCGGTCGCGTTGGCGATCTCCAACGCGTGCTCCCAGTCCCGCGCCCGCAGGACGCTGACGACCGGCCCGAAAATCTCCTCCTGCGCGATCCGGGCGTGCGCGTCCACGTCCCCCACGATGGTCGGCTGAATGTAGTAGCCCTGCTTGCCGTTCACCTCGCCCAGAGGCTGGCCGCCCAGCAGCACCTTGCCCTCCTGCGGGGCGAGGTCCAGATAGCCGCTGATCTTGTCGTAGCTCATCTGGTTGACCACGGCGGTCACGTTGGCGTTCTCCTCGCCCGTGCCGATCTTCAAGGCTTTAGCCCGCTCGACAAACTGACCGACCACCGCGTCATACACCTCGTCCACCACGATCAGGCGGCTCATGGCGCTGCACTTCTGGCCGTTGAAGCCGAAGGCGCCCTGCGCGGCGGCGGTCACGGCGACCTCCAGGTCCGCCGTCTCGTCCACGATCATCGCGTCCTTGCCGCCGAGTTCCAGAATCACCTTCTTGATCCACTTCTGGCCGGGCATGGTCTTAGCGGCCACTTCGTTGATGTGCAATCCGACGGCCCGCGACCCGGTGAAGGTGATAAAGCGCGTCTTCGCGTGCGTGGTGAGGTACTCGCCCACCTCCTTGCCGACGCCCGGCAGGAATTGCAGCACTCCGGCGGGCAGCCCGGCTTCCAGCATGATGTCCACCATGAACCCGGCGATCAAGCCCGAGTCCTCGGCGGGCTTGGCGATCACGCAGTTTCCGGCCACGATAGGCGCGGCGGCCATCCCGATAAAGATCGCGCAGGGGAAGTTCCAAGGCGAGATCGAGACGCCCACGCCGAGGGGCAGGTACAGCAGGCCGTTTTCCTCGCCCTCGAACCACGTCGTCTCGGCGGCCCCGAAGCCCGCGTACTTCATCGCGCTGCGGGCGTAGTACTCCAGAAAGTCGATGGCTTCCGCGACCTCCACGTCGGCCTCGGCGTAGTTCTTGCCCACCTCGATGCTCATCAGGGCGCACGCTTCCAGGCGGCGGCGCTTGAGGATCGCGGCGGCTTTCAGCAGGATGCGGGCGCGGGCGTCCATGTCCCACTTCTTCCAGCTCTCGAAGGCGTCCCAGGCCCCTTGCAGGGCACGCTCGGCGTCCTCGATGGTCGCCTTGGCGGTCGTGCCCACCACTTCCGAGGTGTCGCAGGGATTGAGCGAGGTGAGCCGCTCGGCGGTGTCCACCCTCTCGCCGTTGATGATCAGCGGATAATGCTTGCCCACGAGTTCGGCGCGGACTTTTTTCAGCGCCTCCTGATAGGCCTGCACGTTCTCGGGCTGGGTGAAATCGGTGAAGGGTTGGGGGCGGTAGTCCTGAACTTTGATCATGGGGCACTCCGGAAGCCGCGCTCGGGCGGCGGCACGAGGTCGAAGAGGGAATCGCCGGGGCGGTCGAGCCGCCGGGCGTGGGGGCCGGGGTCGGGCAGGCCACCGGGAAAGAGGCGGCGGGCGAGGCCCGCGAGAAAGGCGCGGGGGTGCCGGGGGGACTCGGGCAGGCGGCCCAGCAGGAACCACCCCAGGTCGCGGTCGTCGAATTCGGTCAGGGCGTAGGCCCAGGTGCGCGAGAGCGCCGCCTCCTGCGCTTCCCCCAGCGCGTCGAGGTGCGGCAAGAGCAGCGCCGCGAGCGTGTCCAGCCCCACCTCGCTGTCGGGGTCGAGGTAGGTCAGCGGGTGCGCCGCCTGCCCGGAACGCCAGCCCAGCATCCCCAGGAATTGCCCCAGGTAAAAGCCGTTCACATGGCCGCCGTCGGGATACAACACGCCCCGCTCCCTCCTCAGCCCTTGAGCATGCCGCGCAGCACAAAGACGGCGTTGCGCGGCGTTTCCGCGATGCGGCGGGAGAAGTAGGGGTACCAGTCGCGCCCGTAGGGGATGTACGCCCGCACCCGGTAGCCCTGCCGCGCGAGGTCCTGTTGCAGGTCGCGCCGGATGCCGTAGAGCATCTGGAACTCGAAGGCGTCCTTGCTGATCCCGTGCGCGAGGGCAAAGAGCTTCACGTCCTCGATGATGGACTCGTCGTGGGTGGCGACGTTGACATAGTTCCCGGCCTTCATATGCGCGTACACGAGTCGGCGGTAACTCGCGTCCACGTCCGCCTTGTCGGGCATGGCGACCGACTCGGGTTCGAGGTACGCGCCCTTCACGATGCGCAGGTTGGGCCGCAGGTCGTCCAGGCTGTCCCGGTCGGCCTCCGAGCGGTAGAGGTAGCTCTGGAGGACCGTGCCGACATGCGCGTGCCCGAACTCACCCACGAGGAGGCGAAACTGCGCGAGGGTCTGGTCCACGCGGGGGTGGTCCTCCATATCGAGGCACACGAACCCGCCGTACTCCCTGGCCCGCCCCACGATGCGCCGGGCGTTGCTCAGGCCGAGGTCCTCACCCTCGACTGTCTGGCCCTGGCCCACGCTGGAGAGCTTCACGCTGACGTAGGGGGTCAGCCCGGCCGCGTGCGCCTCGTCGAGGAGGTGGAGCACCTTGCCCGCGAACTCGTTGGCGGCCTCCGGCGAGGCGACGAATTCTCCGAGCAGGTCGAGGTTCCCGAGAATGCCGTCCCGCCCCAGGTCCTGCACGGCGCGGATGGCAGAGGCGGCGTCCTCGCCCGCCACGAAGCGCTGGGCCATTCCCCAGCCGCGCGAGCGCACGAGGTCTTCGACGACTTTCTGTCCTGAGACGGTCAGGACGGCCTTGCGGTAGATCTGGTCAAGCATGGGGGTGGACTCCGAGGTTCTCCAGCACGAGGGGGGCGAAGGTGCGGACATGGCGCCGGGCGGCATCTCTGGCCGCCTCCGCGTCGCGGGCGAGCACCGCCGCGAGAATCGCCGCGTGCCCCGCCGCCGTGTCCGGGTGGGCGTTGTAGGTGCGGGTCTGGTGTTTGATCAGGGCCACGCGCTGCTCCAGGCCCCGCGCCAGCTCCGCGAGGGGAAAATTGTGCGCCGCCGCCGTCACCGCCGCGTGAAAGGCGAGGTCCAGCCGGGTCTGCACCCGGTAGTCCTCCTTCCGCGCCGCGCCGAGCCGGGCGAGTGCCTCCTCCAGGTGCCGGGCGTCCTGAGCAGTGTGGTTGGCTGCCGCGAGCGCCGCCGCCAGCCCGTCGAGTTCCTCGCGCACCACGTAGGTGGCGCGGGCTTCCTCGGCGCTGACCTGCCGCACCCGCACCCCCTTGTTCGCTTCCGCGACGAGTAGCCCTTCCTGCGTCAGGCGCATCACCGCCTCACGCACCGGGGTCCGGCTCACGCCCAAGCGGGCGCCCAGTTCGGCCTCGCCCAGCCGCTCGCCGGGCAGGAAGTCGCCGTCCAGCACCGCCCGGCGCAGGTGGTCATAGACCCCGTCGCGGACCAGCGTAGGGCGCTCAAAGGAGGGAGGCACCTGGATATTGTATCCAATCTGGAGGATGAAGGCGGCCCTTGCCTCTCCTTCAGTTTCCCCGCTCCTCTTCTGGCTTGTGCCGGTCGGCCAGCCGTCCCAATACGCCCAGGGTGAACAGAATCAGCAGGGTGGCCCCAGTCGCCAGTACATATAGGTGCAGGCCGCACGCCACGCCCACCCCGGCGGTGGCAAGCATCCCGGCGGCGGTCGTCAGCCCCTTGGCCTGCCCGCCGCTGCGGTCCGAGAAAATTGCCCCGGCCCCCAGGAAGCTCACGCCGCTGACGACCGCGCCCAGCACGCCGACGAGGTCAAAGCGCACCAGCTCCGAGTTGTCCGAGAAGCGCACGATCAGGGTGTCGGCCAGGACCACGAACAGGGCCGCGCTCACCCCGATCAGGATGTAGGTCCGTAGGCCCGCCCCCCGGCGGCGCTGCTCGCGCTCCCAGCCGATCAGTCCGCTGAGGACAAAGGCGACGAGCGGCCCGCGCATCAGCTCCAGTTCGGCCCAGACGGTTTCCATGCGGCAGATTACGGGATAGGCGTGGGGGAGGGGGTCACTCAGTCCGCGTAGCTGGGTTCGATGGGGAAGATGCGGTCGGCCAGGGTCGCCAGCCCGCGCGTTCCGGCCCGGCGCTGGCAGGCCGCCGTGTCCAGGCACAGGGTCACGTAGCGGGTGCGCCGCGCGGCCACGACCACCCGGTAAAAGGCCGCCTCCTGCCGCGAACGGGTGAAGTGGCACAGGTCGCAGTGCAGGGCATTCTTGCCCTTGGGGTCCAGCGGGGAGAACTCGGCGAGCTGGTCGCCGTGGACGAGGGCGAGCCGTCCGTCGGCCACCGGGTAGAGGCCCAGGGTCAGGGGCGAGTCCTGGCCCTGCGCTTCCCCGAACAGTTCGCGGTACGACTCCGGAAACAGTTCCCGCAACACGTCGCGGGCGCTGTGGTTCTTGGGTGGCGTGTCGCTCATGGGGCCGAGTGTACGGGAGGGCAGGAGGCCCGAACGTGGGGGGAGTTTCAGCCGTTCGTCACGCAGGAAGCGGGCGGCCCCAACCGTGCCCGCTCGCCCCCTCGCCCGGCTCCTGCCGCCCTAGACTGCTTCCCGTGAGATCGCGCAGCGCCAACCGCAGCGGCATCGTGATCCGGCGGCGCGTCACGCCCGCCGGGGACATCGTCGTGACGCTGCTGACCCCGCAAGGCAAGGTCAAGGCCATCGCGCGCGGGGGCGTGCGCGGCGCCCTGAGCAGCCGCCTGAACCTCTTTCACCATGTCGGCGTACAGCTTTACCAGACCCCCCAGGCCGACCTCGCCACCGTGCAGCAGGCGGTGCTGGAGGGCGCCCTGCCCCGCCTGGCCGAGCCGGAGCGTTACGCCTTCGCGCACCTGATGGCCGAACTCGCCGATGCCCTGTTTCAGGAGGGCGAGTTCTCCGAGCAGGCGTTCGACCTGTTCGCGGGGGCGCTGCGCGGCGTCTCGCACCAGCCGGACCCCGAGTGGGTCGCGCTGGTCATGAGCTACAAGCTGCTGGGGCTGGCGGGCTTCGTCCTCCAGACCTCGCGCTGCGCCCGCTGCGGCGCCCCCGACCCCGCGCACCCCGATCCGCTGGGGGGGCAACTGCTGTGCGGCGGGTGCTCCAGCCTGCCCCCCTACCCCCCGGCCAGCCTGGATTTCCTGCGAAACGTGGTGCGCCGCTCGGTGCGGGTCAGCATGGAGCACCCAGTCCCGCAAGACGAGCGGCCCGCGCTATGGCGGGCGCTGGAGCGCTTCGTGACGGTGCAGGTGGGCAATGTGCAGAGCTGGCGGCAACTCGTGCCGCAGGCGATGGGGGCTCAGGCCGAGTCGTCTCCGTCTGGCGTGCGTGGCTGACCGCTGCTCCCCCTGAACCTGAAAAGAGGCCCGCGCTTCCGGTGGGGGCACGGGCCTGGGTGGGGAGAGAAGGCAGGTTTTACCGCAGTCGGTTCTTCTCAATAAATTCGATCACCTGCTGCCGCGTCCCCCCCAGGAAGGTCAGCCGCCGGGCCAGCGCCCCCACGACCGTGATGTGGTTGAGGCGCGGCAGGACCGTGCGGGTCACGGGTACCCCGGCCCGCTTCAAGGCCACCTCCATGTTCAGGGCATTTTGCGGGTGGACGGTGGTGTCGTTTTCCGCGACGAGCAGCAGGTGGGGCGGCGCGTCCGGGCGCACGTGGCGGTCGGGCATGATCTCGTCAGGGGTGCCGCCCTCGGGGAAGGCGACCCGGCTCTGGAACTGCCGGAAGTCGTAGGAGTACGGCCCCGCGATGCCGATCACACCGCGCACGGCCCGGATAGGCACCCCCGCCTCGCGCAGCCAGCGCTCGTTCACCACGGCCTCCACTGCGTTGAAGGCCCCGGCCGAGTGCCCGCTCACGAACAGGTTGTCCGGGTTGCCGCCGAACTTCGCCGCGTTGTCGCGCATCCACCGCAGCGCGGCGGCGGTGTCCTGGATGTAGGCGGGGTAGCGGTTTTGCGGCGCCAGGCGGTAATTCATCACGCCCGTCACGTACCCCGCCCGCGCGAGGCTCTCCCCGACGAACTTGTGCCCGTCCTTGTCGCCGCCCTGCCACGAGCCGCCGTGGACGAACAGCACGACCGGGGCATTTTGCGCGTTCGGCGGCGCGTACACGTCCAGCACGTTACGGGTGTCCGGGCCGTATTGCTGCTCGCGGGTGACCTCCAGCCCACGGGTGCTGACGGCCGCGTTGAGAAGGTTCTGGGCGCTCCCCCCGGCCGTCTGGCCCGAGCAGGCGGCGAGGGTGAGGCCCAGGGCGAGCAGGCCCAGACCGGGCAGCAGGCGGCGAACGAAGCGGGAAGGCATGGGCGGAGGCTAGCGGGCCTGCGGCGGCGCGGTTGGCGCAGGGGGCACACTCGGGCTTGAGGCGCCCTTGAGCCGGAGCGCACCCGCCGTCAGCCCGGCCGCACGAACCCCCACACTCCGGCGCCCGCGTGCCGCGCTAGCCTGCCGGGGATGACAGCGGCAGGGACGGACGTGCTCGTCGTGGGGGGAGGCCCGGCGGGGGTCGCGCTGGCGGCCGAGTGCGCTGCGCGGGGCCTGAGCGTGCGCCTGGTGGCCCCACACGCGCCCCGTCCCTTTCCGGCGACCTACGGCGCGTGGCTGGACGAGGTGCCTGCGTCCGCCCGCAAAGCCCTCGCGCAGGTCTGGAGCGACGTGCGCGTCTACGCCGGGGCCGAGGCCACCCCTCTGCTGCGCCCATACGCCCTGCTGGACAATGCCCGGCTGCTGGAGGGGCTGCTGGCGCGGGCGGGGGGCGGCCTGTGCTGGACGCGCGGCCACGTCGTCCACGCGGCGCGGGTGGGGGACGGGTGGGAGGTTCACGGCAAGGATGGCGAGGCATGGCGGGCCTCCGTCGTCGTGGACGCGGGGGGCCACGGCGGAAGCCTGGGTGCCCCGCTGCGGCCAGGCGGCGCGGCCCTCCAGACGGCTTACGGCGTGGTCGCCCATTTCGACCGCCCCCCCGGACCTCCCGGCGGCATGGTGTGGATGGACTACCGCGCCGGGCACCTCCCCTCCGCCGAGGTCCGCGCCCAGCCGACCTTCCTCTATACCATGCACCTGGGCGGCGACCGCTACCTCGTGGAGGAAACCAGCCTGATCGCCCGGCCCGGCCTCACGAGAGGGCTGCTGCGCGAGCGCCTGTACGCCCGCCTCGCCGCTCAGGGTACGCCCCCGCGCGAGGTCGAGCACACCGAATGGGTCGCCTTTCCCATGAACACGGCGGCTCCCCGGCCCGGCCCGTGGCTGGCCTTCGGGTCGGCGGCGGGGCTGGTGCATCCGGTGAGCGGTTTTCAGGTGGCGGGGGCGCTGACCGACGCGCCCGTGGTGGCGGAGGCGGTCGCAGAAACGCTCGCCACTTGCGGTCCCGCCGCCGCCACCCGCGCCGGGTGGGAGGCCCTGTGGCCCCCCGAGCGCCGCGCCGCCCGCGAGGTCGCCCTGCTGGGGGTGGACGCGCTGCTGGCCCTGCCGGGCGACGCCCTGCCCGCCTTCTTTTCTGCCTTTTTCCGCCTACCTGCCGAGCAGTGGCACGGCTTCCTCGCCCCGCGCATGGACGCCGGAGGGCTGGCCCGGACCATGCTGCGCCTCTTCGCCCATGCGCCCAACCGGGTCCGCTTCCCCCTCGCCCGCGCCGCGCTGGGGCAGCCGGGGGTCAGCGGACGGGCGCTGCTCTCGGCGCTGGATTAAGATTCGCCGCCGCGCCCTCCACATCCGCCCCCGCCCCCGCCCGGCCCACCCTGGGGCATGACTGACAACCGCAACCGCGACGGCAACGACGCTGCCCAGGATCAGGGCCACACCTACGCCACCAACCAGACCGAGATCGTGGAAGAAGGGATGCAAGGCGCGACCGGCAACATGGACGCCAACGGCCTCTCAGGGGAAGCCGGGCAAGGCAAGCTGGATGAGTTGCGCGAGAACCTCTCCGAGATGACGGACGGAAGCGAAGAGCAGTAAGACCGATTGCTTGGGCTGCCGCCTCGGGTGGGCGGCGGCTTATTCATTTCGGTGCTTCCTGGTGTGATGGCACAGCCAAGCAAAGCGTTTGGGCAGATGTTTTGCCCCTCCTCGCGGGGGATTCGCGGAGGTGCGTCAGCAGAGGGCCGGGGAGGGGGGCAAGCGCGGCTCATCCTCTCCATGTCCAGACTTCCCAGAAGCCCGCACGCGTCTTTCCCCGGCCGCCCTCCCCACCTCCACCCCGCGTCCCCCGGCCCCGGACGCCCCTCATGGGGGTTGCCTATACTTCCTCCATGTCCCTTCTCGACATGATCGGCCCGGTGATGATCGGGCCGAGCAGCAGCCACACGGCGGGCGCGTGCCGCCTGGGGCTGGTGGCCCACCATCTGCTGGGCGAGGCCCCGCGCCGGGCCGTGATCGGCCTGCACGCCAGCTTTGCCAAGACGGGCCGGGGCCACGGCACCCACCTCGCGCTGGTGGCGGGGCTCCTGGGCTATGCCCCCGACGATCCCCGCCTGCCCCGCGCCTTCGAGGAGGCCGAGGCCGCCGGGCTGGGCGTCGAGTTCCGCGACGTGGACCTCGGGGACGTGCATCCCAACACCGCGCACCTTGAGGTGCAGGGCGACAGCGGGCGCGTGACCGTGCAGGGCAGCTCGACGGGCGGCGGCGTTATTTTGGTGACCCACGTGCAGGGCCTCGGCGTGAACTTCAGCGGGGCGGCCCCCACCCTGCTGCTGCGCTACACCGACGCGGTGGGCATGATCGCCCGCATTGCGGCCACGGTCGCCGCCGACGGGGTCAACATCGCCACCCTGACCTGCACCCGCGCGGCGCGGGGCGGACAGGCCCTCGTCGCCATCGAACTCGACGCGCCCCTGAGCCCCGAGGCCCTCTCCTTTTTCGGCCGCTGGCCCGACGCCGACTGGGTACGCCTGCTGCCCAAGTTGATGGACGGCTGAGGCCCGGCCTCTCCCTGACCTCCCGACTCCCAATTCCCTGCCCCCGGAGGAGCGCCCATGACCACCCTGCACGACCTGATGAACGCCCCCGCTCCCGCCTCTGCGTGGGTGCTCGCGCAGGACTGCGCCGAGACGGGCCTGGACCCGCAAGACATCCGCGCCGAGATGCGCCGCCGCATCGGGGAGATGCGGGCGTCGGTGGAGCGCGGGCTGGCCTCGGACGCGAGGAGCATCACCGGGATGGTGGGCTGGAACGCCAAGGGCCTGTGGGACGCCCCCGACGCGCTGGACGCCCCGCTGTTGAAGCGTGTGCAGGCGTACGCGATGGCCGTGAACGAGGAAAACGCCCGCATGGGCCGCATCGTCGCCGCGCCCACGGCGGGCAGCGCGGGAACCATTCCGGGGGCCTTGCTGGGCGTGGCCGACCACCTTGGCCTCCCCGACGAGCAGCTCGTAGACCCCATGATCCTCGCCGCCGGGGTGGGCAAGGCGATCAGCAAGCGCATGTTCATCTCGGGCGCGGCGGGCGGCTGTCAGGCCGAGATCGGTTCCAGCGCCGCGATGGCCGCTGCCGCCGTCGTGGAACTGCTGGGGGGCACCCCCCGCGCCGCCGTTCACGCCGCGTCCCTGGCCCTGATGAACACCATCGGGCTGGTGTGCGACCCGGTGGGCGGCTACGTGGAGGTGCCCTGCGTGAGCCGCAACGCTTTCTTCGCCGTTCACGCCGTGAGCGCAGCGCAACTGGCCCTCGCGCAACTCGAATCCTTTATCCCGCCCGACGAGGTGGTCGGCGCGATGGCCTCGGTGGGCCGCCTGATGCCCGCCGAGCTGCGTGAGACGGCCGAAGGCGGACTGGCCCAGACGCCGACCGGCCTCGCCGTGACCGCCCGCATGGAGGGACGCGGGGAAGAGGGCGGCATGATCGAGCTGCCGATGGCGTGAAGGTGGGGTTTTCCCTACGTCCTTACGCCACCACCGTCAGCCCCAGCGCTGCCCGCAGCTCCCCGTGGTCGCTGAGCACGCGCACCGCCCCCGCCTCCCGCAATGCCGCCCCACTGTCCGGGTGAATGTGCCCGCCTGCGAGAAGGCCCCACACGGTCGCCCCAGCACTGACACCTGCCAGCACGCCCGTCACGCTGTCTTCCACGACGAGGCAGCGGGTGGGGGAGACCCCCAAGCGCTCGGCGGCGTAGCTGTACAGGTCCGGCAGCGGCTTGCCCCGCCCCTGCACATGCGCGGGGTCATAGGCGTGTTCGCCCACCAGCAGGCTTAGGCCCGCCGCCTCCAGCTTGAGGTGCAGACGTGACCGCAGGCTGTTGCTCGCCACCGCGAAGGGCAGGCCCGCCCGCCGCAGGGCCACCAGCGTGTCAGCCGCGCCCTCGATGGCGGGGGTGGCGTGAAAGGCCCGCGCCAGCCGTGCGTCGAGGTCGGGGAGAAAACCCTCCGGCTGCTCCCAGCCGTAGTCGGCCCGCAACCAGTCGAAGAGGGCCGCGTGGGTGCTGCCCACCGCCCGGCTCATGAACAGGGCGCGGTCGAGCCTCAGCCCATGTTCGGCCAGCAATTCCACCCACACCCCGTTCGCCAGCTCCTCGCTGTCGACCAGCACGCCGTCGAGGTCGAAGAGGACCGCCTGAAAGGGCTGGAGAATCACAGCACGTCACTTTCCGGCGCTCCGTCCCAGCCCGCCAGGATATGGACGTGGGTGTGAAAGACCATCTGCCCGGCCCCGGCGCCGCAGTTCACGACCAGCCGGAAGTCAGCCGCGTGCTGCCGCGCGACTTTCACGGCGGTCAGCCACAGCTCACCCATCTCGGCGGGGTCGGTGATCTCGTCCACGCGGGCCGTGACCTGTTTGGGAATCACCAGCAGGTGAAGGGGCGCTTTGGGCGCGATGTCGCGGATGGCGATAAAGCGCTCGTCCTCGTACACGATGTCCGACGGCAGCTCACGGGCGATGATGCGCTCGAAGAGGGTGGGCGGGTTGTCCATGCCTTCACTCTAGGGAGTTTGCGGCCGGGGGGCGGGCACACTCGGGGGTATGAAGCGAATTCCGATGGAAAGGTTGACCTGGCAACCTGCACATCCGACCGGAGGGAGTAGGAACCATGACGGCTTTCTGGTGTTCCGGAACCGGACGGAAGCCGTATGAGAGTGCCCAAGCGTCTGCTGCTGGCCGCTGGGGTGGGCCTGTTGAGCGCCCGCCGCCTGCTCGCTTCCCCCTTTGACCTGCGGGGCCGCAGCGTGTTGATCAGCGGGGGCTCGCGCGGCCTGGGACTGGCCCTGGCCCGAGAGTTCGCCGCGCGGGGCGCCCGCCTGACCCTGCTCGCCCGCACCGCCGCCGACCTCGACCGCGCCGCCGCCGACCTGCGGGGCCGCGGGGCCACCGTTCACACCGTCACGGGCGACGTGACCGTGGACGCCGACGTGCGCCGCGCCGTCGAAGAGGCCAACCGTCAGCACGGCCGCCTCGACGTGCTGGTGAACAACGCCGGAATTATCACGGTGGGACCGCTGGAGAACATGACCGAGGAGCATTTCCGCGAGTCGCTGGAGGTCAACACCCTCGCCCCGCTGCGGCTGACGCGGACGGCGCTGCCCTTCCTGCGGGCGCGGGGTGGGCGGGTTCTGATCGTGGCGTCGGTGGGGGCCAAGGTCGGCGTCCCGCACCTCGCCCCGTACTCGGTAAGCAAGTTCGCGGTGGCGGGGCTGGGCCAGGCCATGCGGGCGGAACTCGCGCGGGAGGGGGTGGGCGTGACCACCGTCTGCCCCGGCCTGATGCGGACCGGCAGCCCACGCCACGCCGGGGTCACCGGGCAGGCCGAGAAGGAGTACGCCCTCTTCGCCACCGTGGACAACGCTCCGGTGATCTCGCTGTACGCGGCCGAGGCCGCCCGCCGCATCGTGGACGCCCTGGTGCGCGGCGACGCCGAGACGATGATCGGCGGCCCTGCCCTGATCCTGCGCTACGCCCAGGCCCTCGCCCCGCAGCTCACCGCCGACCTGCTGGCACTCGGGGGGCGCTTGCTCCCCGCCCCGGTGCCGGGCGCCCCCACCGTGCCCGGCTCGGAGGCCGAGACCGCGATCACCGAGCGCAATCCCCTCAAGCAGCGGGCCGAGGCCGACCTGAACGAGGGCGGCCCGACGGTGCGGCCGGAAACAACGTAGGACCCGGAAAGTGAGATGCCCCCTCATTCAAGCGATGAGGGGGCCTTCCCATCCTGACGATTACAGCCCGAAGATGCCCCGCTGCCCCGGCTGCACGAGGTCCACGTACTCGCGGTGCTCGCGGATGTACGACGCCACGAAGGGGCACATGGGCACCACCTCCCGGCCCTGGGCACGGGCGTCGTCCAGGGCGCCGCGCACCAGCCGCGAGCCCAGGCCCTGTCCCTCGTGGCCGGGCTCAATCTCGGTGTGGCTGAACATCAGGGCCTGACCCGCCGGGCGGTACTCGGCGAAGCCCAGCACCCGGTCTCCAGAGCGCAGCTCGTAACGGTTCTCGGCCTCGTTGTTGATCACCTGCGGTTCGTTCGTCATGCCCCAGGGTACAACCCGCCGCCTTCCCGCAAGGGGGTCGCGGCCAGAATCACCGCCTGCCGCCACACGTCCGCGCGGGTCAGCAGGCCGCCCGTCAGCACGCCCACGCTGCCCACGCCGCGCTTGATGCCCGCCGTGCCCAGCAGCGCGTCCATCACCGGGCCGAGTTCCTCGCCGCCGCGCACCCGCCGCGCGACCTCCGGGGGCAGGCGCAGGTCGGCGGTGCGGGACCACTCCAGCCGGACCTCTCCCGAGTGCCGCCGGGCGACGGCCACCACTCCGAAAAGGCGGGCCTCATCTGCCGTCAGCTCTACGCCCCCCTCCAACCCCACGCCCCAGCCGTCCGCGCCGGGGGAGAGGTGGGCCAGTGCCGCCCGCGCCCGGTTCCGCGCTCCCTCGCGGGTCTGCGCCTCGCCCAGAGGCTGCTCCGGCACGCCGCTGGGGACCGCGACGCCCTCTACGGCCGCGCCGGGCCACCACGCCCCGAACACCTCCGCGACCGGGCGCAGCTTGGCGGGATTGAGGGTACCCACCCGGACGGACGGGGCGGTCACTCGCTCTCCGGCCACACGCCCAGCACCCGGCGCAGCAGCGCGACCTGGCCCCAGTGGTAGGCGCTGTGCGCGGCGAGGTCAGTCAGGATGTCCCGCGCCCGGTCGGAGGGCGAGTCGGCCAGGGCACGCGCCTCGGTCAGCCCCAGCCGCAGCTCGGTGAGGAGGGTGCGGAAGTGCGCCTCATCCCGGACCCCCGGCCAGAGGTCCAGGTCCCCCGGCCATTCCTCGGCCCGCCCCGCCGCGAGGTCGAGGCTGGCGCGGGCCGTTCCCGCGAGGTGCGCGAGCACTTCGGCCAGCGTGTAGGGCACGCCGGGGACCGGGCGGGAGGCGTCCTGCCAGCTCAGGTCCGCGAGGAGCCGCTCGGGGTCGGGGAAACTGGTGCCGCCCAGGGCACCTTGCAGCAGGTTCATAGGGCCAGGGTACGGCAGGGCCAGGGGTGGCCCCAGCGGACGCGACCGTCAAGGCCAGGTCAAGGCTGGGTTTCGCCCGTGTGAAGCGCGGCTCAGCGCGGGGAACAGGTTCGGCCCGCAGACTGGGGTCAGAAGAGACAGGAGCCCCCCTTATGAGCATGGCAGACCCCCCACACCCCCTGGCGAGCGCCACTCCCATTGAGATCCTGCTCGTCGAGGACAGCGAACCGGACATCATCCTGACCCAGGAGGCGTTCGCGTCGGCAGGAGTCGCCAACCGCCTGCATGTGGCCCGCGACGGGGTCGAGGCCCTCGACTTCCTGCGCCGCGCCCCCGGCTACGAGGACAGCCCGCGCCCCGACGTGATCCTGCTCGACATCAACATGCCGCGCAAGAACGGACTGGAGGTGCTCGCGGAACTCAAGCGCGACCCCCACCTGATGACCATCCCGGTGATCGTCCTGACCACCAGCCAGGCCGACGAGGACATCCTGCGCTCGTATCAGGCGCACGCGGCGAGCTACGTGGTCAAGCCCATCGACTTCGAGCACTTCTACCTGGCGATTCAGGCGCTGGGGCGCTACATGCTCAGCATCGTGCGGGTGCCGCCCCATCCGGCGTGAGGGTCAGGGCAGCAGCCCGGTAAAGTCGAGCCCGGTTCCCTCCGGCTGCCCCAGCGCGAGGTTGAGACTCTGGAGGGCTTGCCCCGCGCCCCCGCGCCCCCTGGGGTCCAGCGCCGCCGTCAGCAGCACCCGGCCCGAGTCGAGGGCGAGGGAGGTGCCCAGTTCGATGAAGGGAGTGCCGCGCAGCCGGTCGGGATCGGGCGTGTCACCTGGCAGCAGCCGCACGAAGGCCTCGCCCGCGTAGGCCTCACGGTAGGCGCTCCACACGTCGCGGTCGCTGTAGCCGTCGGGGACCCAGGCTTCCGCGAGGAGCAGCAGCCCGGTCAGCCCCGGCAGATGCGCCGCCGTGAACTCCAGCGGGAAGCGGCCCGGCAGGGCGCGGGCAATCTCATCCGCCTGGTCGTGACCTACGGCGAAGGCGGGCGTGGAACTCCCCCGCAGTTCGGTCAGGCGCAGACCACGTGGCAGCAGCACGCCGCGCTCCAGCAGCGGCGCGAGCGTCAGCACGGCGGCGGTGGCGATGTCGCCGGGCGCCGCCACCCGCGTGGCCCCGCGCAGCGCCGACCGCATCCGCTCTGGCAGGCCATAGACCCAGCCCGCGCCAGGGGTCAGGGCCTCGGCCACCCGGCGGCCCGTGAGGTCCAGCGTCAGGCGGGTGCCCTCCGTTGGGCCATCCTCCACCGCGTCGGCCAGCACGAGCACGTCGGCCTCTCCCAGATCGGCGGCGGCACGGAAGCCCAGGCGGGTCACCCCGCGCAGGGTAGGGTAGGCCTCTGCAACGGGCTGCCCGGCATGGGTACGGGCGCTCACCCCGGTCACCTCCAGCCCTGGGTGGGCCAGCGCCAGCCGCAGGAATTCGGCCCCCTGGGGGGTATCGCCGCCGACGAGGGCGACGGAGACTCGCTCACTCATCCTGTCATCCCCTTCACAGCCCGAAGCGGGCATAGATGGCGTCCACGTGCCGTAGGTACCACCCCAGGTCAAAGGCCGCATTCAGCTCGTCCTCGCTCAGCGGGTTATCCGCGTCCGCGCCCAGCAGCTCGCGCAGGCCCTCGCCCGTCTCCCAGCTTCGCAGGGCGTTCCGCTGCACGAGGTCGTAGGCAGCCTCGCGGCTCATCCCCTTCTCGTCGATCAGGGCGTGCAGCACCCGCTGGGAAAAGACCAGCCCGCCGAGGTCGTTCAAGTTCCGCAGCATCCGCTCCGGGAACACCACGAGGTCGCGCAGCACCCCGGTCAGGCGGCGGGTGGCGTAGCTCGCGGCGCTTGTCGCGTCGGGCAGGATGACGCGCTCGGCGCTGGAATGGGAGATGTCGCGCTCGTGCCACAGGGCCACGTTCTCCAGCCCGGTGGCGAGGTACCCGCGCAGCAGCCGCGCGAAGCCCGTCACATTCTCGGTCAGGATCGGGTTTTTCTTGTGCGGCATGGACGAACTGCCCGTCTGCCCCTTGCCGAAGGGTTCCATCGCCTCGCGGACTTCCGAGCGCTGAAGGTGGCGAATCTCCACCGCGATCTTCTCCAGCGTAGTGCCCAGGATGGCGAGGGCCGACAGAACCTCCGCGTGGCGGTCCCGCGCGAGGGTCTGGTTGGTGACGGGCGCGGCCTGCCAGCCCCAGGCGGCGGCGACCTCCTCCTCAATCTGCGGGGCGACGTGCGCGTAGGTGCCCACCGACCCCGAGAGCATCACCACCCGGACCCGCTCCCGAGCCGAGTGCAGCCGCTCCAGGTCGCGGTCCAGCGCCGCCATCCAGTTCAGGAACTTCAGCCCGAAGGTCATCGGTTCGGCGTGGATGCCGTGGGTGCGGCCCACCGTGGGCGTGTGCTTGTGCGCGACCGCCTGCACCCGGCAGACCTCGCGCAGGGCCTGCACGTCGGCCAGAATCAGCCCGAAAGCCTCGTCCAGCAGGAGGTTCTGCGCCGTGTCCACCACGTCCGTGCTGGTCAGGCCGTGGTGGATGAAGCGGGCCTCCTCGCCGTAGCGCTCGGTCAGGGCGCGGGTAAAGGCCACGATGTCGTGCCGGGTCACCGCCTCGATCTCGGCCACCCGCGCGGCGAAGGCGTCGTCCAGCGGGTCCTGGGCGGCGCGGGCGGTCAGGGCGGCGAAGGCCGTGGGCGGCACCTCGCCGTGCCGGGCCTGCGCCTCCATCGCGGCGAGTTCCACGCGCAGCCACGCGCGGTACTTGCTCGCCTCGCTCCACAGCGTCTTCATCTCCGGGGTGAGGTAACGGTCGATCACGACGGGCAGCGTACCCCAGCCCGTGAGCCGGGGCACCTTTGTGCCGGGACGGGTCTGCTTTCTCTGGGGCATGAGCGATGTCCTGACCTGCGCCGTTTGCGGAGCCAAGAACCGGGTGCGGACCGTCCCCGAAGGGCAGGTGCCCGCCTGCGCCCGCTGCGGGGCGGCGCTGCCCTGGCTGCACGACGGCACCGACGCCTCCTTCGCGCAGGATGTGCGGGCGCCTGTGCCCGTGCTGGTGGACTTCTGGGCGCCGTGGTGCGGCCCGTGCCGGGTCATGGGGCCGGTGTTGGAGGACGTGGCCCGCGAACGTGCCGGGAAGGTGCGCGTGGTCAAGGTCAACGTGGACGAGAATCCGCAGTCGGCCGCCCGCTACGGCGTTCGCAGCATCCCCACCTTGCTGCTGATGCGGGGCGGGGAGGTCACCGACACGGTGGTGGGCACGCTGCCCAAGGCGGCGCTGCTGGACCGCCTCGCGGCCCTCGCGGACGTATCCTGAGCCATGTTGCCGGAAGTCTGGGCCGCCATCGACCGCGAGGACTGGGGAGAGGCGCGGGAACGCCTGGAGGCCGACCCCGACCTCCTCGCCTCCCGCGCAGGCCAGATGGCCTGGGGCTACGTCCTGGCGCACACGGGTGACCACGCCGGGGCGCGTGAGGTCTATGGGCGGCTGCGCCAGGCCCACGCGGGCGATCCCTGGGAGCACATCGCCGTGCACCAGCTCGGCATGGTGGAGCGGCTGGCGGGCGAGCACCAGGCGGCGCTGCGGCTCTTCGGGGAGGAGCGGGCACTGATCGGGGCCTTGCCGCAAACCAAGCAACCCTTCAAGCGGGCGGTGAATGGCTACAAAATCGTGGTCTGTCACCTCGCGCTGGGGGAAGGGGATCAGGCCCGCGCCGCGCTCGAAGATGCCCTGGCCGACGCCCACACCGCCGACGACCCGATGACGCTGGGATGCCTCCACCGGGCGCGGGGCGAACTGGCCGCGTATGGGGGGGACCGGGGGGAAGCACGGGCCGCCTATCAGGAAGCCGCCATCTTCTTCCGCGAAGCCGAGGATGACCGGGCCGCCGCCGAGGTCGAGGCCCGCGCCGCCTCGCTGGTGGGCTGATGCTGCCGGGGCTGCTCTTGGTGATGCTGGCGTTTCTCAACGTGGGCGGGTTGATTGCTCTGGTGCTGCAACTGGGGCGCGGGGAGTGGGTGGCGGCGCTCGGCAGCCTGGCCTTCGTGGTGCTGTTCGACCTGCTGGGGATCTGGCTGCTGCGCGAGGCCCGCGGGGGCGGGGAGTAGGCCGCCCGGCTCAGCGCAGGGGCCGCAATCTATCCGGTAGGGTCCCGCCCCGGACCCAGCCTCGGACGACCTCCGCGAAGAGGTCGGGCTGCTCCAGATTCCAGACGTGGCCCACGCCCGGCACCTGCCACGCGGGAGCCGTTTGCAACTGCCGGGCCAGCCGCGCGGCCCCGGTGCGGGCCGGGCGCGTTTCCAGAGCGCCGACGAGCACCAGCGTCCGGACGAGGGAGGGCTCGGGCGGGGCGAGGCTCACCATCAGCCGGACGAGGTCGGCCTGCCACGCGGGGGCCAGGGTGGGGGCGAGGGCCTCCCGCACCCAGGGCTGCTCGGCCTCTGGAATCCGGAACTGCCGCAGCGCCAGCCCCAGCGCCGGGCCGGGCGGCAGCGGGAGCCGGGCTGCCCACGCCATCAGCCGCGCCTGACCGGGACTGAGCGGTCCCACCGTTCCCGACACCAGCAGCGACTGAACCTGTGCCGGGTGCCGCCGCGCCAGTTCCAGGGCCAGCGCCCCGCCCATCGAATGCCCGACGATGTGGGCGGGGCGGCCTGTCAGCACGTCCAGCGCCGTTTGCAGCGCCCCTTCCAGCGTCAGTCGTTCGCCCCGGCGGGTGCCGTGGCCGGGGAGGTCGGGGGTCAGCAGCCCGAACTCGGGCAGGCGCTCGCGCAGCCCCCGCCATTGCCGGGCGTCCAGCCCACCCCCATGCAGGCACAGGATGCGGGTCAGGCCCGCCACCAGTCCTCGAAGGGAGTCACGGGTGTGGTGCGCTTGTGTCGGGTGTTCAGGTACAGCCGCTCTAGCCGCGCGGCAACGTCCTCCGGCACCTCGCGGCCCTCCAGATAAGCGTCGATCTGCCCGTAGGTCACGCCCAGCGCCGCCTCGTCGGGGAGGCCGGGGCGGTCGTCTTCGAGGTCGGCGGTGGGCACCTTGCGCCAGGTGGCCTCGGGAGCGCCGAGGTGGGCGAGAAGCTGCGCTCCCTGCCGCTTGGTCAGGCCCGTCAGGGGCGTGAGGTCCACGCCGCCGTCGCCGTACTTGGTGAAAAAGCCCGTCAGCGCCTCTGCCGCGTGGTCGGTCCCCACGACCAGCAGGCCCTCCTGCCCGGCGAGCGCGTACTGGGCGACCATCCGCTCGCGGGCCTTGATGTTCCCGCGCACGAAGTCCCGCAGGGGTTGACCCAGCGCGTCGGCGGCGGCCTGGGCCGAGGCATCCGCCGCCGCCTTGATGTTCACCGTCACCGTGCGGTCGGGCTGGATAAAGTCCAGCGCCGCCTGCGCGTCCGCCTCGTCCGCTTGAACGCCATAGGGCAGCCGCACCGCGAGGAAGGTGGCCTCGCCGCCCTCCGCCTGCACCCGCCCGGCGGCAAGCTGGCACAGCCGCCCGGCTAGGGTGCTGTCCTGCCCTCCGCTGATGCCGAGAACATACCCGCGTGTGCCGGTGGCCCGCAGGTAGTCCGCGAGAAAGGCCACGCGGCGCTCCACCTCGGCGGCGGGGTCGATCTCGGGGAGGACGTGAAGCTCGCGGCGGATCTGGTCGCGGAGGGTGGGCATGGGAATAGGGTAAGGGGCCAGGAGCTGAGGTCGGTTGGTCTCCACTTCAGACGTGCCGGGTTGCGGGGCAGGAGGTCAGGTGTGACCA